>NZ_JBVVPL010000050.1:0-40746 GCF_055807615.1 Bradyrhizobium sp. MV1.5 | reverse complement strand
ATCTAGTGGCCGAATGACAATGGTCGCTGGTTTCACGGGATAGAGCGGGCGCCCTGCGTCTCGGAAGCGTTCGGTTTGGAGCGCTTAGCGTCCCCGATAGTCCGGGGACCGCTTCTCGAAGAACGCATCCATCCCTTCCTGCTGGTCGGCGGTCGTGAAGGCGACCCGGATCGCTTGACGCTCGAACTCCACGCCGGCATCAAGAGGCGTCTGGTAGGCAGCGAGCACCGCCGATTTCGCGAGCTCGACCGAACGTGGCGGCTTCTGCGCGATGATGCTGGCGATCTCGAGGGCCCTCGCCGTCGCCGTCCCGGTCGGGACAATGTCCGCAACGAGTCCAGCCTGCAGCGCGGTCCGCGCGGAGATAGGCTGGCCGGTCAGGACCATCAACATCGCCAAAGATTTTCCCGCCACCCGCGTCAGGCGCTGCGTACCCCCATCGCCGGGTATGACGCCGATGTTGATCTCCGGTTGGCCGAACTGAGCGCTCTCGCCCGCCACGACGACGTCAGCGAGCATGGCGAGTTCGTTCCCACCTCCGAAACAGATGCCTTCGACTGCCGCGACGATCGGCTTCACGCAGTTGGTGATGTCCCGCCAATCGTTCCGCCTGTCCGGATTGTTGATGGCTTCGAATCCACGCTGCTGCATCTCCTTGATGTCTGCGCCCGCGCAGAAGAATGCGTCACCGCCCGTAAGTACGATGCAACGGATATCCCTGTCGGCAACGGCAGCTCTGCAAGCGCCAGCGATCGCCGCGATGAGCTCATTGCTCAGTGCGTTGCGCTTCGCGTGTCGGTTCATATTCAACAGTCGAACATGCGGAGACGGCGTTGTCGCGATGACGAGGTCCGACGTAGTCATTTGGCGTACTCGGGTTCGAATTTGATTTTCATTCAGTCGGATCCTGTGAAAGGACCGCGCAGATCAACCGAAAGCTTTCTTGCCGCGCGCCTCGGCGATGGCCTCGACACTGAATCCGAACGAGGACAGAACTTCGTCGGTGGCGGCGCCGATTGCCGCCGGATGAATGCGCACCCCGGGCGGAGTTCGCGACAGACGCACTGGAAGGCCGACGAGAGGCACGGTCCCGCGGCCCGGCACTTCCACGTCCCACATAATGCCGTTGTGTGCAGTCTGCTCCTGAGCGACGGCATCGGCAATTTCATTGACCGGCATACAGAGCAGATCGACTTCGGACAGCTTTCGCACCGCTTCTTCCGTCGTGAGTGCCGCAATCGTCGTTTCACAGTATGCCTTGACGACAGAAAGGTGCTCAACCTGCCCGCTCAGAGACGAAAGCTCCGGTCGCGTGCTGATGTCCGGCAGTTCTAGCGCCTTGCACATGAGGCCCAGCGGGTTGTCCCGAAACAACATGACCACGGACACCCAACCGTCCGACGTCTTGAAGAAGATCGATTGCTTGATCCAATTGGTCTTCGTGCCGTAGATGCTCTCACTCGCGACCTCGCAAAGCTGCATCGCGAGCGCTACGTCGTACAGGCACGTAGAGACGATCTGGCCGCGGCCCGAAGTCTGCCGCTCGATGAGAGCGGCGAGAACCCCTTGTACAAGAGACATCGCCGCGCCGTAATCGACGATGGGCGAATTGGTCAGGTGAGGCGGCTCGTTGCCTTCCAGCCCACCGCGGGCCATTCCGCTGAACGCCTGAGCCAACATATCCTGGCCTGGTCTATCAGCCAGAGGCCCGCTCTCGCCGAAGCCGAAGCCCGCGGCGTAGACCAGTCGCGGATTGCGGGCGCTCAGTTCGGCGTAACCGAGGCCTAGTCGTTCCATGACGCCCGGCCGGAAGTTGTGCATGAGGACATCGGCCTTGTCGACCAACTGAAGCAGAATCTCCTTCGCCACCGGGTTTTTGAGATCCAGCGACAGCAACCGCTTATTGCGCCCCATTGCCGCGTAGTAAGAACTCATACCGCCCAGGCGCGTGGCTTCGAAGTCGAGACCGCGGGTGATGTCGCCTTGCGGCCGCTCCACCTTGATGACGTCCGCCCCGAGGTCGCCCAGAACTTGGCAGGCCAGCGGAACCTGCATCACCATCCCCACTTCCAGCACGACGATGCCATTCAGGGCACCAGCCTTAGCGGTGAGCGATTTGCCGTTGGGTTGAGCGTTCACTGGGCATCCTCTCCTAGAACGGGTTCTTGGCCGACCGAGCCGACATCCGGACGCTACTGCACATCTCCCGGGCGGTCAATTAATACTACAGCCCAATTATTAATTGATATATCTCAATTCCTGTGAAAACAGAATTGCTGCGGGATTGGTCTTTGCCCGTTGCTCGTCCCCGCAGGGCGCCCCTCCCACATGGATCGACACGAGATGACGTTGAATTACATCGCCGGAGAATGGACCACCGCAGCAGATGCTGCTCCGAACGTGAACCCTTCGAACACGAACGACATTCTCGGGGACTATGCGCTTGCGTCGTCCATCGACGTCGAGCGAGCCATCGACGCAGCATCCGATGCGTTCCGGAGTTGGTCACGTGCGACCATCCAGACCAGGCACGACTGCCTGAATGCGATCGCGACCGAGCTCCTCTCTCGCAAGGAGGAACTCGGGCGTCTGCTCTCCCGTGAGGAAGGCAAGACACTCCCGGAAGGGATAGGCGAGGTCACGCGCGCCGGACAGATATTTCAGTTCTTCGCCGGCGAATGTCTGCGCCTCACGGGTGAGAAAGTGCCGTCGGTTCGTGCGGGCGTGGACGTCGAAATCACGCGAGAGCCGTTGGGCGTCATCGGGCTTATCACGCCCTGGAATTTCCCGATCGCAATCCCCGCCTGGAAAATCGCTCCAGCACTGGCATATGGAAACACGATCGTATTCAAGCCGGCGGAATTGGTGCCGGGATCGGCGCACAAATTAGCCGAGATCATCGCCCGCTCGGGGATCCCGTCGGGAGTGTTCAATCTCGTGATGGGGCGCGGCTCGGTCATAGGCGAAGCCATGCTGAAGAGTCCCAAGATCGCGGCCATCTCGTTTACGGGTTCGGTCTCGACGGGAAAACACGTCGCCCGAGCCTGCATGGCCTCCGACCCAATGAAGAAAGTTCAACTCGAGATGGGCGGTAAGAATCCCATGATCGTACTGAACGACGCTGATATCGACGTTGCCGTTGAATGCGCGGTGAACAGCTCCTTTTTCTCGACCGGTCAGCGTTGCACCGCGTCGTCTCGCCTGATCGTAACGGATGGCATCCACGACGCTTTTGTTGCTGCGATGACGAAACGCATGATATCCCTCGTCGTGGACGATGCATGTAAGATCGGGACTCATATCGGTCCTGTCGTCGATCAACGCCAGCTCGACCAAGATCTACGCTACATCCGCCTCGGCCAGGATGAAGGCGCCAGGCTCGTCACCGGAGGCGAGCTGTTGAAACGAGATACGCCCGGCTTCTACTTGTCTCCCGCGCTCTTCACGGACGTTGACAACGGAATGCGCGTCGCGCGCGAGGAGATCTTTGGGCCGGTGGCCACGGTGATCCGCGCCAGAAGCTACGAAGAAGCTCTCGAAATTGCAAACGATACACCGTTCGGGCTGTCTTCCGGCATCTGTACGACGAGCTTGAAATGCGCGAGCCACTTCAAGCGCAACGCTCAGGCCGGGATGATCATGGTGAACCTGCCGACGGCGGGCGTTGACTATCACGTACCGTTCGGCGGTAGAAAGGGCTCGTCCTATGGACCGCGCGAGCAGGGCCGCTACGCCGCCGAGTTCTACACGACGGTGAAGACGTCCTATTCCTTCGACGGGACCGTCTGAAGCATAGCTCGACATCGGCAATCGGACCGAAATGCGCCCGCCGCATTCCGCTCTCAGATGATGGACATGTCCGCTGCGTGGCCGATCTCAAGCGCACCGGCCAACTGCCGCAGGGCCCATTCGAGGTCTTCGAGCCGCTCGGGAACGCCGATCGAGATCCGCAAGCCGGAGATCAGCGTCGGATCAACAAGGAGAGCGGACGTGGGCGTGGTGATCACGCCACGCTGCAGCGCCCGTGCGGCAACTTGTTCGACGGATTCGCTCGGAAGATCGAGCCAGACATGAAAGCTTGTCGGATGACCTGCCCGGACGTACGGGCGCAGAATCTGCGAAGCGAGCTTAACCCGATTTTTCGCTTCTTGGATCAGAGACTGGCGAACTCTCGCAGCCGTGCCGTTTTCGATCCACTCAGAAGCGATCATGGATGAGATCGGGGAAGCCATCCAACAAGTTGCCCGCATGGCCTGATGAATGCGGGGAATGTATTGCTCCGGCACCACCAGCATGCCCAGCCTGAGGCCGGGCGCCAGGCATTTCGAAAGCGTATTGACGTAGAACGTCCGCTCCGGCGCCAGGGAAGCCAACGGAACGCTGGCCTCGTCAAGGAAGCCATAGGCATCATCTTCGATGATCAGGATATCGTGCTTGCGCGCGATCCGAACGATTTCCTGCCGACGCGCCGCACCCATGATCGCGGCGGTCGAACTCTGCACGGTCGGCATCGTGAACAGCACGCGCGCGACGCCGGACGCCGCCGCCTTCTCGAACGCGTCCGGAACGAGGCCTTCCTCGTCCATAGCAAGCCCGACCAAATCGAGCCTGGCGAAATGAGCGTAGGATTTCATGCCGTGATAGGTGGTCGCCTCGACGAATACCTTGTCTCCGGGCTGGCAAATCGCGCTCAGAGTCTGAGAGATACCGTGCAGCGCGCCATTGGTGATGACAAGATTGTCGGGTGATGTGTCGAAGCCGGTCTCGCGCAACAACCTGGCAAACTGATTGCGGTGCTCGAGTACGCCCGATTGCGAAAGGTAGCCGACGTAATTTGAGATGTCGCTGGGAAAGGTCCAGGTGCTCTCGGCAAGGACCTTCGGCAAGATGGAAGGACCCGGTATGTTCAGGCTGAGGTCGACGACCCGCCCGCGCGCCTGAGAGTTCTGTCGTTGTTCTGCGACGAAAGTCCCTCGGCCCACGTGGCCGACGAGCAAGCTCCTGCGCTGCCCCTCCGCGTAGGCCTTGATCACGGTACCCACACTGAGACCAACACGCTCGGCCAAGTGGCGTTGCGTCGGAAGCTTCGTCCCGCTAGCAAGCGTCCCTGACGAAATGTCCTTCTCGATCGCCTCAAGCAAACGGAGAAAGGCGGGGGCGTTGCCGGGTTGTATTTCGGGGTACCATTTTTGCATTGTAGTCGCTTATCTTACAGGACCTCGACTTCCGAAGCCCAGCTCGCGATCGCGAATTTGGGCGAGAAGTTGCTGATTTTCAACAGATTTGAGGAACCCGGCCGGGCCATTCCCGAAGTGAAGTGGCCAGCCGGCGTCGCGAACGCCCCACGTACACCATTACAAGACCTTAACAGAAATGAGCTCCGTCTTATCGTCGGCCATCATCGGATTACGCAGCGGCCGACCGAAGGCCTCGGCTTCCACCTCGAAGATGTCGCCGCTCTGCGGCATCACTCCTGAAGCGAAGCTCAAGACGCTCGCACCGAAGAAGTGCACGTGCACATCGCCGGGCCGACGGAAATGACGATACTTGAAATGATGGTGCTCGAGGTTGCCTATCGAATGGGACATGTTGTCCTCGCCTGAGATGAACTTGCCGGACCAGACCGTCGAGCCCGACCGCGTCACGCGGACGCTGCCGTTAACGTCATTCGGCAGTGGACCGAGAAGGACCTCTGGGCCGTAGGAGCACTGCCGCAACTTCGAATGGGCGAGATAAAGATAGTTGCGCTGCTCCATCACGTGATCGGAATATTCGTTGCCAAGACTGAAGCCCACGCGCAGCACTTCTCCCCGATCGCCGATGACGTAGAGGCCCACGACCTCCGCTTCGTCTCCGCCATCTTCAGCCCATGACGGCAGCCCCAACGCATGTTCAGGAGGCACTGCCCATGAACCGTCTCCCTTGTACGCCCACTCGGGCTGCACCCCGATGGTGCCAGGGCTCGGCTTGCCGCCGTCGAGGCCGAGTTTGAACATCCGCATCGTGTCGGAGAGATCGGCAGCGGCCAACTTCGCATGCATGGCGTCGCGCGACTCGGCGCTTCCGAGATGGGTCAGACCCGTCACCGAAATGATGCAGTGGGAAGGCTCCACATGATCAAGGGGCGGGAGCAGTTTCTTCTCGGCGATGAGTGTATCGTAGTCGACTTCTCCGTCAAACCCGCGTTCCGAAACAAATTGTTCCAGAGACGCGCCCCTACGCGCGGCTTCGAGTGCGAGGTCGCGGACGCTCGCCGCATTCCTGACCACGACCGGCTCGGCACCATTCGTTAGGATGGCGCCCACCTGCCGACGTCCCTCCGCAGTATTGAATTGAATCAATCGCATGACCGGGCTCCCTAAACGTCGGACGGTTGTAGGCGACCGCTAAGGATGTGCAGCGCTTCAAAAAGGTAGTAGCTACCGAAGATCAGTTCGGCGTTATTGATGAAATCCTCGGGTCGGGAATCTTCTCTCTTGTTGAAGCACCCCTCGACCAACATGCCGACGTGCCTTCGGTCGTCGCACCGTATCGGGGTGAGATAGCCCCCCACTAGCGCAGCCGCGGCCTTCTCCGCGGCGTCGCGATATTTCCGACGCAAGCTCTCGGACGGCGCGATCGAGCCCAACTTCAATAAGGTCGACGCCATGAACGCGGTAGCAGCGGTGTCCCGTTCGGTGTTCGGAGCCGCCGGGTCATCGAAATCCCAGTACGAAACGCCGTCGGCGGGCACGTGGTCTATCCACCAATCCGCCCCCTTCGTTGCGGCGGCAAGCAAGCGCTCGTCAATGCCGCCCGAAAGGCAACTGATCGTCGCGCCCAACACGCCCCATGCCTGTGCCCTCGCCCAAACGCTGTTTGCACTGTAACCCTTGTGGGTGTAGCGCTGCAGAAGCTCTCCCGTCTTCGGGTCGAGTTTCGAGGATTGGATGAAGGCGCCATCCTCGCGTTGATGAAGCGCGAGCACCCTGGCTGTGTGACGCGTAGCGATGCCCTTCATCTCCTCATCACCGGATTCCCGCGCCGCCCAGAACAGCAACAGGGAAACCACCAGGCTGTCGATGCTGCTGGCGGTCGCGCCAACGTGCGCGCCCTCTTCTGCCTTGGCTCCCAGCGGAACCAGACCGAGCAAAGGATCGAAACGTCGCTTAAGGTCGTTCGCCGCAGCGAGACCCATCGCGCGAGCGGACTCGCTCCCCGCAAGCAGCGAACCCAGTCCGGCGCCATAGTAGAAGGTCGCGGCTTTGAAGGCCGTGTCGGCGGTCACCCGCGGCGCGAGGCGCGCACAAACGGCCTCGGCGAGGCGACGATATCGCTCACCACCCGCATCGCGGGAAACCAGCCACAGCATTCCGAGCCAGTAACCACCCGTCCAATCCCCATTTTCGGTCGTCCGCCATATGCCGGTATTCGGATCGGCCCAATGAGGAAATCCCTCGCCTACCTGTCGGGCCGTCCCATGGATGCGCTCGCTGATGAGGTCGATCGCCTCATCCCAGCTTCTAAGCATTTCTCGTCCTCATAGATTGCATTGGCGCTGTTCCCACTGGAGCGGCGCATGGCAATCCTAAGCTGGCACGGATTTTGAGATAGTTCAATTGGAACTTGAGATAGCCTATCAGGCGACTTAGACCCAAAAAGACTCAAATTGGCTGCGCCACTGGGTGGCGGCGCAAGGTCGAGAGCCGTCTAGGCCGTTGAAGACTCGGCTGCGGTGGTCATCCCCGTACCGGCGTTGCCATGCCCTCAAGCACCTCCATGACAGCCGTTTGGGCATCAACCGCTTCATTTATAGGACGGACATAGTTCAAGGCCCATCCTGCGGAGCCCGCGGTTTCTTAGTCATCAGCATCGAGCTGACGAATTCTTCCGGCCGCGCGAGCGTTGCTGCCGATTAGCACGCAGCAGGGGTTTCGAACCGACACGTCCGCCCCTTCTCCATGTGATCCGCGGCCCCTTTTAGAACCTGGGCCGGCAGAGCCGGATCTACTTTCTCGCCGCTTGCTACTATCCTGGCCACCATCCGGACGGTTGCACTGCAGGCCCTTCGCCGCGTCCGAGGGGGGCGCATCCAGACGTCGTACTCCTCTGTCGTCGCGAGGATCGCAGGCATGGCCTTCGGGTGAACGCGACCTACCGCAGCATTGGGGCTCCGTTGTGAGGAAGGTGCAGATGTCAGCGGTGACCTCGCCTTCGGCGAATGGCCCGGTGTGGCTGCTCGATCGGTTGACCATCACTGCGACATCGTCGAGACCGAAAATGATAGCTGGCGATTCAAAAGTTGCGACGACGATGCGCAACCCGCGGTCGTCTCGTCTCCGCAATCCCGGCCAGCTCCGCCGAGCGAGCGCTAGCGTCAAACGGCGCCGCGAGAAGGGGCGAAATTTGCAAGCCGGTTTACACTCTGACGGCATGGGTTGCGTCGCACGCCATGACATGGACCGGAAGCTAAAAAAAGAGGCCGCTGCTGGACTTCTCCAACAGCGGCTTGAGTCGAGGGAGGAAGCAGACGAGGCCGGTCTGCCAGCGGAGCCGACCCGATCCAGGGAAAATCGGCAATGGACTGTGGGCCGATTGACTTCTCGCGGCGCAGTTCTCGTGGGAATATGCCCCAGCCAGTAAAGTTCAGCGTGCGCTCACATCTAGACCGAGCTGAAAACACGTATAAGATCGATAAAGGATACAGATGAGCAAAATCGGGTAGAATGCCGTGAACGTGGCAGCTGTCGGCAAACTTGCCACTCTTCTGCCGGTCGCCCGTGAAGGCGCGTCCTTGGAAATCTACGCACCATCTTTGCGCAGCCTTCCGAAAGGCTCCATGCTTGTCATGACCACCTTGCCTATTATCGACTGGAACGACTGTCTCCTGCGAGACTTGCAAACCGTTCCCAAGGGAAGGCGTACCGATATTTACGCGGCGATCATGATGATCGATCCGTTCGCGTGCTGGGAGGACTTCGCCGAGGCATTGAAGAATGCTGGAATCCTCGGAGTAATAAACTTCCCACCTGCCTCCATGATTGAGCGGTCGATGGCCGGCGAGCCGGTCGATACCGGCCAGGAGCTAGAACTTCGGCGTATGGAATGGTTTACGAGTCGGGGATTCAAGACGTTGTTCGCCGCTGCCGAGGATTCTGCAATCATATCGGCAGAGAGACGACTTGGTTCGGATCTCCACGGCATTGTCTATTTGCCGGAAAAGGCTCTTGAGCTGAGGATTTGCGTCGAGATGGAGCTCGTCAGCCTTGGCCAGCAGGGGTCGTCGATGCCGAAGTTCGCGCTCTTGGAGGGGACGGCCTCAAAGCGGCCGGTACCCAAAAATTGACGGCAACTGCTACTCCAAGATCCTCAGCTTCTTGATCTTGTTGTAGAGCGTTTTTCTTGAAAGCCCCAGAGAACGAGCAGTCCTCCCGCGGTGGAGCCTGTTTCGTTTCAACCCTTCGATGATCCATTCGCGCTCGGAGAATGCCGATGTGGGCTTGGCGGGTAACGCCGCATTCAACAACGGCTTGAGGACCTCGGCGACTATATGGGTATCCTTCAGCGCCACAAGTTGATTGACGATCTGGCGCAACTCCCTCAAGTTTGCGGGCCAATGATGGCCCGCTAGCGCCAAGAAAGCAGACTTTTCTATCGCGAGCGTTTGCGCGTTCGAATCCCCCTTGGCCTCAACTGTAAAATGCTGAATGAGCTGCGGAAGGTCCTCTAGCCGGTTTGGCAAAGCGGGTACTTCTATGTTGAGCCCAACAAAGAAGGCAAGAAGGCGAGGACATAGAACACTCTCCAAGCCTGCCCCGCGAGCTACTGTTGCAGTTGCGACGATGCGGGCGTTCGAGCTTACAACGGACACGCCGTTCAGCGGCGTGAAGCTACCCGTCTCAAGATAGTCGGCAAGACGCTCTTGCCCATCCCGCGACAGCTGATCGACATGCATCAGCAAGAGGGCAGAATTGTTCGCGGCTTCCAGGAGCGACAGTTGGCGTCTCCTGTCCTCACCTCCCTCCATGCCGAACAGCGCACCGATCGTATCGATTAGCTGACCCGTCCGGCAAAGAAACAGCGCCGCCTTCGTGTTTTTCCGGTCGCTGAAGGCATGAATGAGACTTGCTATTCGTCGCTTCCCTGATCCCGGCTCGCCCCACACCAGCACCGGATTGGGGTTGCTAGCCAAGCGCCTTGCGGTCTCGAGCACGCGTTGCATGATGGAGGACTGCGCAATGATGCCGTGCCTGAACCCGCTCAACTGGAGCTGGCGCTCGAGGAGATCGACCTTCTCTCGTAGCAAGTGAATGGCCTTGAAGCCCGAGGTGACTTCAAGGACCGACATTTCCAGTGGGACGCGGTCGAGCGAAGAGCCGCCGATGAATCCCTGGATACCGGTTTCGCGGCAGATATCCAGCAATTCGTCCGGCTTCGTCATAGGTCCGCCGCCAAGCAGGCAGATCATGCTCTTGTCGATGGATTGAGCCGCGCGTGCAACTGCGCTGGTGCGAGCAGCCAGCTCCGATAGGCTGATCGATGGGTCGGTCCCGCTTTCGACCTCCCGATTGAGATTGAAGTTGATGCAGATGGCCTCAACTCCCGCTTCAACCATGCGTCTTGCTTCGGACTGGGTGCGGGTATAGCCGATCGTCATCAGGCCGCGTCTTGCCGCCTTCACCAGGAGTTTGATTTCCCGCTCGTAGCCGAGCCCGCACTTTTCAAGGAGCGACCTCCTGTTGCCATCGATGTGGATGACCGAAGGGAAATTTGTCACACCTGAAAAGCCCCACCTGATGATTCGGTCGAGAAAGCGGTCGATATCGAGCTGCGGTTCGAAGGTACAGGCTCCGAAAAAAACCGGCAATTTCGTGCTGGGCAGTATCTCGGTCCGGCCGAAACTGGCCACGAATTCGTTGCTGTTGCGGATTGGAAGAATGGAGGCTGGCGAAGAGCCTCCCATCGCGCGAAAACGGCCGGCATTAAGCGCAAGCACGAAATCTGCCCCAGCGCGTTCGGCGGCTCGCGCGGTCATGCCCGATCCAATTCCCGCGCCAAGCACAAACGAGCGCGAGTTCCGGAAGAATTGCCTGATCTCGCCGCCCTTTACCTGGTCCGCTCGCGTATGCATACCGGCCCGCCTCCCACACGGCAGGTCCGAAAACTAGCTCCAATTTGCGGGCGCGTGCAACCGTCGGAGCGCTTTTCCGTTCGTCATGAAGAGGTGGCAGTCCACCGTGGAAGCCGCGAGACGGACCTTGCCGGACCTGTTGGCCAGCTCCGATTTCGGTGCCTTTGCAACCACTGCTTCGAGCCCAGCGTTGCCGTAGATGTAGGTGACGCTGCCAAGATGCTCAACAAAATCGACGTCAAGCTCGATCGCGACCCCCTTCTTCTCGTCCGGGGACAGAGAGAAATCATCAGGACGAATTCCAAGGGTAATCGGCTTGCCAATGAGCAATGCATCAGGCTGGACAGGGACGGAGACCGTCGCCCCCGCATCGAGCTTGACGTCCATGCCGGTCTCGTGCGCTGCCTCGATGTGGCCGTTGAGGAAATTCATCTTGGGCGAGCCAATGAATCCCGCCACAAACCGGGACGTTGGATTGTGATAGAGATCATGGGGACTCCCAACCTGCTCGATATTGCCGTCCTTAAGCACAACGATTTTGTCGGCCATCGTCATGGCCTCGACCTGGTCGTGCGTCACATAGATCATGGTGTTTCCCAGCTGCTTGTGCAGTTTGGCAATCTGAACCCGCATTTGCACCCGCAAATCAGTATCCAGGTTCGACAGCGGCTCGTCGAACAGGAATACCTTGGGTTCGCGCACAATGGCACGTCCAATCGCCACACGCTGCCGCTGTCCCCCTGAGAGCTGCCGAGGCTTACGATCCAAGAGGTGATTGATCTGTAACAGCTATGCAGTCTCCGCGACCCTGGTATCAATGTCGGCCCTCCTCGTCTTGGCCATACGCAAAGGAAAGGCCAGGTTCTCGCGCACCGTCATGTGCGGATAGAGTGCGTAGCTCTGAAATACCATCCCGAGATTGCGGTCAGCGGCATCAACATCATTGACGACTTCATTGTCGATCAAGAGCCGGCCGCCGCTGATGCGCTCCAGCCCTCCGATCATGCGCAGCAGCGTCGACTTGCCAGACCCGGACGGTCCGACGAAGACGACGAATTCGCCATGATCGATGGTCAGGTCGACATTCCGCAGGATCTGGATCGTCCCATAGGCCTTATTGATGCCTTCCAAACGAACATCGGCCATCACGCTCTCCTCTGGTTCCGGCTTCCAACCAGCGGCCGGGACACCGAAATCTCTGTCAGGCTGGACACGATGAAATCAGGCGGCGTCAGTGCTGGATCGTCTCGGGGCGGCACGCCGGTCGTGACAAGCACGGTCGACAGACCAGCTCGCTTACCGGCCTGTATATCCGTCGAAATCTGGTCACCGATCATCAGTGTAGCGCTGCGCACCGTTCCTAGGCGGGAAAGTGCGTTTTCGATCATGTGCGGCTCGGGCTTACCGACGATCAGGGGTTTGACTTGGGTGGCCGCAGCCACAGCGGTAATCGTTGCTCCTGCCCCTGGTTCGAAGCCGCCTGAAGTCGGCAAGAGGAGATCGGGGTTTGTTCCGATGAATACCGCCCCGTTCAAGATCGCCTCAACCGCAATCCGCATCTTCTCATGCGTGATCTGCCGGTCGAGCCCCATCACGACGGCTTGCGGCTTTTGATCGGTTACCTCCAGCCCCTTATCGGCAACAGCCTGCACCAGCGATGGCGCGCCGATGACAAATACACGCTTAAGGTCCGGGAATTTCAACCGTAAGAGTTCGGCGGCGGTGACGGCGCTCGTGACAACGTCTTTCGGCGCGACCACCAGTCCAAAACCCTCCAGTTTGCCAACGACATCGTCCGGCGTGTGGGTCGAGTTGTTTGTTACGAAGCAGAACGGCAATCCGGCCGCCTGCCAGCGTCCAAATGCCCGGACGGCATCGGCGATCGCAGCATCGCCGCGATAGACCACGCCATCCAGATCCGAAATGATTCCTTCGACCGGCGGCCAATCGAGTTGGGAAGCGGTATTAGCCATTCATCAGCATCCCGCCGTTCACGTGCACGATCTGGCCAGTCATGTAGGACGCTGCGGGACTTGCAAGGAAAACGGCAAGCCCTGCGATATCCTCCGGCACTCCCAGGCGCCCCAGCGGAATGCGGCCACTGTGCCGGGCTTCGGTCTCCTCACGCGGACGGCTATGCATCGGTGTATCGATGATCCCGGGCGCAATTGCGTTCACATTGATGTTGAGGGGCGCGCATTCATAGGCAAGAAGCTTGGTTATGTCGTGAACGATCGCCTTCGACAGGCAATAATCAGCCCCGCCGGCCTGGTAGTTGAACACTGCACCCTGCGAGGACAGTGAAGAGCCGACGTTGACGATGCGCCCGCCCTTGGCTTTCATGAAGCGTTCGATAGCCAGTTTTGAGCAGCGCAAGACAGCGACCGAGTTGATCTGGATGGTACGCTCGATTTTATCCGCATTGCCATTCAAGAGCGGCTGGGCAGATTTGATGCCGGCGTTATTGACCAGCACGTCGAGCCGGCCAAACCGCTTGGCGACCTCATCGAGAACCCTGGCGACATCTTCCTCGCGCCCGACATCCATCGCCATCGGCAATACGCCATTCCCATATGGCAAGCTTGCCAAGGTGCCCCTGAGATTTTCCAGGTTGGCGTCGGTGGCGAAGACGTTCGCCCCTCCCGCCCGAAACGCATTCACGATGGCAGACCCGATGCCGCCACCGGCTCCGGTCACGAGCACCGTTCTGTCTGAAACGGAGAACTGTTCGGTCATTCCAACTCCAAGATCGTTTGGGACTTCAGAAATTCGTCAACGGCGTCTGCACTCGGCATGGAGCTTTGAGCCCCGCGGCGTGTTACACACAGGGCGGCTACCGCCAGCGCCTTTCTCACGGCTTCCCTCAATGGCAAGCGCTGGGCCAGTGACGCGGCGAAAGCGCCATTAAAGGCATCTCCTGCGGCTGTGGTATCAACGGCCTTGACGGGAAAGGCATGTAGAGCAAAGGAGTGTGTTGCGTCGGCGTAATAAGCTCCTTGCGCCCCGAGGGTGATCAGCGCGGCACGTGGCCCGAGATCAAGAAGCCTCACCGCCGCCGCGGCGGCGCTGTCGAAGTCGCAGACTTCGATTCCTGTGAGCTCGAAAGCTTCCCTCTGGTTCGGCGTGACGAAATCGACGCTTCGCCACGCCGCCGATGAAAGACCGGGCCGTACCGGTGCTGGGTTGAAGATGAGCTCGAAGCCCTTGTCGCGCTTCATCTCGAACAGTCGATTGAGCGCAACGCTCGGCATGCCCATTTCGGCAACGACGATTGCGTCGTGCTCTATGAATTTGGTTGCGCTTGCGATCATGTCCTGCGCCACCTTCGCATTGGCGCCCGGGTCTATGACGATCATGTTGGAGCCGTCGTCGCCGACCAGAACCAACGCCGAGCCCGACACTTCCCCTACACAGATCTCGATTGCATCAGTGCAAACGCCGGCTTCCGTGAGCGACTTTAGGAGCGACTGACCGGCATCATCATCGCCGAGACGCGTGTAGAAGTGTGGTTTCAGTCCAAGCCGGGCGGCGGCAACGGCCTGGTTGGCGCCCTTTCCTCCTGGGTGGCGGCTCAAAATACCCATCAGGCTTTCACCAGGCATTGGAAGCCGCTCGACATTGAAGCAGAGATCGAGATTCGTCGTTCCGAAGAACATCAATGGCCTGGCAGTCATTTTACGGCACCGAAGGTCAGACCACGTTCAAGGTGACGCTGACCGATCACGATCAGAATGACGGGAATGATCATCGTCACAACCAGCCCTGCAGCCATGACCGGATAGAACTGCACGCCGGGATTGAGCAGCTTGAGAAGAGCGACGGTCACCGGTGCCTTGGTCGAACTGAGGATCAGACCGAGCGCGAAATTGTGCCAGGCGAGCAGAAAGATGAGCAACGAGGCTCCGATGAGGCCGGGCTCCAGAAGTGGCAGCACAATGTGCAACACGATCCGGACCGGTTTGGCGCCATCCATGGCGGCCGCCTCCTCGATATCTTTCGGAATGTCCTCGATATACGAACGGCTCAGCCAGACAATCATGGGCAATGTGACGACCTGGTAGACCCAGATCATCCCGATATAGGTGTCATACAATCCAATCGTCTGAAACAGGCTGAAGAGCGGGATGACGACCAGGAGGACCGGGGCAAAGCGGAAGCCCAAAATGAAAAAGGCAATGTCTTCCTTGAGGGGTATGTCTCGCCTCGCCAGGACGTAGCCGGCGGGCACCCCAACGAGCAGAGAGATGATTACGGAGCCGAGAGCAATGACGACGCTGTTCGTGATCGGCGTCAAGAAGTCGACTTTGATGGTGCCATAGCTGCTCGCTCCGGCCTGAGCGACATCAAACAAGACGCGAAAATTCTCCAGTGTCGGCACGAACAGGAAGGTTGGCGGCCAGGTCATGACCTCAGCCTGCTGCTTCAGCGACATCATCACGATCCAGACGAGTGGAAATGCCAGGATCAATGCGCAAATGCCAACTAGCAGGTTTAGCACCAAACTGAGGGAGGTCGAGCGCTTCAGTCGCATAGGTTACCTCCTCAGCTTACGCGCTGCCGAACGAAGCGCCACAGCTTCACCATGGCAAACGTTGCGATCAGCACGATCATCCAATTGACGACCATAAGTGCGGCACCACGCCCAAAGGTGAGATTCTGGAACGCGGTGACGTAAGCTCGCACCGAAAGTACGGAGGTGCTATTTCCGGGCCCGCCTTGCGTTGTCCCGAAGATGATGTCGAACTGATTCAGGGATTCGATCAGCCGAAACACTGCGGCGATCAGAATGTATGGGGCAACCAGGGGCAACTCGATGTGCAGGAAGGTTGCCCACCCCTTCGCGCCATTGACACGCGCGGCCTCCCTCACCTCTTCATTGATGCCCTGAAGGCCTGCGAAGACGATTAGCGCGAAGAATGGCGTGTAGGTCCAGACGTCAATGAAGACCACTGAAAACATCGCGGTGTTCGGATGTGAAATCCACGCAAACCGGCTTATCCCCGCGAGGGACAGCAAGTAATTCAGAATCCCGCTTTGCGGGTCCATCATTGTCGTCCACATGAGCGCAACGCTCATCGGGGGCAGGACGAGCGGCAAGAGAATGACGGGCCGCATCACACGCGCAAGGAAGACTTCGGTTGCGAACAGCTTGGCAAGTGCGAGACCGAGTACAGCCTCCGCAACTACCGCCGACCCGGCGTAGACAAGAGTGGCACGAATGCTGTTCCAATAGTCGCTGGTCTTGATCAGTGCAGCGTAATTATTGAGGCCGATGAAGTGGACCAGCGGCCGACCGAACTTGAGATCGGTCAGCGACTGAAAGACGCCATAAAAAAACAAGAAAAGAAAGCCAAGAAGTATGATGATAGTGGGCGCTATTGCGCTAATGCTCCACCAATCAAGGCGCCGCTGTTCGGCGATCCTGACCGCCCCATGTTTTGGCGGGGCAAGTTGGCTGGCCGAAGGCTGCAGCGTCACGATTCCGTCGGATCCTCGAAGGTCCATCTCACTATATCTCTACAATGCAAGGGGGCGGCGACGATGCTCGACGCCCCCAGCTCGCTTCACATGGACGAACGGATCTCGGAGGCGAGGTCAGCCAAGGTCGCCTTCACATCAGCTCCATTGACCATTTTTTGCATGGCCACGGCCCAACCATTCATTGCTTCGGCGAAGCCGACGCGAGCTGTAAAGGCGAGTTGTGCTCTGTCCTGCACGGTCTTGAACGTTTCCACGAAGTTGTTGAACTCCGGCTTTGCCGCATACTCGAGCCAAGCCTTATCGCTCCAGGTTGATGCACGCGGAGAATTGACGAGCTTGCCGGCGACCGCGCCATTCAGCTCGACCTGCTTTGACGTTGCCCATTGAATGAACAGCCAGGCTGCCCCCTTCTTCTGGGACGCAGCATTCATAGCAAGAGACCATATCCAGATGTTGGACTCGAAATTCTTGCTGTTCGGAGCGTGCAGGGGAGGCGCGAATGCGATCTTCCCCGAGGCAGGCTTGCCGGCCACGTCATTCCAAAAGCCGAACATGTTGGAATCGATCGCCATCGCCGTTCGCCCCGAACTGATGCCATCGACCACCTGGTACCAGTTGTCGTTGGCAAAGGACGGAGCCGCGCATTTCTTGATCATGTCCACATAGTCCCTGTGGAACGCGATCGACTCGGGCGAGTCGAGGTCGGTGTCCAGCTTACCGTCCTTGACGACGAAATCATGCACCCCGTAGGACCTGGCAATCGAGATAGCAGCCGTGTGGATGCTGCTCCAGAATCGAACGCCGCGCACGCCCAAAGGTGTGATCGCGGGGTCCGCAGCCTTCAGCTTTTCGCAGGCCGCTGACATCTCCGGCGGAGTCGTTGGGACCTTGACGCTGTACTTGTCGAGGATGTCCTTGCGGTAGAACAACTGGATGTTCTCAAAGCCATGCGGAATGGCCCACACCTGTCCGCTTCCCGGCTCAATCTGCCCTTCTTTGACCTTCCAGGTCAGTGCATCCCGTAGTGCAGGGAAGAAATCCTTGTAGTCGTAGCCCCCCGCCGTGAGCTTCGGATCGTTCAGATAGCGGTCGAGCGGCTCAAGCAGTTGACCTGGTGCAAGATCCCAAGCTGGTTGAATGCCCGTACCCACAACGTCCCAGCTCGGCGACTTGGTACTGAGCTGGATTGTCAACTTGTTCCAATAGGCATCATCAGGATAAAGCTCGGGCGTCACCTTGATGCCCGTGAGCTTCTCGAATTCCGACAACTGGGCTGCGACCGCGTCGGCATACGGATGAATGTCGTAGGCCCAGACGATCGACGCGCCTTCGAACTGGCGCCAGTTGATGTCGTCCGCCCTGGCTTGGCTAAACGCCGTGGCCATTCCGGCCAAAAGCGTGGAGCCGATGAGAGCCTTTTTGGCAAAATTGGCCGAATGGCCGCGACAAGCGGCGAGCTTCCTTGGCATGATTCCCTCCGATGGGCTCTTTGGCCCGTAGACCACGCGCCCCCTCCCCTTCCAGAGGCCGCAGTGTCGGGAAGGCTAGCCCTCATTGTACGGTCGTAAGCGGCTTTTCAAACACCGGTTGGGTAAGGTTGGGTAACCTCCAACTGGCTGAACCGAAACGCGTGCGACACGTGAGAGCAGTAGTTGACCGGTCCGATCGCGGCCGACCTGCCGGCGCTGGCTGGGATCGGCTTGATGGGAGGCGCGATGCTGCGGGATTTCGCCATCGTTGCATCGGCCTTCGCTGTTTGATTACGGCGGACCCTACGCCAGCGGTTTCTTCTTTAGCTTCATCGGGAGAGTTCGTCCGATGCCGGCTCAAGTATGGGCTCTCGCCACGTCAATCCGCTGGACAGTCGTTGTGGCCGTGATCCTGCTCTATTTGAATCTCAGGCTTGGCGAATCCGGCCGCCGTTAAAGAGACGCCTAGTCGTGATTGCGCAGCCGTGTCCATGGGACTGCCGGGCGGATATGGCCCGGTCCAAAAAAAGGGCCTTCAAACGCCCCGCCGAATTGGAAACGCCCACGGGGGAGCAATCGCTGTCAACCGGGGCCACATGCCGTAAGGTGATGCTACCCGCAGCGACTCCGCGGCTGCCAAGGTTCTCGAGCACTTCCTGACTCGTCGACATCGATATCGATTCCGGATGCCGATCATGGTGGTGCTGATGCTGGTGCTAGTGCTGATGCTGATGCTGATGCTGATGCTGCCGATGATGATCATCATTGGCATCGACGACGACATGTCGATCATACTGCTGGCGGCCGTCGCCGGAACCTATGCCTCACCGAGCAGTCGACGGCATTGCCCGGCTCTTGCGATCAGGTGCTCGGCGAGACGCCCGATGATGACATTGTCCAATCCGTCTTTCCGGGCTTGCTTCCGTACAGCGGCTACAATATCGGGAAGCTGCTCGGCCATGGCAATCAGTCCGGTGATCACCTTGTCAGCATCGAGCCGCGTTTCGCGCGCGAACTTCTGCCAATCGCGCAAACTAATCTGGCTGAGCTTGTAGTCACCGCCGATTTTCATCGCGAGCTTGATCTTCTGAAGATCGACGTCATCGTAGGGAAGAATGCTGGCGATGTCGTAGAGCGGGGCGAGCCGTACATGAGGGCCTCCGGCCAGCAGCAGCGAATAATTCTTGGCATGCGCATCCGTACCCGCGATCAGCCAATTGAAGCCTAGCGCGTCGACAAACGTGTCAACGTCGGCGACCCGATCCGTGGAGTAAGTGCGCAAAAGCTCGATTACATCGGCAGGGCTTGGTCCGCCATCGTTTTGATACTTCCTGGTCGGCAGGATACCGAGGGCCTGGCAGATATCTTCCTGGTGGACACGGACGATCTCGTTCCCACTGAACTGCCGGTCGTAGCGCTCGATGACGATGGCGATTTCCTTTCCGAAACGCATCACCTGGGTGTCGGCGACGGGCAGACCGAGACTGCGCGCAAGCATGAGGCAGATGTGTTCATTTTCCGCGTGTCCATCGAAATGGCCGGTCGGCGGTTTGAGGATATGCGTCGTCGGAATGCGCCCAGAGGGAATTCCCCACTTGCCTTTTTGCCGAAGCAAGGCGGTTTTCGGTTGGGCACCCGCAAGGCTGAATTGTCCGGCATCGCGCGGCAATCGCCAGGCGGCGTGATCCTCGCGTAAGGTTTGCAGGCGTTTGGCGATCGCCGTCTCATCAAGCCATTCGACCTTGTCTTCGGCCCCGCTTCGCAAGGCGCCCAGC
The DNA here is from genome assembly GCF_055807615.1 of Bradyrhizobium sp. MV1.5. Classification (NCBI taxonomy): domain Bacteria; kingdom Pseudomonadati; phylum Pseudomonadota; class Alphaproteobacteria; order Hyphomicrobiales; family Nitrobacteraceae; genus Bradyrhizobium; species Bradyrhizobium sp. MV1.5. The sequence continues at coordinate 20,911 of NZ_JBVVPL010000050.1, read as the reverse complement.
CGATCGGGCGTGACGAACTGAACGGCACCCGCGCAGTCCTCGCCGACATGGGAAATAAGGGCAAACACGTTGCGCGCGGACACCTGAAATCTTCGGGCCCACCGTTCCAGCACGCGCTCGTTGTCGGGCAGGAGTCCCCAGAGGAAGGCCTGCACGGCGGAAGGACCGTGCTCTTCGGCCGCGAGCGGCATGGACAGCGATAGCGGATAGGCTCCCTCGGCCTGGCGCCAGTCCTTGTCATAGACAAGGGTGAGCCGGCCGCGGGCGTCATTGCGCACGCGGCCGATTTCCCGACCATCGAGCAGAGCAACAAGTTCGCTCGTCATGCCTTTTTCTTCCTGGCCTTGGCCACGATGGCGTTGATATCGACGGCTGGCCTGGTGGTCCCGCGGGCTGGCGTTTGTTCGGTGCCCGCATCCAGGCGGATGTCCAGGGCGTCGAGGGCGCGAAGGATCAGCCCGAGCTCCGCGCGCGGGTGACCGTGCTCAACCTCGATCACCCATTGGCGGCTGACGCCAATGCTCTTGGCAAACGTCGATTGATCGAGTTTGAGCTTCTTGCGCCGGTCGCGAAGGATGGCGCCGAGTTCGGCCGGTGTGCGTATGAGCATGGGATATCCAAATGTCTACGTTCGCCTACTTTAGCATAAGTCGGCGTTCGTTGACAATTTATGAATGTCAGCGATCGATGACAAAGTTGAAGGTCATCGAATGCTGATTAGTCCCAAGTGTTCGAAGCAGGTCGTCCCCACTTGCAGCGATATGGCGTGTTCCGGAACGACTATACCGCTGCAGCGCTCCGGGGAGCACTACGTCCTGAGATCGCCGCACGGCATGTTCTCGGGCGCCGTTCAGGCAATCGCATAAGGGTTCGATACCCGGGATGGATCGCCCCTACAATGAGAACGCAGATGAGGGGCATCGCTGCTGCCAGGTAGCGTCGATTCAGGAGTGAGTTGGGGGCGACCCTCCTCATTGAATCAATTCGAACCGGATTTGGTTTCTCTGGCAATTAGCCCGAGCAAATATTCCGGCTGGTTACAAATTGGACTCCGATTTCCGAGCCGTCCAGTCGAATCAACTTGCATCGCCGGTAAGCTAATCCGACCGTTGAAAGCAGCAGGAAGAACTGGCGAGCATTGAGCACGTCTGTCGATCCATCAATTCGAAGGCGTGCTCCGGTGTCGGAAACGTCGATGAGAATGCAATCGCGCCGCCACGTGCCGTCTAGACCTAAAAGGGTTGCCCGGTACTCGTGCTCGAAGTGAACGCGCTTTGATTTTCCCTTATCCCACATCCAATGGCTTTCAGTCCAGACCAGGCGAAGCGGAGTCAAATTGCTCCTCATCTGGCCTCGCATCTGCAATCAAATGAAATGACAACTACCAAGAGGCAAAATATCTGTCGGCTTGATACGATGGCAAAGATACTGAAAGCGGACGCGGCTCTCGCCACCACTTTCCGAAGATGGTTCGTGCGGGCTTGAGCGACGTAGTTGGAGAAGCTCCGAGACAACAGCGATTGAGGTCTACAAAGATGGCAACACGACCGACCAATTTACTTTACGTGAAGACGAGCGGAAGCAGAGTTGCGCAACTCAAGCTGCCGACGGCACCAGAAGCTGCTGCTGACAAGATCAACAATGCCCATGAACGAACTCAATTTTGGCGAGGAGTAGAGATCAGGTAATCCTCGGTTCGCCGGCTTATCATGAAAGATTATTCAAATACGGCGCATAATTCCTGCTGGTCTCCCAATGGACCGCTGGTTTCCAGCACGATCAGCGAGCAGTGCGCCGCATTCCCGCACCGTTCAACCCTGTGGCGTGTAAGGGGACGCGATCGCTAATCGGCAGTAGAGTAGAGCACCTGCGTTCAGATGCAGAGCAGGACCGTCGAACTCGGAGACGTCTTGGGCGCGGCACAATCGCGACGCGAAGCCCATTTGGCTTCGTAAACAACTAGGCTGATGCCGCCCAATTTGAGCGCCGATGGCTACTACTCACTTTCGATCGCCGTCTGTGCGCAATGGACGCCTCTACAGTAGTCTAGGCACGGGCGAAAGATCATAGGTCTGAAATCGTTTTTGACTTCACAAGTGGCGAGTCCGACTTTTGATTCTGGCGGTCCCCAAGTAGGGGCTCTTATCTCGAACAGGGTTTGAGGTAACTTCAAGAGGCCGCTGTCCCCCGCCAGCGGTGTCTTAGCCTCGTCGGGAGAGTTCGTCCGATGCCAATCCAAGTATGGGCTCTCGCCACGTCAATCGGTTGGACATTGGTCGTGGCGGCGATCCTGCTCTGCTTGATCTTCAGCCCTGGCTAATCCAGCGCCTTACGAGGGCGAACGCCTAACCGTCGTGATTGCGCAGCCGTGTCCACCGGAGTGCCGGGTGAATGGGGTGGGCAAGAGTACTCAGAAGCGCCCCGCGGAATTGGAAAAGCCGCGGAGGAAAAATTATCTTTTGCTGGAGCCTCGAAAGAGCACCTCTAACGTGAGGTGATGCCGGCAGCAGCAGCGACTACGCGGCTGCCACCGATCGCGAGAAGCGACCGACCGTGGTCGACATCGACATCGATATCGGCATGCCGACCGCGGGGATGTTGATGCTGGTGCTGCTGTTTGCGTCGAAAACGACAAGTCGATGATCGGCGGCAATCTCTGACTGATCCGCCGAACAGCATGGTTACGCAGGCGGCCAGCGCGGAACCTGCGAGCGGCGCCTGATTCCATATCTCGGTCAAGATCCGTATCGAGCAAGTCGGTGATGCGGTGCTCGGCCTGCTTGGCGATTATCCGACACGCTCCGGCTATCTGATCACCCGGTTGTCCTATGGACCGATCGCGCCGCTCTAGCGCCGAACCCGCAGGAGGTCGCCTCCGTCCACCACATCGCACTTCATACGGTCGAGCGCGAGGACGCTTCGACTTCGTTGCCATCCCCGAAAGCGAGCGGCGCGTGATCCGCTTTCATCATCAGGGAAGCCTGATCCGCGCGCCGACAGCGGCCCTGATTTATCAGTTCCGCGAGCTTCTCGCGGGGCGCACGACCCGCGTCAGCGAGTTGGAACAACCGGTCTTCGCCTGGAAGTAAACGGCGCCTCACGCAGGCATGCCAACGATCCCAGATCGTGTCGCGCTCGGAGCGTGACCTTGAGCTTCCCGCGGGTCAAGCCGTCGAGGCGTGTGGCAAAGACGCGGGGGAGATGGTGAAGGGGTCTTGCCCGTAGGCGCGTACGATTCTCTCAAGAGCCAGATGATCGAGCTGCGGGCGGCGCAGCCGAATGGGGGCCACGTCGCGCGAACGCAATCGCAAGGATTAAGTGGCCTTACTCACATATTCCGGTGGCGTTCGTCGAGGGCGGCCGTTCCTCGCTGATTACCTGCCCGGTAATTTGTTGAAAATATTCCTGGATGTGGTATCCTCGGAGGATTTACTGCGCCGCGAAACGTTTTCGCGGTGAAATTCACTCAAAGTTGGGCCCGATTATGCAGTACGATCGGATTGATGCCCGCATCCTCGAGATCGTGCAAAAAAACAACCGCATCACTTCCGAAGCAGTCGGCGACCTGGCCGGGCTTTCTGCCACCGCGTGTCAGCGGCGACTGAAGAGGCTCCGTTCTGAAGGGATCATTGAGGCCGATATCTCGATTGTTTCGCCGAAGGCGGTAGGCAGATCAATTCAGATGCTTGTGCTTGTTAGTCTGGAGCGCGAGCGTGCTGATATAATCGACAAATTCAAGAAGGCCGTCAAATCTTCAGTTGAAATCGTCAACGGTTTCTACGTTACAGGTGATGCGGACTTTGTCCTATACATTACCGCCCGCACCATGGAGGATTATGAGGAGTTCACCCGGAAGTTTTTCTATGTGAATCCTGACATAAAAGGCTTCAAGACGATGGTCGTCTTGGATCGCATAAAAGCGGGCTTTGCGGTACCGATCGAGATTCCCTCGGAAGATTGACCACGGGTTCAGGTTCACCGCAGATCGCCACGATTATCTTTCTTCGCGAGCGCCGAGGCCTGCAGCACTGAAGCGCAGCAACTTGAAACGGGCCCACGACAAGGCCGTCGCTTCCATCAACGCTGGTCGGAGTTTCACTCGGGGGGCAGCGGTGCGCCCCCGGGACAGGGCCTTCCGGTTTGGGCGGCTGGATCACTCTCTTTACCGGCCTCAAAAAACGGGATGGGGCTGGCGAAGGAGTCGGGGGCACAGTCGTGGCGACGGGTAAATTCTGCAAAACACAATCTTCGCGGTCAGCGCCTCGATCTGATCCGTCATCCGTTTCAAATTGGTCTGCTGCGCACCGATATTGCGATTGAGCTCTGCCATTTCGCCTATCGCTTGCCGTTGCCCGATCGAATCTCCCAGACAGTTTCCCTATCTTCAGGTGATAAGCTCGGCACAGGGACAGGTTCATGCGCGATGACGTCGCGAAAGCTGTTTCGATGTTAGTCCAATAACAAGCTGCCCCGGCGCACAGAGCGAGGGAGACGGCCACGAGCGCGAGAATCCAAGAAAACGACTTGGGGATTTGGGTCGGGTGGCAACTCCGAGGCGCTCACTTCGTCAATGCCGCAGATAGCATCGTTCTACGCGACTTTGTCATCGCTCGCCTCTCTTCAGTGCTGTTATAGTGGGCGCAGCAACTCGTTCGGGAACTTTGGAGCCAGGACATGTGATCCCCGTGCGCGCGTTGTGCTTCGCGTTGCTCGAGAACCATGGGCAATTGAGCTTTATTGGCTGGAGAAAGTCGAACCATGTTACTCCTCAACCATCATCCCGATTACCGGGCCATCCTGGAGGTTGCCGATGCGGACACTTTGAGTATCGACGCCGCTCGAGACGTCGAGCGCTTTCTGAGGTATCGCGAAGGTCACAAGGAAACGCCGCTCCTTTCATTAGCAGGGCTCGCTGGCGAAATCGGCGTGAACTCCATTCATCTCAAGGATGAGGGTCATCGACTCGGTCTTGGCAGCTTCAAGGCTTTGGGCGGCTCCTATGCCGTGATCCGGCTGGTGCTGGAAGAAGCCACGCGGCGGCTCGGCCGAGATGTTGATGTGTCCGAGCTACAAAATCCCGAAGTGAAGGCCGTGGCGCGAGAGATGACGGTATCGTGCGCCACAGACGGCAATCATGGCAGATCGGTAGCTCAGGGCGCTCAGCTTGTAGGAGCAAAGTGCGCCATCTTCGTTCATTCAGGTGTCACCGTGGAGCGCATCAACGCGATCGGTCGCTATGGGGCCCAGATGATCCGGGTCGATGGCAACTACGATGACTCCGTCTGCGAGGCGTCGCGAGTTGCAGCCGAAAACAGCTGGATTACTGTGTCCGATACCTCCTGGCCAGGGTATGAGCGCATTCCCGGCTTAGTGATGCAGGGATATACTGCCCTTGTAAGCGAAGCTCTGTGCCAGTTGCCCCAGGTCCCGACACATGTCTTCGTCCAATCGGGTGTGGGCGGTATTGCTGCAGCGGTCGCGGGCCATCTTTCAATTCTGCTCGGCAAGAACCCTCCATTTTTCACGGTTGTTGAGCCCGCCCGCGCAGCGTGTCTTTTTGAAAGCGCGCGGGCTGGACGCGCTGTGAAGGTAGATCATGGGCAGTCGACGGTGATGGCAATGCTCGAATGCTACGAACCCTCGCTCGTCGCCTGGCGCATCCTTTCTCGCACAGCGGATGCCTTTATGACTGTGGAAGACGAGGACGCAATCAACGTCATGAGGAAGCTTGCCAATCCCAGCAATACTGACCCCGCTGTTGTTTCAGGCGAAAGTGGTGGTGTTGGTCTCGCGGGCTTGCTGAAGGTCGCTTCCAAGCAAACTGTGCGGGACAAGGTCGGGCTTGGACGCGATTCTCGAGTCTTCCTGATCAATACCGAGGGCGCGACCGATGCTCGCCGCTATGAGGAACTTGTCGGCCTGTCCCCAGCCCAGGTAACTCTGTCGAGCCGCTCGCCCGGCTAGAGACAGCGTGAGTCACGGCGCTTCACCCATGACGGGACCGGATCGAGCGGTCTGCGATAGACTTCGTCACTCGAACTGAACAGCCCTTATCTCTCAGCTCGGGGTACACAATAGACAATTCGGTCGCAAGTTGATCCGCTCGATCGCCGGCAAGCTCAACATTCTCGAGGATAAGGCCTCCTTGATCTTTGTACTCCTCTCCAACTACGAGATCAAAAGAGTAGTACGGCATCCGAATGTTTCCTTGCTTCTCCAGTTGATCTCACAGTCCACGAATCGTGAAACGGCCGGTCCGTGTTGTCGAGCAGAACTGCCGAAGGGCGAGCTAGCATCTGCTCATCAAATCGTTTGCAACGGGTCCAAGGTCGTCCCTCGCCCGTCTCATGCGGCGGCTAGCACCCTCGGCCAGAAAGAGGAACAGTCCCGCTTGTAGAGCCGGTCAGCATCCGAGCGATCATCCACCGTTGCGCGGGATACGAGGGCGTCACTGCAGCGCCCGAGTGAAGCACATTCGACGCACTCTCTCACTATGAGACTGCGCAGGCTGTTCCGCTGTGGCCACGGCCCGCGGCGAAGACACGAGTTGATTCCCGAGCTGCATGAGAATGCACTGAAGTTGGATCCTTTGGATGGTCTCTCGCTTGCTGCCTCGGACCAGAGCCTCTGCATAACTGTACATTCGGAGTCGGTAGAAATAGCGAAACATGTCCTACTCCCTCGTCCACAATGTGCGTAGCTGACGTCAGTAATGCCAGATAGTATCGAAGTGTTGCTTCCTGTTGGTGCAATGAAGGGGGCGCCAACGCTGAATTTCTGCTTTCAGCGCCTTCTTTTTTTTGGACTTTCAGCATAACGATCATTGTCGATATTGCGAGACCTGACACACCGACGGGTGCCATCCGAACGATGCCGTGGTCCGATGACCGTCGTCGCCTCGGTCGAATGCGCCCCGCGGCATCAACTTTTTCTGGCCTGCACACACGTTGAAGGGGCCGTCTCTCCGGCAGCACTCGTGGGCCTCGATCTTGCAGCGCGGATACAGGTGCATGCCCGCAATACCCCGCAAGGCGCATGATTCCTGCGCGGAACCCTTCCAAACGCATGATGCAATCGCGATCCCAGATTAATGTTCCGGTGCCCACCAGAGGGGGACGTACGTCGAGGCGCGAAGTCCCAGAGAACCGACGCCTACAGTTTTCTCCCACTCTTCACCCGGGCAAAGTTCACTCAAGGCCTATTTTGACGAAAGGATAAGGACTGCTAGTCAGGCGCTGGCAACATAACAATTGACCCAATTGAGAGACGTCGAATGGCTAGTTACAAGAAGACAAACTATCTGCAAGTATCGACTGTTCAGGCTTTGACGAAGCGTACCGGGGCTCAGTATCCCGGAATTTGCCGCTGCATGGGCTGGCAGCGCGGAAGCGGCATTGCGTCGCGACGCGTGCTACCGGCGCAATCCGATCACGCGCGCACACCCGGTCAATGAACGATTGGCTGGCGATTGATCGTGTACGCCGGCCACAATCCGAAATAAGCACGAGCTCCGACCAAAGATCGAAATTTTGTTTTCAGGTAGCTTTACGCATACGATTGTCGCTGTCACATAACACGCTTAGCACGCGTTATCCGTTATTGGTTCAGCCAAGCTCCTTTAGAGGGCACAATGTTCGACGTGTATGTAAACGACAAGCATGATTTTCTGGTGGTTGCGCAGGGCGCCCCGTTTCCCTTTATCGGGGCTCTCGGGAAATGGCGAAGAAAGAAAAGACGCGTCATCAGCGTCAGTCACGAGATCAGATCGGCTGTTCAGAAGCAGGGCTTCTACATCCGAAAGATGAGTGACATCAGAAATCTTTAAATTTCCGGGCACCTTTCCAATTCGGCGCCTTCATTGGAGTTCATTCGGCGTCGGAATGTCTCGCTTCTGCCTGAGGACTCTATCGATAACTTTTGAACTCGGCGAACGGCCTAAACGGGCCTGGATTCTGCCCAACCTGACCGTGTCCCCAAACAAACAAGGAGTAGTGCCAATAGCCGATCGACTCGAATGTGAGGAAGTAGCGGATACCTCGATGTGTTCCCTCGTACTCGATAGGTTGATCCTTACGCTTCGCCACGCACCGGGCATGGCCGATCAAATCAGGTGCACAATCAAGAGGCCGCGTCCGGTCATTCGAGCTAGATCAACGCGAATGCGAGCAGGCTGGAGCAGAGCAAAGCGATCCCAGCAGCAGTGAGCGCCAACAAGCCAACGGAGACAAGATCACATCCGTACATGGAATGCCCTCGATCGCCTGAAAGAAGCCGGCCGACGCTCAAACGCTAGCGATCTGAGAATTGTTAATCGAACCCGACGCATTCTTCCTGCCATTGTGGAACGCCTGTGCATTTTTTCGACGATTCTGCAGGAAGGACTGCCGACTTGCGGCGCGCGAAGAGCGCTATTGAGCAGTCTCGCCACTTGCCTCCGTCTCGCATCAAGGCATCCCTCACATCCGAATGCATTCGGATCGGCGGATGTGAATGGCTCCATAATTTTACCAGGTTATTTCAGGTATTTCTTTGAAATGCGCGGACTTCTGATCCTCCTTACGGCGTTTGCGATCATTTTGGCGGCACGCGGCCAACACCAGAATGTTTTCGAGCCGCTCCCGACCGGCCCGATGCCCCCGGTAAACATCCCTTAGCTCACGCGCCTTGGCTCCATCTGTGAGGCGACCGGATGCACTTCATCAACGGTGAGAAAGCCTCGTCACGCCTCTCAGACTTTTACTCCCGCTCTGCACGCAGCCTTCGTAGTAAGTACATCTTCTACCCTAGCATGGGGGTAGCTCGGTCATTCTGTCCTTGCAATATTGGCGCAGCGCACTTAAATCCAGGCTCCCAAGCCAAACTCAAGGAGCTCATTGGCGATTCGCCACCCGCTCGGATGGCACGGCATACACGCGCGCCTCGACGTTCCACCCTGTGGGACGATTCGCTAGTCGACCTAGAAGCGTATTCTTGGGGTTAGTTGCGCCGACGCACTGGATGCCTGCCCCTAGCCCACCGTGGACCTTCCACCGTATGACCAAGCCCGCATCGTTGCTTGGGCAAATGACCCACACGCTCTCATTGAAGGATTATCAGCTCCTGCCGGCCGGAACGCTCGTTCACAACGGTCCCGGCCATGCCGTGGAGATCGGCAACGACTATCCCGTCGCTATCAGAACGGACCTCGATGGCGAACTGGTCAAAGGCGCGGCCCGCCTGAAAACCATCCTGGACGATGCGCTTGGAAGTTCGTAGATGGCCCTTCCTGATGCGGACAAATGTTGTCAGATCCGGGGGAGATCACCAAGGCACTGCGCTCGCGGCAAGCCGCGTGCGTTTGCGTAACCGATCAGCGCCTCGGCCGCCTTCGCGTTGGCAGCTTCCGCTTTGGCGCTCGCCGCGACCCCTTTCGCTTGAAGGCGCGCGGCGCGCTTCGCGAGGATCATCGCATGCGCGGCGGCAAGATCGGTGGGAAGCGATTCAGATGTGGTCACGACGATGATGGAATCACATCATCACGATCCACAAGTTCAAAGGCTCATTCGACCGATGTCGGCCGCCACGTATCTTGTGGGTGCCTCCAGTCGATTCCCGACAGGAGGTAACCGAGCTGCGCCGACGAGATCATCACCACCCCCTCCACCGGGCTCAGCCAGATGAAGCGACCCCGCTCCAGGCGCTTCGTGAACAAGCAGGCACCCTGGCCGTCGTGCCAGATCACCTTCAAGAGATTGCCGCGACGGCCGCGGAAGCAAAACAGGTAGCCGCCCAGCGGGTCGCGATGCAGGGATCTCCTGAACCTGCAATGCCAGCGACGGAAAGCGCTTCCGCACGTCGATATAGCCGGTTGCGAGCCATACCCGCACGCCGGCCGGCAACGGAATCATCGTGACCGTCCATCAGGCAGCGCCGCCACGACTGCGCTCAGCGTCGCCGCGTCAACCGCGCCTGTGATCGGCATCCGAGCCCCGGCCGCAAACTCAATCTCGATTTCACCGCAGGCTCAACGGTTGCCGGTCTGGCGCAATGTAGACTGCCGCAAAACGGACTTCGTCATCCTGGCGCTGCACCGGCCCAGCCCGCACGCAAGACGCCTGTGCGCGCCTGCCGACGCCAAGCGCAAAACGGGGCTCATAATCGGGCCATCGGGCGTTCGCGCGGCGGCCTGACCACTAAAATCCATATGGCTGTGCGCGACTGGAATTGCCCGGTCCGCTTCGTCCTAACGGCAGGTCAAGCTGGCGATGTCAACAGGCCCCGCCGCTCATCGAGGGGCTCGCAGCCAAGGTCGTGATGGGCGATGCCGCCTATGATTCCGATGCGTTGCGATCCGCGATCTCCGCAAAAAAGGGGCCCAAGCCGTCATTCCGAACCACCCCTCACGCGCCATTAAACATCCGCTCAAGCCTCTCTGCGCCAAGCGTCACCTGATCGAATGCTGCTTCTGAAACTGAAGCGGTTCAGACGTGTCGCCAGGCGATACAAAACGACAGCGCAAAATTACTTCGCCGCCGTCGCTATCGCCGCAAGTCTGCGCTGGCTAGGGTAATTGTCCACACAGCCTAGCGCCACATCGTTGGCGCCTCGGTGAGAGCCTCACGTCCGATTTGCTTGAGGCGTTCGCGCGAAATATCGCCTCGAGCAGCGGCTTCCAGCATCTTTGAGGCGACGTGAGCGCGCGCTCCGGTGTCATGGCTGGAAATATGTTCGCAGACTTCATCAAGGACGGCACGCAGAAGTGCTGTGGTTGCAGGATCAAGCATAGGACCCCCAAGGGAAAACCTATCGTAGCGAAATCGATCTAGCCCAGAATTCAAGATTGTTAAACTTTCAAGCCCGCAGGGACTCTAAGCTGGTTTGTGCTTGGCACACTAGGAGAAGGCTATCGGGCTGCGATGCAGTCTTGCTGAGCCGGCGCGATACTGAAACTCCAGCCAAGGCATGCTGAACCGGCCTTCCCCACGGGAACTCGGCCTGACGAGGCACGCGCAGCATTCAAGCGATCTCCCACCGGGCCTCCCGATCGCACTCAAGCTTCGTTCACACGCCGTCATCTGACTTAGCCGAAGTATTCACGAGCGTTAATCTAGCAGAAGCTTAACCATCCAGGCCGATGTCGTCTCGCGACCGATCCGTTGGATCAGACCTGTCTACCAATCCTTTTGAGCTGACGACGAACCGTCCGGCCTTAGATGCCGCCGTTCCCCTTCTCTCTTTGTAGCTCAAGGCGCCTTTGTCGACAGCATGACGCTTTATGCCGCCGCTTAAAAACAGCAAGGACCCACGTGCCGGCTTTGATCGCTCCATGTCGGCTTTCGCAAGTGCGCTCACGGCGGCGTCATACTCAAGCCGCAGGTCGCAACAAATGGTTGACAATAATCGAATTGATTAGGAGATCTAGGCGAGCCTAGAAATATCATCGCCGCTGTCGCTGCCGGGGCGGCGCTTGCCAGGCGCAATGACCGGGAGAGAGCAATGCAATCGGACGCCTTTGCTCGGGCGCGCAAAAGTCGGGTTGATCTCTTTCAAACCCGCAGCGTTCCCGTCGCCAGGAACCGCTCGCTCGTGCTGTACGGCCGTGCTTTCTTAGCTCCTGACTCGCTCAGAACGCAATCAAGCAGCCCTCGCGCTCTCAGATTTTCGCGTGTTAGGCCGTTGCGCGCTACGCAGGCTCCGCTTCAGTTCGTCAGGCAAGGTGTCACGACGTATTGCGTCTTTCTGACGCTCATCAATCGGATAGAGCTGGGCCGAATGGTGGTCCCAGATCGCTATATCTCCGTGTTTCCAGCTCCACAGAAGAGCATTTTCCGGCGCAGTCATATAAGAACGAAGCAGATGAAATAGCCTTTTGCTCGTATACCTCTGTAGTCCAACAAAGTGACGTTCGCATTTTCCGAGCGCGAGAACACGCTCACCCGTCTCGGGATGGATCTCGACCACCGGATGGTCGACGACAGCTTTCGTTTGGTCAGGCCACTCATCCGCAAACATAGTGTCTGCATCCGCGAGCCGTGAGTCCGTGGTATCCGCCGCCTCATCATCTCTGATCACCCATAGATCGTCAGCGAATCTTCGTAGCGGCAACGGAAGGTCAAGATATGCAGTTCGCATATTCGACCAGGCTGTCGCGCGACCAGATGCGATTGCCGCTGCACGCAAAATGGAGAATCCGGGATCGAGCCGGTGGGTGACATTTGTAGGCCCATTGCCATGTGGATAGGCAGCCTCCGATCCCACATTGCCAAGCCGTTCCAAGAGCCGCTTGTGCTCGGCGCCAGCAAGAGGCTTCTGCTCTCGGAAGAAGATCACTTGGTGCTCACGCAGCAGCCGGCGGATAGCACAGAGAACATCATTCGGGATATCAGCGGAAAGTCCGACCCCTACGATCTCAGCCCCCAGCCGAGGCGCGCACCGAATGATATTTGCCCGCGGGATCAACGTGCCCACCATCTTTGCATCTTGCATCGCTCTATCCTCATCCTATGATCCAGCAAATAACGCTCCGCCACCCGCCGACCGCTCGTCGACTTGGCGTTTCCTGGTCCCATCGATAAGTTTCTTTTCGAGCAGCGCGGCCGGATTTCACTTCAGCATCATGACCTCGCTCGGACACTGAAAATGTAAGAGCGATCTTCCATCAGTCAATGAAAAGAACTCGCTTTTGTTTCGGGTTAACTGCGCAGTTTACTTCGCAAACGAAGCCGTTCTTGCAATATTTTTTAGAGGCGTAGCTGGGACTGTCGCGTCGAGTGGATGTCGACGACGACTAATCGCTCTTGTCGTTCTGCATCAGCGCGATCTGAGCAAGCAATGATCTAATACAGGTTATGACGAGAGCATGAGGCGCCCATGAAGCGTCGCTGCAATCACCACGTCAATTTCTAGCAAGTGACCGCTCTCAGCGGCTTAAATCGGTTGCCACGACTTCAAAATCTGCAGGATTTCTGCGCCACCAGTCGCCTTCGGACGACTGCGAATAATAGCTCACACTTAACCTCATCGACCAAGCAGCGATCGGCACTTTTGCGGCACCGCAAAGCTCGCCTCTTCGGAACAAGCAAGCAGTTCACCGCCCTTTACTTCCGAGCGCCCTAACAAACAGCGGACCGCGATAGGGCCGGCTTAATTAGGATTTGCGAATGCAAGCATGCCGATCGACCCAAGCCCGGCCGCCAGGACACGATCCCACGGATCATGTTATCCGCTTACGGAACGATGGACAACAAACGGGCGACAGCAAGCGTAGCATGTCCCAAACCTTCAAGGCGTTCGAGTAGCGACGTCGGAGCTCAAGGTGCAAGGTTCTCCGCCTGATTCCGCTAAGGAACCGGTCGAGCTGATGCCTTAACCTAGTGCTTTCGCCAGACAATTGCTCAGCTGATTTGAGCACCTGCACTGAAGCTCCTCCCGTTTCAGTCGCCCGATTTGTAACTGCGCCCGCACTCGAGGCCACCTCAACAGCCTTTGCCGCAGCTTCCTGTAAAGTGAGCGCGATATCCCTGCCAGTCGGCTTCTGATCCTCAATTGAGGCGACGGCAGACATGGCGATGTCGGCGATACGAGCGACGATGACGCCGACGTCAGTATCCTCTTGGACCGCTTCGCTCGTGGCTGCCTGAATATCGCCAATCTGCTTGCCAATTTCGACGGTTGCTTCAGCCGGTTGCGAGGCAAGGGAGTTCACTTCCTGCGCTACGACGGCGAATCCTCCACCCACTTCGCCCGCGCGCGCTGCTTTGAAGGTCGCGTTCAGTGCGAGTAAATTGGTCTGCCGCGTGATCGCGGCAATCAATCGGACCACGCTTCCGATCCTCTCCGCCGCGGCTGCGAGGCTAGCCGAGGTCATTGACGCGACCGTCTTGGCGATGCGCTGACCAAATAGGAAGGCGAGCAGCCCCACCACCATTGCTGCTAGCGCGATAATCCAGATCGACTCCCGCCGAACGTGATCAGCAACGGCATCCCCGAGACGCGAACGCACATCAGCTGCAGCTACAATCGTCTTAAGCATCGGATGAATGCGCTGTCGATTTGCTTGAGGTCGTCGACTTGTTCTCGCAGCGTCTGCTTGGTTACCATAAGCGCTAGAAAATCCGATTTCTATGCACGGATGAGCGCCAGGGCAGCCGACATTACCTCGGGAGCAAAGTCGCTATGCCTGAGGAGGGTACCAACTTTTGCGTCACAGTCCACGAGCTGGTCGCCATTCTTGTCCTCGCCCGGGCAACAGGAATTCGCTCTCGTAGCGTCGCATCTTTTAGCATCGACATCACGAGCTGAGGCTGATTGAGCTCGGTCACTGGGTGCTCAACGGCTTGCACAGCACTCCGTAACTTGCGTTGAAATCCCTCATTCTCGCTGAAGCCGAGGTTACGCTGCGCCAAGACTACGTTCTGGAACCGCATGGCACAAAGATTGCTCACGGATCGCAGAGAGTTTGCATCCTTCATGGGGTCGCCGTCGTGTACATCCGCCACGAATGTCTCGACCCCTAGTGCCGCAAGCTGGAGTTCCTTATTCTCCGCATGCTTCTTGGCCACGTCTGTGACAACGCTGCGACATGACCTTTGAACTCGTCACTCGCCCTCGACTCTCGTTCCGCAACGCTGAGGTAGAGCATGGCGGCCGCGCAGATCGCGCCTGTGACAATAACCCCCGAAATCCCTAGCAGTGCCAGCTGCTCGCGCAGCCCTATGCGGCAGCCGCAAACCGGTGATGATGTCCGGCGAATTCCGATTGCCACTTGGCGCATTAGCGCCTCAAGGGTTTTATTCGACGCGCCTGGCGCTCGTACACACTGCCAGGACGCACAGCGCGTCCTGCTGGATCGCGGACAGCCCGTCGTGACGAGGCGCTGACTAATTGAGATTGATTTCGAAAACCTGAACCAAGCTCTTTGAGCGTACGCGCGAATACACAGATCGATGTGCACGATGGTGTCTGTGAGGAGCACGCAATCTCCGACCATACGCGAAACAGCCTTCAAAGCAGCGGTTGCGCTGCAAGCTTGCCGCCATTTGCGCATAAAAGCTGCAACTTATCCTACGGAACGCCGCCAATCCTCTCAAAGAAATGAGTATGCGATGTCTGCTTGCACGATTTCGCGACGTTTCGTGCAAGATTGGAGTGCCAGTGAGTTCATTTACTCACTGGGCTTCTCTCAGTGCCCTTCGGGGCGTTTCCTCCCTGACTTGGCCGCGCGGTAACTCGCGCGGCCTTTCTTTAGCTGTTAATGGCAAATTGGATCTCTTGGATTCAAAGAGCTAGGCGTACGGCGATGAAACTCGGGGCCGCTGCGCAAGCCAAGCTCGCCCATTGTGCGCGATCTTCTGAAGGGTTCAATCGCTTCTCCGGGAGGCCTGCTCCATGAGTGAAGCTGGCTTGGCGTGCCACGCTTTTCATGACAATCCACCGGCAAGTACCGAGCTCGCCGGGTGCCGCAGCACGCGACGGCACCCAGGCAGGCGTTACGGGCGGTCCGCCGATCAACACGGAGCCGATCGACAAAGTTGGGGGCAACATCGCGGACGTCCTGAAGCGCGGCGCAGGTCTTGACGGGCTGCGAGCATCACGCGCTTGGCCGCTCGTTCTTTGAGCCGACCGTGATTCGCCAATGTCACGGCCGGATTCGTAGATCGCCCTTGAGGAGACGTTCGGTCCTCTTCCGTCGGTGATTGGGTTCAAGAAAGAGGGAGTCTGACGCGTCCCCGAGCCGCTGGAATCCGCCATTCGGCGCCCACACCGGGCTGATCACCACTGAGGTTGCACCGTTCGCCGACTTCGAAGAGAGCGGTCTTGGCCGTGAAGGCTCGCGTCACGATAAGGAAGAATATGGCGACGTCAAATACATGACGATGGTTGACTTCGGGGTCGTCGATGATCGGTGTAGGGCCTGAAACTCGAGGCGATCATGTTGGGGCACGCCTCACCATGGGTCGCCGTTGCTGTCAGCCTCACATAGATCCAACAATCCCCCATGCCGCCGCTCCTTCGTTGAACGGGCCACGCATGTAGCCTCCCCGAAATTGCACCTCTCCAGCTGGCCTGGCATGACATCTTCGGACCGGCGGGGCGTTCGAATGTCACGCGGGCACAGGCAATATGATATTATCGATCAGCCTAGTTGAGCCGACATAGCCCGCCACGCAGAGGGCCGCCGTAGTCGCTAATGGGCTTTCAGCAGGTTTAAGGTCAATGCTATCGACCAAATCGAGGTACTCGAGCTGGTCGATGCCTGCCATATGCTGCCTCGCGATCGCTAGCAGTCGGCTTGCGTCTCGTTCTCCTGCTTGAAACTCTTCGCTCGCGGCGAATAGGCCGCGGCAAATGGCGAGCGCCCGCTGACGCTGCTCCTGACTGAGATAACGATTGCGGCTACTCAGCGCCAGCCCGTCAGCCTCTCGCACTGTTGGTAGGACGAGGATCTCAATTGGAAAGTCGAGATCAGCCGTCATACGACGCACGACCGCGCATTGCTGGAAGTCCTTTTGTCCAAAAACTGCAACATCAGGCTGCACCATATTGAACAGTTTGCAGACTACGGTTGCAACGCCTCGGAAATGCCCCGGCCTGAAAGCTCCGCAGAGGGGCCTGGCGAGCTCGCCGGGCTCAACGAAGGTGTCAAATCCAGCCGGATATATTTCTTTTGTATCCGGCGCAAAGAGGATCGTGACCCCGGCATCTCGGCACAGTTTTTCGTCGCGCAGGAAATCGCGGGGATAAGTGCCGAGATCCTCGTTTGCAGCGAATTGAGTCGGGTTCACGAAAATGCTCACAACGCTGACATCGCACTGCGGCCTGCTTGCTTCGATCAGGGCCCGGTGCCCCTGGTGTAGATAGCCCATCGTGGGAACGAAGCCGACCCGGTTGTCCGGCTTACGAATTTGCCGGATTGCCCGCCGAAGCTCGGCGACTGTCCTGACGGTTTCCATCTGAAGCGTTCACTTCGGTCCCGAGGGCGTCCACCGTGCGATTGCCTCGCCGCAGTCATGAGGCAACTGATAGGATTCGTCCGCGCCCGGAAACGAACCGTCCCGCACATCCGCAGCCCAGCGCGGCAACGCGTCTTGCAAAATCCCAAAGCCCTCCGCATAGGCGCGAACAAATTTGGGACGGTGGCCCTTGGTGAGGCCGAGTACGTCGTGGAATACGAGCACCTGGCCGGAGCAGGAGGGGCCTGCACCGATTCCGATCGTTGGAATCGCTAGCGTTTCGGTTGCACGCGCCGCGAGTTCGGCTGGAATGCCTTCAAGGACCAAAGCGAAGCATCCGGCTTCCTGCAGACTGTAGGCATCCTCCAGCAGCCGCAGGGCATCAGCAGCTGTTCTTCCCTGCACTTTGTATCCGCCCATGACAGTAACGCTTTGCGGCGTGAAGCCGAGATGGCCCATCACGGGAATTTCGCAATCCACCAAAGCACGGATCATTTGGACGCGCTTGGCTCCGCCCTCCAGCTTCACAGCATCTGCACCGCGCTGCAGAAACCCACCAGCGTTTCGGATCGTATCCTCTGCACTGAGGTGAAAGCTGAGGAATGGCATATCCGCCACCAGTAACGCACGATGCCTCGTACGGGCCACCGCCTCAAGGTGGTGGCTCATCATTGCCATGCTGACTGGGAGTGTGTTTTCGAGCCCTAGGCAGACGTTGCCGACACTATCCCCGACCAGGAGAATATCTACCAGAGGATCGGCGATGCGCGCCGAAACGGCATCGTAAGCGGTGGTCATGGCGAGACGACGTCCCTCCTTCTTCCAGCGCCCTAGGATTGGGATCGTCACTCTTTCGCTGATAGAGGACGGAATGTGACTCATTCCTTGAACTCCTTGTCTCTCGACATCCACTTCGTGGACTAGCGTTCGCGCCGCACACATCACGGGAATTGCGATGACGACGGTCGAGCGAATTGCGGATTTATCTTATTCTGCCACTCAAGCTTACGAAGCTCTCCGATCATGGTGCCCTTTCATCAGTGGGGAACTATGGCGCAGTGAAAGGCGTGGAGGTCAGACACCATCTTCTGGCCATGCGCCGGGAGTCTTTTGGTCCCCCGCGGGCAACGCCATCAGGCAAAACGGCATCCAAGCCAAAAAAAACGGAAAAAGGAGAAGAGGGGCGAGCGCGCCTTGGAGCGCTGTCGAGTACGGCACCTCGCCTCCTGTTCTACGCGAAAGCCGCCTGCTCTCTTTGAAAGTGCCAAAATCGATGATGGTGGCTGACATTTCTTTGACCTTTTGACTCCGCGCCGCTTTCTCAAACAGCGTAGAAACACTCAATTCTCTGCGGACCACTCGCCGCAAGCCCAGTTAGCTCGCATCGCATTCTCTTGGATCAGAGTTCGCGAATCTACTGACCGATGCCGCTTCCCGGCTCCAGAAATGCTTGGCCCAGCCTTGGTGAAGCGCGGTTCAAAAGCCACCTCTGCGCAATCATGCCGTCCGTGATTCTACCTCAGAGGCGCGCCATGATAGGCAACCTGTGGCGACTGTAACCAGCTGAGGTCTGCTTCCCGCCGCGCCTTGAGGCGATCGACGCACTTTCTCGAGCAAAGAGCCGTTCGCCAATTGTAGTAACGAATCAGTCCAAACTGTCCTCCGCAAATCGGGCAGCATCGGTCTGAACCGTGGCGCGAATTGTCCAAGTTACTACGCATTCTCGCCTCCTATAGACGCTAGGCATTTGGCCTTCACACTGATTGCGACGCGCCCCAATTTGCTTCGAGGCCTGTCAAATGGAATCAGCTGCCCGATTTGGCTCGCATCACCCCTGCTACGGTGTGGCTCGATGAGCTGTCGGCACTCGCCGCGAGTCCGCACAACTTACTCCCGAGCGAAAGGCCGCGTAGTGCAATAAGCGCGCTACGGACGAGTAATTCCTGCTCTCTTGGTGTCGTCTTCGACGGATTCGCGTCGATTGACGCACTTCGCATATATAAAGCGGCAATCGTTCCGATCCGAGCACGAGCTCTCGTCCTGGCGGGACACTTTTCGTCCCAATCGGCAAAATTGCCTGCAAATGCCATGAGGTCAGAAAATCGGTGCCTTCTCCGGTCCCGGCATAGATTTTGTCAAGAGCCCCCGCTGTCGCGCAATACGGCAGCATCACATAAATCGCTTCTGTTGCCGGACATGAACTGGCGCTCCATGTCGAGGTCCACGCGCCTATCATGGACTTTTTGACGAAAAGCTCCGCCCGCCATCGAGCCTTTATTCTCGTCGGGTATTGGTAGACTGGGCCCACTTGCAAGGGCGTCAGCTCGTCTTGCAATTCGAGCGCGGTCGCGTAGTCGCCCGCCAGACACGCATTTTGCAAGCCCGCAGAAGGCATGGCGCAACTAGCAACCATACTCGGCATGCCCGCTCCGGCAAACAGATCCACTTTCGCCCGGCTGACCTATGGACCTCCGGGGGTCGTCAATGCTGATCACCGCCATGATCGGTGATCAGCAAGGCAACTATCTTTTGATTTATGCAGCCGAACGCCGCCCTCGCCTCGTCCAGAACGGAGTTTCGTTTCGACTCTTCGCTCAGCTAAGCCGCGACGTTTTCGAGGAACTCTCTAATTACGGTGCGCAGTTCAGCTGTCCGAAGGGCCACATCGGAGGACGCCCCTTTAGCATCAACGGCGGCCTGGTTGGTACGATCGGCTACGCGCGCCACGGTAGACAAGTTGGATTCCACATAAGTTGTACCGCCAGCCGCTTGCTGCATTGAGTGGATAATGTCTTTGGTTGTTGTGTCCAACTGCTGAATGGCGATGCCAACCTCGGCAGCCACACTGTTGACCACACTCACGACGTTCGCAATCTCTTCGATTACTTCCGCAAACGTAATTCAAGCCGGCTCCGCCATAGGCCTCTGGAATCGTGGCCCCCAGCAGACCAAGCTCGCCCATGCTTCTGAAAATGCCAATATCGGTCTTTTCATTACGGAATGCTTCCTGCACGGACGGCAGCAGCTGTTCTTGACAGTAGACGTGCGCAGTGTCGCGAACAGCTCGCTCCTCGGCTATCTGCCCTTCAAGCGAAAGGGGCCGTCCCATTGAAAGGGCATTTCTAGCTTAGACATCAGCGAAGTTCGCAATGAGGGTGGTTCACTTAATTAGGCGGAAAGAATTGGAGGAGTTGTCGATCCGTCGGAGCTTTCCACAGCTGGAACGATCGCGGAACGGCCGAAGCGATCGCGGCAGCTCTGCATTCTCACCTCCGAGTGGACCTACTTGCAAGTCTTCACCGCTACATCACCCAGCGCGAGCACCACGGACAATAGCGTCTGGTCAAACGTGCAGGCGCATCCGGCCAAGTACGTGCAGCTGCGATTTGCCATCGAGAACTTCTCGAGCCGCTCCAAGTAAACTTACACCCGCTAGATGCTTAACACCACGATCCGCACACCATCATTACGCCTTCGGTACGCCATTCACGGATTGCGATCTCAATCAACGCGATTCATTGTGATCGCTCGTCCATTGTTCGGCTGGGCCCCTCTTCCCGGAGCATATGTGAGGGAACTGGACTCCGCAGTTCTTCGAGCGAGCCGAATTTAATGCCCATTCTCGGATTTTGCCGACAGCATGAAAGCTATTTCTGATACCATGTCAGCGACCTGCCACCGTGTTCTAACCAGGCGCGATGCGATTGTTTCGGTCAACCAGCACAACGCGTGGTCTGAACGCGTTCGCCTCGGCCTCATCGAATGAGCCGTACGCAATCACAACGATTCTATATCCGGGCATTGCGAGTCGGGCAGCCGCCCCATTCAGACTTATGGTGCCTGACCCTGGAGCCGCCTCGATTACATAGTTTGCGCATTGCGCTCCAGTTTCAATATTATGAGTTTCGACCCGTTCGTTGATTAGAAAGCCTGCCGCATCGAGCAGCGCACGATCAATGGTTATTGATCCCTGATGATTC
>NZ_JBVVPL010000049.1:0-42589 GCF_055807615.1 Bradyrhizobium sp. MV1.5 | reverse complement strand
CAGCGCCGCTCGTCCGCATGTGGCCGCGGGCTCACAGGGACTACCCGCCCTGCCCGCACCTCTCATGCCGACGCTGCTGCGTCCACCGCAAGCCCGGCTCGCAATCAAGACGACAACGAGATCGCCCCTCAAGGATGAGCCGGGATAACCGACACATACGACAAAACCGAATTTCGGTAAAGCGGAATATTTTTGCGTGCGCGGATTGACAGGGGGCGACACAGAGGCGGTCGCATAGCCGGATGGAGCGCAAGCGTAATCCGGGAAGGTGCCGAATGCCGCGCGAGCCGCCCGGGATCGCGCTGCGCTCCATCGGGCCATGTCATATTCGCCCAGCCCTTGCATCCATTATACCAGTTGCCATCCTCACGCACTTTGCCTTACATGCCCGCCAAACTCGCCCGCGGATGATGGCCGGGCTCATCACACAAATCGTCAAAGGGACGAGACATGGCGCGTAACATCCTGATTCTCGGGGCTTCCTACGGTTCCCTGCTGGGCACGAAGCTGCTGATGGCGGGGCACAACGTGACCCTGGTCTGCCGCGCCAAGACCGCGGAGCTGATCAACCGCGAGGGTACCGAGGTGCGCATCAAGTTGCGTGACGAGGCGGTTCACCGCGCCATCTTCTCGCGCGACCTGCCCGGCAAGCTCGACGCCGTGACACCCGCCAATGTGGATTTGTCGCGTTACGACATGGTCGGCCTTGCGATGCAGGAGCCGCAATACACCAACCACACGGTACGCGTTCTCATGGTCAGGATCGCGGCGGCGAAGTTGCCGTGCCTGTCGATCATGAACATGCCGCCGCTGCCCTATCTGAAGCGGATCCCCTCGCTCGCAGACATGGATCTCGAAGAGGCCTACACCAATGCGCAGGTGTGGGAGCGCTTCGAGCCCGGGCTGGTGACCCTGTGCTCGCCCGACCCGCAGGCGTTCCGTCCGCCGGAAGAGGCTGCGAACGTGCTCCACGTCGGCCTGCCCACGAATTTCAAGGCATCGGTGTTCGCGGACGAGAAGCACAACAAGGTGCTGCGCGAGCTCGAAGCCGACATCGACGCGGTGACCCTCGACGGTCACGACGTGCCGGTGAAGCTGAAGGTGTTCGATTCTCTGTTCGTGCCGCTGGCGAAATGGTCGATGCTGCTGACCGGCAACTACCGCTGCATCACGCCGCACGAGCCGCAGTCGATCCGCGATGCCGTGCACGGTGATCTCGCGCGCTCGCAAACGATCTACGAGCATGTCGACGCCATCGCCCGGCGTCTCGGCGCCGATCCGCAGGACCAGGTGCCGTTCGCGAAATACGCCAAGGCCGCCGAGAGCCTGCTGAAGCCGTCATCGGCCGCACGCGCGGTGGCCGGCGGCGCGCCCTTCATCGAGCGCGTGGACCTGCTGGTCAAGCTGATCTCGCATCAGCTCGGCGCGCCCAATGCAGAGATCGACCGCACGGTCGAGACCGTGGACCTGAAGCTCAACGAGAAGATCGTGCAGGGCGGATCGGGCGCGCTGTAGCGGGCCGCGATCCCCCTTTGCCGGACTTCGCGCACCCATCATTGACTGGGCGCATGCCGAGCGCACCGCGCAATGGCGATTTCGCACACCAGCGGGGGAACTGCCGCAAGCGATACCCCAGGACGACGATCCGCAAGCCCCCTATCGGCCCGCACTTCTACGGCAATCGAATCACGCCTGAACTCCGCCGTGGGCAACAACGCATGATTTTCGCCATGGTGCTCGACGCGCCGCGACCGGGTTGTTAAGCCCCAGTCCGCGAATGATGGGACTTGAGTCGGGCATGACGGTTGCGATCGAGATGGGGCAGACCACGGCGGGCGCCGCGGCGGCCATGGACCTCGAGGAACTGCTGGCGACCCGCCTCCTGGTGCAGGGCAATTCGGGCTCCGGCAAATCGCATTTGCTGCGGCGGCTGCTGGAACAGAGCGCCCCCTGGGTGCAGCAAGCGATCATCGATCCTGAAGGTGATTTCGTGTCCCTGGCGGAGCATTTCGGCCATCTCGTGATCGAGGCCGAGGATCACACCGAGCGCGGTCTTCAGGTCGCCGGCGAGCGCGCGCGGTTGCATCGCGTCTCCACCGTGCTCAATCTCGAGGGGCTCGACGCCGAGAACCAGATGCGCCGCGCCGCGGCCTTCCTTGGCGGGCTGTTCGACGTGGACCGCGACCATTGGTACCCGATGCTGGTGGTCGTCGACGAGGCGCAGCTGTTTGCGCCTGCGGTCGCGGGCGAAGTCTCGGACGAAGCGCGAAAATTGTCACTCGGCGCGATGACAAATCTGATGTGCCGCGGCCGCAAGCGCGGGCTTGCCGGGATCATCGCGACCCAGCGGCTGGCAAAGCTCGCCAAGAACGTCGCGGCCGAAGCGTCCAACTTCCTGATGGGCCGCACCTTCCTCGACATCGACATGGCGCGCGCCGCCGACCTGCTCGGCATGGAGCGGCGGCAGGCCGAATCCTTTCGCGATCTCGAACGCGGACAATTCATGGCGCTCGGCCCCGCACTGTCGCGACGCCCCCTGCGTTTGAATATCGGTGCGACCGAAACCCAGCCGCGCAATTCCACCCCGCGGCTGATGCCGATGCCTGAAGCCGCACTCGAAAATATGCGCGCCGTGATCCTGGCCGCGCCGCCGCCCGATGCCAGCCGGCCGCAGCGCCGGCCCGCGCCGGATCTGCTCGAGCAACTCCGCGCCGCCAAGGCTGCGGCACCGGAGATCGGCCCCGAAATGATCGAGGTCCCGACCAGTGCCGAAGAGCTCGCCGAACGGCGCGAACGCGTGGATCGGACCCTTCGTGCCGTGCTCGCCGCGCCCGACGCCGGTTTCCGCGCGGTCGGCGTGTTGTACCAGGAGTTCGTGGTTCGC
Source organism: Bradyrhizobium sp. MV1.5 (assembly GCF_055807615.1). NCBI lineage: Bacteria > Pseudomonadati > Pseudomonadota > Alphaproteobacteria > Hyphomicrobiales > Nitrobacteraceae > Bradyrhizobium > Bradyrhizobium sp. MV1.5. The sequence continues at coordinate 39,705 of NZ_JBVVPL010000049.1, read as the reverse complement.
TGCCGCATCGAGGGGCTCGGCTCGGCGGTGCCCGATCTCACCGAATTCCGCCGCATGCTGACACGCGCACGCGCCGGGCTCGGCGCCGAGCATGCCGAGGACGACGCCTGGCAGGAGGTGTCGCTGCGCGCCTCGATCCTGCCCGACGACATGCAGGGTGTGTTCATGATGATCGCGCGCGCGGCGAAAGAAGGCTGGCCGTGTCCCGGCGACGCCGCCATCGCACGCGCCTACGGCTCGCATTCGCTGCGCCGGGCGCAGCGCCTGCTCGGCTACATGGAAGAGCAGGGCCTGATCGTCTGCCAGCTCGACGGCGCCGGCCGCAGGTTCGTGACGCTGGTGGAATTGGCCTGGGCCACCGCGCCGGGCGATCCCAATGCCGACGATCTGCCGGCGGAGCAGGTCGCGAGCGCGGCGTCGGCCTAGAACGCCCCCACCATGGTCACGCGGAACGTCAGCGGCTCGACCGGGTGCAGCACGGTGTCCATCACGCCGTTCTGGCAGACCGCGGCGGGCGCGGTGCCAGAGGTACAGAGGGCGTAGAGCGTATCGGTTTTCAGCAGCGACCCATAGGCGTAGGTGATCTGGTTCGCCTGCGTGTTGAAGAGATTGAGCACGTCGAGCTGAAGGCGCCAGGCATTGTCGATGCGATAGCCGAGGCGTCCGTTGAAGACGCTGGTCGCGGATGAGCGGAACGCATTGTCTTCCGTCAGTGGGCTCGACGCCAGATAGCGCCAGCGCAAGCCCCCGAACCACCCGGTCTTTTCGCCGAGCGTGATGCCGGCCGTTGCCACCATCGCGGGCGCGCTGGGGATGTAATTGCCGGGCGCGTTGCCGGCCTGCGCCTCCGGGTAGCCGGCGAGCGAGGCGTAGACGTCCGCCTGGTCGCTGTCAGTGCCGCGGAAGCGCGCATGCGTCATCGCAAGATCGGCATCGATATCGATCCATGATCGCGGGCGATAATGGTTGGTCCATTCAAAGCCGTAGCGACGGCTGGCGCGGGTCGCCGAGGTGTCGCCGGCATCGCCGGAAAACAGGATCTCGGACTCCTGATCGAGGATGAAGAGGCTGACCGAGGTGTCGAGGCCTGGAACGGTCCTGCTGCGAACGCCGACCTCCGCGCCCCTGGTGCGCACCAGCAGGGGCGACGGCGAAAGTCTCGCGCTGGGATCACCGGGGTCTTCGATCGTAGTGGCGCCGCGGGCGTCGTTCGAGTGCATGCCGTAGCCCGCGGCGAGGAAGAATTCCGTCTGATTGAACGGACCGAGGACCAGCCTGAATTTCGGGCTGCCCAGCGCGGCGTCGGCACGGCCGGAATTGTTCGAATTGAACAGCGAGGCGACATCGGCAGCGTAGTAGTCGCCGCGCAAGCCGACAGTGGTCCGGAGCCAATCGGTCCAGCGCACGGTGTTTTCGGCGTAGACACCGACGCTGCCTTCGCCGACCTTGTCGCTGCGAACGTTGGAGACGAAGCCGCGCCGAGAATTGTTGGTCAGCGCCAGATCGATCGAATCATGGCGCGATTGCAGGCCGATGGTCGTCTGCATCGGCAGCCCCGCAAACGAGCCGTTCAGCGTGCGCGCGATGTTGGCGCCGGCCATCAGGCGGTCGTCGTGCTGACGGAATTGGTCGCCAAGCACGGGATCGCCAAGGAAGTAGGTGAAGTTGTTGAAGAGGTCGAGCTGGCTCTTCACCACATAGGCGTTGGCTTTCCAGGACCCCACATCGTCGCTCTGCGCGATGCGGGCGGAGAGCGCGAAGCGATTGGTGCTGCCGCCGTCGCTTGGATCTTCCGAGCCGAACCGGTCGAGCAGGCCACGCGCGATCGCGCGCTGCGGCACCTGGTCGGTCGAATTCCATTTGTTCGCATAGGCCATGCCGGTGACCGATACGCCATCCGTCGCGGTGCCCTGGCTGTAGCGTACGAGGCCGTTGAGCTTGCGGACATTGTCCGGATTGTCCCACGGTCCATTATAGGTGCCGATCTCGCCGGCGACGAGCAGCGAGCCGTCCCCGACCTTCGCGGAGTCCATGCCGACAAGGCGGCGATAACCAAAGCTGCCGGCGGTGACCTGGGCGAGGCCCTTGGTGCGGTCGATCAGGCCGATGTGCACGCTGCCAACGGAGGCGAAATCGCCCTCGTCGGCGAAGTACGGCCCCTTGCGCACGTCCATCGCGGCAATGGTCTCCGGGATCAGCCAGTTCAGGTCCGCATAGCCCTGGCCATGCGCGTGGGTGCGCATGTTGACGGGCACGTCGTCGACGGCGATCGCGAGATCGGTGCCGTGGTCGAGATTGTAGCCGCGCAGAAAATACTGGTTGGCTTTGCCCTCGCCCGAATGCTGGGTCACGATCAGCCCCGGCACGGCTTCGAGCGCCTCGCCCGGCCGTGTGAAAGAGCGCGCGTTGATGTCCTCGCCGGAGACGGTGATTTCGCTCGCCATGCCGGGCGGGCCCTTGACGCCGGAGGCGATACCGCCCGCATCCGCCGCTTGTATCGCTGTGGAATCAACAACGATGCGGCCGCCGGACTGGACCGGCTCGCTGGCGCGTCGCGCCACGGCCGGCTTCTTGCGAGGTTTCGTGTCGCCGCCGCTGACTTGGACCGGCGGCAGCTCACGCGAGGCGCCTGTGTTCTGCGCGAAGGCGTCACCGCCACCTGCGAGCAGCACCAAGGCGGAAAATGCCGTCAGCGCTCCGCAGCGTCGACCGGGCTCAGACCGCCTCGGGGGCATCGGCGCATTTCAGGACTTTTGGCGCGGCGCCGCCGCCCAGCGCAAACATGCGCCGATAGAGCACGACCGAGACGAGCCATGCGATCGCGAACAGCGCGATCACGGCGAAACCGACATTGGCGAGCGAGTCGTTGAGCGCATCGACCAGTGCCCACACGCCGCCGGACAGGCCGAGCCGGTCCGCGATCAGCCCGAGCGCCTCGATTCCGCCGATCAACAGCGCCACCGCCACGGAAGCCCCTGTGATCGTGAGGTTGTACCAGAGCTTTCGCAGCGGATCGACGAAGGCCCAGCGATAGGCGCTCACCATCAGTGCGGAGTCGGCGGTGTCGACCAACGCCATGCCCGACGCGAACAGCGCGGGGAAAACGAGAACATCGGCAAACGAAGCGCCGCGCGCGGCTTCGCCGGCGGAGATGCTGAGCAGGCCGATCTCGGTTGCGGTGTCGAAGCCGAGCCCGAAAAGGAAACCGAGCGGATACATGTGCCAGGGTTTTGTCACCAGGCGGAACATCGGGCCGAGCAGCCGGGCGAGGACGCCGCGATTGGCAAGCAGGGCATCGAGGCCCTCCGCATCGTGAATGCCCTGCTCCCGTGCCGCGCGAAACGTCCGCCACAAGCCGGCAAAGATGACGAGATTGATGGCCGCGATCACCAGCAGGAACAGCGCCGAGACCGACGTGCCGATGAAGCCGCCGATCTCCTTGAGCAGGCTGTCGCCACCGAGGCTCACGACGCCGAGCGCGAGCAGCATGGTCGCGACCACGACGATTGTGGAATGGCCGAGCGCGAAATAGAGACCGACACTGCGCGGCGCGCCGCCTGCCTGCATCTGCTTGCGCACGACATTGTCGATGGCGGCGATGTGGTCGGCATCGACGGCATGGCGCAGGCCGAACACCCAGGCGAGCAGCGCGGTCGCCATCACCGTCGGCCGGTCACCGAACGCCGCGAAGGCCCAGGCCCACGCCGCGATGTTGGCCGCGATCAACCCGCCGAACAGCAGCACCATTCGGGGCTCGACCGCCCGCAAAGATAATTTCGTCACGACAATCATTCTGTCCACTGCACGCCTATCGCACGAGCGGTATGATCTTTTCATAAGATGGTCATACTGACCAGTGCAATCCCGGGAAGCCGCTTTGCAGGAATGCTTGTGTCCATCCTTCGAGACGCCCGCTGCGCGGGCTCCTCAGGATGAGGTCTTGTTTCGCTGCGAGATGCCCTCATGGTGAGGAGCCCGCCAACGGCGGGCGTCTCGAACCATAAGGCCGACATCGAGTTAGGCCGCCTCGGAGCCGCCGAGATAGGCGTCGCGGATGCGGGGATCGTCCTTCAGCGCGCGGGCGGAGCCGGAGAGAACGATCTTGCCGGTCTGCAGCACATAGGCCTCGTGCGCGATCTCGAGCGCGAGGCTGGCGTTCTGCTCGACCATGAAGACCGAGACGCCCTCCTGGTTGATGGCGCGGATCAGCTCCAGCACGCGGTCGACATAAAGCGGCGACAGGCCCATGGTCGGCTCGTCCATCACGATCATCCTTGGACGGCTCATCAGCGCGCGCGCCATCGCGACCATCTGCTGCTCGCCGCCGGAGAGCGAGCCGGCGCGCTGCGACAGCCGCTGGCCGAGCTTCGGGAACAGCGTCAGCATCTTGTCGAGATCCTGCGCGATCGCCTCGCGGTCGTCGCGCACGAAGGCGCCCATCAGGATGTTCTCGCGCACGCTCATGTCCGCGAACAGACGCCGCGCCTCCGGCACCGAGGCGATGCCGCGGCGGACGATCTGCGGCGTGGTCAGCCCGATCAGCGAAGCGCCGTCGAAAGTCACGTCACCGGAACGCGGCTTCACGAGACCTAAAATGATCTTCATCGTCGTCGATTTGCCGCTGGCGTTGCCGCCGAGGAGGCAGACGATGTGGCCGCGCGGAACTGATATCGACAGGTCGAAATGCACCTGGGCCTGACCATAGAAGGTATTGACGTCGGTGAGCGCGAGCAGCGCATCGGGAGGCGGGTTCGTCATGCCGCGCTCTCCTGCTTCGTCGTCAGGCCGTGGCCGAGATAGGCCTCGATCACCTTGGGATCGCCGCGCACCGCTTCGCCCGGGCCTTCCGCGATCTTCTTGCCCTCGTCCATGACGATGACGCGATCGGAGAGGCGCATCACCATTTCGAGCTTGTGCTCGATCAGCAAGATCGTCAGCCCTTCGGCTTTCAGCTCGGCGACGAGCCCCTGCATCTCCGTGGTTTCGGTGGGGTTCATGCCGGCGGTCGGCTCGTCGAGCAGCAGCAGGCGCGGCTTCAGCGCGAGCGCACGCGCAATCTCGACGCGGCGGCGATTGGCGTAGGACAGGCTGTAGGCCGGCTGGTCGATGCGCGGCAGCAGCCGTTCGCCGAAGCGCGCGAGAATGACCTTCACGTCCTCGCGCAGCCGCTCCTCCTCGGCCTTGACGCTGGCGGGGCGCAGCAACGCCAACCCCAATTCCAGCAGCGGGCCGATCAGCGGCACGGCCGGCTTGACGGCACGCAGCCGCGTGTGGGCACCGATCAACACGTTGTCCATGACGCTGAGATTGCCGAAGACACGGCCGAGCTGGAACGTGCGCGCGATGCCTTCGGCGGCGAGCCGTTCCGGCGAGAGACCCGTGATGTCCTGACCTTCGAAGCGAACCGTACCGGCGTCCGGCAGGTCAAGCCCGGTCACGAGATTGAACAACGTCGTCTTGCCGGCTCCGTTCGGGCCGATGATGCTGATCAGCTCGCCTTTGGCGAGATCGAGATCGATGGCGTCGACGGCGGTGAGGCCGCCGAAGCGCCGCGTCAGCCCGCGCAGGGACAGCATGGTCGTGCTCATCACATCGTCCCCAGCAGGCCCTGCGGCCTGAACCGCACCAGCAGCAGCAGCACGATGCCGTAGATCAGGATGCGGTACTCCGCCGCGATGCGGAACACTTCCGGCAGACCGACCAGCGCGACCGCCCCGAGAATCGCCCCGACGACATTGCCGAGCCCGCCGAGGATCACGACGGTCAGCGCCAGGATGGATTGCTGCGTGTTGAAGGTCTCGTGGTTGATGTAGGAATAGAGATGCGCGGCGATGCCGCCGCTGACGCCGGCGGAAAAGCCGCCGAAGATGAACGCCAGCGATTTGTAGCGGTTCAGGCTGAGGCCATAGGCTCGCGCGGCGATGTCGTCGTCGCGGATGGCGCGAAAACTGCGGCCGAGATGCGAGCCGAGCAGGCGTCCCTGCAGCAGCGCCAGCACGACCATCACGATGAAGCTGAACCAGTAGATCGAAACCGGGCTGACCAGCTCATAGCCAGCCAGCGACAGCGGCGGGATGCCGGAGATGCCGATCGGCCCGCGCGTGACGCTCTCCCAGTTCAGGATCACCAGCGAGACGATCTCGCCGATCGCGAGCGTCGCGATCGAGACATAGTGCCCGCGCAGCCGGAACGACGGGGAGATCAGCGCCGTGCCCAGCGCAGCGCTCATCAAGCCGCCAGCGATGATGGCAAGGCCGACCGGGACGGCGAACGTGAGCGACAGCAGCGCGGAGGTGTAGGCACCGATCGCGAGCAGCGCGGCGTGTCCCAGCGAGACCTGGCCGATCGTGCCTGCAACCAGGGTGAGGCTCAGCGCGAGCATGCCGAGCAGCCAGGCGTTGATCAGGGTCTGGAGCACGTAGAAGGACACCGGGAGCAGCGGCAGGATCGCGAACACGGCGGCAGCGATCAGCAGAGCCCATCGCGGAATGCGCACCGGGCGGCTCGGCGCGATGAAAGTGCCGGTGAGCGGCTCGGGCGGCGCCTGCCGTGCGCTGGCGAACAGGCCGTTCGGGCGCAGCACGAGCACCACGACCAGCAGCAGGAAGGCGAACAGATTGCGGTAGCTGGTGCCGAACACGGCGACACCGTAGCTCTCGACCAGTCCGAGCAGCAGGCTTCCGATCACCGCACCCGGCACGTTGCCGGCACCACCGACGACTTCGGCGACGACACCCTTGAGCGTCGCCTGCAGGCTCATCGCGGTGTCGATCTGGTTGTAGTACATGCCGACCAGAAGGCCGGAGACGCCGCCGAGCGCAGCCGCAATGCCAAACACCGCCTGATTGACGCGATTGACGTCGACGCCCATCTGCATCGCGGCGTCGCGATCCTGGGCCGTGGCGCGGATGGCCCAGCCAAGCTTGCTGTAGCGCAAGAACACGAACAGCAGCAGCGCGCTGGTGACGCCGACGCCAGCGATGAGCAGATCGAGCGGGCCGATCGTGCCGCCGCCGATCTGGAAGCGGACATCCGGCAACTGGCTTGGCAATGCGCGCGGATTGGGCGAGAAAGTCAGCATCACGAGCTGATCGAGCACGAAGCTGATGCCGATGGTTGCCAGCAGCGGTGCGATGCGCACCGAGTTCTGCAGCGGACGCAGGCCGAACCGTTCGATGATCAGGCCGACCAGCGCCGCCGCCACCGCGACCAGGATGATGGTGAGCGGGAGCGGCGTATGCAGCTGCACCACCGCGACCCAGCCGATATAGGCGCCGACGAGGTAGATCGAGCCTTGCGCAAAGTTGATGAGCCGGCTGACGCCGAAGATCAGCGCGAGCCCGACCGCAACGAGGGCGTAGACGTTACCGACGATCAGCCCGTTGATCGTGTAGTCGAGCCAGGAAGACACGCAGGAGATCCCCTCAGGTCGGCTTGCCGTCCCAGAGCGCGAACTGGCCCTTGCGCACGACGAGCTCGGCGTTCATGGCGCCCTTGACGCGCCGGCTCTCGACGTCGAACGTCGCTTTGCCGAAGATCACGCTCGAGACGTCCTTCACTTTCGTGAAGGCGTCGCGGATCGTGCGCCGGTCGGTGCCGCCGATCTTCACCACGGCAGCCGCCATGTTCATCGCGTCATAGGCGTAGGCGTTGAATGCGTCGGGCTCCACCCCGTTGTATTTCTTCTTGAAGCCCGCGATGAATTTCTGCACCTCGGGGCGCGGGTCTTCCGGGAAGTAGCGCGTGCCGACATGGACGTCCTCGACGGCCTCGCCGCCGAGCTCCAGGAATTTCGGCGAGTAGACCGAGCTCGCGGCGCAGATCACCTGCTTCAGCCCGACCTGGCGCGCCTGGCGCGCGATCAGCGCACCGTCGGAATAATAGGAGATCAGGATCAGCCCGTCCGGATTGGCATCGCGGACCCGCACCAGCGTGGAGCGGAAGTCGCGCTCCTCCGCGATGTAGCCTTCGGTGACGGCGATTTCGGCGCCGTTCTCCTTCGCGGCCCTGACGAAATAGTCGCGGCTGGTGCGGCCCCAATCGGTGTTGAGGTGCAGCACGGCGAGCTTCTTCAACCCGAGACGCTTCACGGCATAGGCCGCCAGCAGCGGCTGCTCGTCAGCCTGGCTGACCGAGGTGCTCCACATGAAGTCGCCGCCCTTGGTGAAATCGGGATGCGAATTGGTGAATCCGAATTGCACCAGCCCGCCGCGCTGATAGATCGGCGAGGCCGCCATCGAGGCGGGGCTGGAGAAGTCGCCAAGCTCCATGACGATCCTGGGATCGGAGACGAACTTCTGAGCGATCGCCACCGACTGGCGCGGGTCGCTCTGGCTGTCCTCGAAACTATAGGCGAGCTTGCGGCCGTTGATGCCGCCCGCAGCCTGGATCTCGTCGAGCGCGAGATCGAAGCCCTGCTTCCATTGCGTGCCATATTGCGCGTTCGGCCCTGTGAGGGGGCCGCTGACGCCCAGCAAAATCGGCTCGGACGATTGCGCAACCGCGGCGCGCGAGAAAGCTGCTCCCGCCATCATGGCAGCCAGCGAGCCCTTGACCAGGGTACGACGATCGATGTTGCTCATGGATGGCTCCATCCTGTCAGGTGTTGAAACAACCAGCAATTTCCATGCCGATGAGATTGGCCTATTTCGAGGGCTCGCCGAGCGACAGCATCAGCCGGTTCGCCCAGTTGAAGAAAGACGCGCCGTTGATGACGTCGACGATCTCCGCATCGTCGAGACCGGCGCGGCGCAGCTCATCGATATTGTCGGGGCCGAACGCGATCGGCGTCGCAGCCAGCGCCACCGACGCCTTGACGACCGCATTCCAGCGCTCGCCGAGATCAGCGCCGACGCCGTCGTCGAGCAGCCGCTGCACATCGTCGCGGCGCTTGGAATAGGTGCTGGCGAAACGCGCATGCACGGAGGCGCAGTAGATGCAGCCGTTGTAGCGCGAGGTCGCAGCCGCCGCGAGCTCGCGCTCGGCGCGCGGCAGGCCGTCGGCAACGTTGTAGAAGATGTCCTTGTCGGTCTTGGTGCGGGCCTCCAGCACCTCGGGATCGCGCACCAGCAGGCGGAAATACTCGGACTTGGAACGGGACCGATCGACGAGGCCGGCGAAATGCCGCTCGGTCAGCTCGGCTTCGGGCAGCGGATCGATCCACGACACCCAGCCCAGTTCATCCTGGGTGAAGACGACGGGCGGATTGACATTGTTTACAGCGCTCATGATGCAGCCTCCTTACGCGCCGGCCGCGGCGTTCGCGGTGCGCCCGAGCGAGGCACCGAGCACGCGCAGTCCGGTGACGACGCGCACCTGGAACGACAGGAACGCAACGAGCTGAGAGAACGTGACGATGCCGGTGTTCGACCAGCCGGCGGCGAGCAGAGCCTTCATGTCTGCTGCAGCCGCATCGCGCGGGCGGAACACCAGCAGATGCGCATGTTCGAAAGCCGCAGCGAGCCGGTCCCCGAGATCGGGCTTGCGCTCCGCGCTGACGCGATAGATCAGGCCGGCCTTGCTTTCGACCGACAGGGGACCAGCTGGAAACGCGCCGTAGGGGCCCGAGGTCTCGCCGCGCGCGATTTCGGCCTCGACCGCCTCGACCAGGCGCGCGCCATCGGCGGTCGCAGCTAACTTCGCCCGATAGAAGCCGGCCATCGTGGGCTCGCGGTGAAGACCGATCACGAAGAGCGCGACCGCGGCGCGCTCCATCAGCGAGACATCGCCGGCGTCCACCGGCTCGAACAGCGAGAGATAGCTCTTCTGCGCATTGTCGCGCGCCTGCAGGCGGCGCCCGCGAATGGTATCGAGCGCCGAACCCGGTTCGATCCCGGCGAGCGTATCGATGATATCCTTGGTACCCATCATTGAGACTCGTGCCACGCAATTCCGTTCATTCCGACTAACCCGCCAGTGCCACGTCGGGTGCGGTCCGCGCCCAGCCCAGCGCCGGCGCAACCTTCTCCGCGACCAGCTCGATCGAGCGCAGGATATGGGGATGCGGGGCATCGACCGAATGCGCCTGGAAGACGAGATCGGTCACCCGCTCCAGCGTGGCGTCGGCGCGGAGCGAAGCGATGACGTCGTCGGCCGCTCCGACATGGGTGTCGAACGCCGCGATCATCTCCTCGAGCGTCTCGCCCGGCTTGGCGTGGCCGCCCTTGAGGAATTGGGGCAGCGCGCGCCGCAGCCCGATATCGGCAAGGCGCATCGCCTCAGTGCGGTCGTCGGCGACGAAGACGGTGCGCGAAGCCATGATGCGGGGCTCCCGTCCCGGCGGCAGCGCTTCGAGATAGGCATCGATCACCGGATTCTGAATCTCGGCCAGCGTTGCCTTCGGCGCCTCCTTGGTCCGAGGCTGGGTGCGCGACAGCAACAGGCCATCGCCCGCCTTGCCGGCACGCGCGCCGCCCGCCACAGAGAACGTCGCCTGCCAGATCCGGTTGTCCAATTGCGGCCGCTGCGGATAGAGCGTGTCGCCACCGTCGAGCGGCTTGCCCACCAGCGCGGTGCGGACGATCTCCAGATTGCGCGCAAAGATCTCGTTGCGCTGGGCGCTGTCGAGGCCAAAGGCGGCAAAGGCCGAGGGATTGCCGCCGGTGCCGACACCGAGCTCGAAGCGACCGTTGCAGAGCAGATCGAGCACCGCGGCGTCCTCAGCCACGCGTACCGCATTCTCAAGCGGCAAGGTGACGATGCCGGTGCCGAGCCGGATGCGCGAGGTTTGGGCTGCGACGTAACCGAGAAAGGTGAAGGGCGACGGCAGGCCACCCTCGCGCTCGTGGAAATGGTGCTGCGCAATCCACGCGGAATCGAGGCCCGCCTTCTCGGCGCGCACGATCTGCTCAGCCGCGAAGCGATATCGGTCGGCGGGCGGGGCCTCGTCGAGCAGCCGCGTGAAAAAACCCAGGCGTTTCAGGTTTGCTAAGCGTTTCATACGACCCCTGTCGGACGAGGATGGATCCCGATGATGTCGGTTGCCGCAGCTCCAGACAAGCGGGCATTGCGCAGGGCTCATACGCAAGCCTGCCCGCCGGGATCGTCCCGAGCTGAACTTTGGTTGGGCAGATTGCCTACCAGCTCGGCAGCACCGCGCCCTTGAACTTGGTCAGGACGAACTCCTTGACCTCCGCCGTGTGGTAGCTGTCCACCAGGATCTTGACCCAGGGCCTGTCCTTGTCGGCGGCGCGAACGGCGATGAGATTGACATAGGGCCCCTTCGGGTCCTCGCGCAGGATCGGGTCCTTGACAGGATCGAGACCCGCCTGGGTTGCGTAATTGGTGTTGATCGCGGCAGCGTCGACGTCGTCGAGCGCGCGCGGCGCCTGGGCCGCGTCGACCTCGATGAACTTCAGCTTCTTGGGATTCTCGGTGATATCGAGCACCGTCGGCTTGAAGCCCGTGCCGTCCTTCAGCTTGATCGCACCCTTGTCGCGCAGCAGCAGCAACACGCGGTCCGCCTTCTGGTTGCCCAGATAGGGCTGATTCTGGAACGAATTGGCCTGGATCTCGCCGACATCCAGCGCGGCGTTCGGCACGACGTAGTCGGAGAATTCGATGAGCTGGATGTCGAGACCCTGCTTGGCGGCGATCGGCTTCACGGCCTCGAAGATCTGGGCCTGCGGCCCCGGCGTCACGCCGATTTTGATGGTCTCGCCTGAAGCGGCGGCCGACCAGGCGGCGAGCACGGTCGCAAGGATCAGGGGGAGGCGAAACGACATCTTGGTCTCCATGACTCGGCGGAAATGATTGGCACCGTATTCGCTTCTCCGCAGCGCGAAATCAATGAAATGGAAATCCATATTGGTCTCCTGGCGCGGACGACGCTTCTCCGTTCGTCCGCATGTGGGGAACGAAGGCACCTGCGCAAGCGTGAGGCGCATCACGGCAAAACAGCACGGATCGTTGTCCTAGCCCGATGGAGCGAAGCGTAATCCGGGGCGCCGCCTGCGCGGCAGGACCTATCCTGGTTTGCGCTCGGCTCCATCCCGGCTTCAAACCTCCGCACATTCGTCATTTCGCCGCAGGGTTTTCTGACCCTGTCGGCATTGCCGCCTCGCCCTCGATGAAACATGATGGGCCTGGCCAGTGACGACAAGTCTGTAAAGTGGGGATCATCCGATGAACGAGAACGAAATCCGCAAGTCCATCGCGCAGGTGAAGCAAGGCACGCTATCGCGACGCTCGTTCATGCAGACGATGGCTGCGATCGGGATCGCAGCGCCGGTCGCGAGCCAGATCCTGGTCTGGAACGACGTGGCGATGGCGGATGCCACCCTGCCTTACAAGCCGACCAAGGCCGGGGGCGGCGGCCCGCTCAAGATCCTGCTCTGGCAGGCGCCGACGCTGCTCAATCCGCATTTCGCGCTCGGCACCAAGGACCAGATCGCCTCGCGCGTCTTCTTCGAGCCGCTCGCCGGCTGGGACAAGGACGGCAACCTCGTCCCCTGCCTTGCGGCCGAGGCTCCGTCCAAGCAGAACGGCGGCCTTTCGCCGGACGGCCTGAGCGTGACCTGGAAACTGAAGCAGGGCGTGAGATGGCACGACGGCAAGCCCTTCACCGCCGACGACGTCATTTTCACCTGGCAATACGCCTCGGATCTCGCCACGGCGGCGTACACCACCGGTTCATACAAGGACATCAAGGTCGAGAAGGTCGACGACTACACCGTCAAGGTACTTTTCAAGGCCCCGACCCCATTCTGGGCCGACCCCTTCGTCGGTTCGGTCGGTCCGATCCTGCCCAGACATCATTTCGGCGACTATGTCGGCGCGAAGTCGCGCGAGGCGCCCGGCAATCTGAAGCCGGTCGGCACCGGTCCCTACAAATTCGTCGAGTTCAAGCCCGGGGACCTGATCCGAGCCGAACGCAATCCCGACTATCACGTCAAGAACCAGCCGCATTTCGACACGCTCGAAATCAAGGGCGGCGGCGATGCGGTGTCCGCGGCGCGCGCCGTGCTGCAGACCGGCGAATATGACTTTGCATGGAACATGCAGGTGGAGGAGGAGGTCCTCAAGCGCATGGAGGCCAGCGGCAAGGGCAAGCTCGACGTCACGCCGTCAGGCAACGTCGAGTTCATCATCCTCAACACGACGGACCCGTGGACCGAGGTGGACGGCGAGCGCTCCAGCCCCAAGACCAAGCACCCGACGCTGTCTGATCCCGCCGTTCGTCGCGCGATCAACCTGCTGATCGACCGCGAGTCGATCCAGAAGTTCATCTACGGGCGCGGCGGCGCCGCCACCGCGAGCTTCGTCAACGCACCCAAACAGTTCAAGTCGCCGAAGCTGAAATTCGAGTTCGACATCGACAAGGCCAACAAGGTCCTGGATGAAGCCGGCTGGGCCAAGGGCGCGGACGGCATTCGCGAAAAGGACGGCAAGAAGCTCAAATTCGTCTTCCAGACCTCGACCAATGCGCCGCGTCAGAAGACGCAGGCCATCATCAAGCAGGCCTGCCAGAAAGCCGGCATCGAGATCGAGATCAAGGCGGTCACGGCATCGGTATTCTTCTCGTCCGACGTCGGCAATCCCGACACCTACTCGAAGTTCTATGCGGACATGGAGATGTACAACACCACGCAGCCGCAGCCCGACCCGGAGCGCTTCCTGAACCAGTGCGTCTCCTGGGAGATCTCCAACAAGGACAACAAATGGCTCGGCCGCAACGTCTCGCGCTGGTCCAATCCCGAGGCCGACAAGGCCTACAAGGCTGCACAGAACGAACTGGATCCGGTCAAGCGCGCCGCGTTGCTGATCAAGGTGGACGAGACTTTTTGCGAGGCCAACGTGTTCCTGCCGCTTCTATCCCGCAACATCGTCAACGCGGGGGTCAACAACCTCATGGTCGACATGTCGGGATGGGACGTCACGACCTGGAATCTGGCGAGTTGGTACCGCAGCTGACGCCTTCCATCTCAGTGCTTGCCAGTTCAATCCTTGCCAATTCAATCCCCGCCGGCGAATTGACGGTCGAGGTTTGACGCCGTGTCGGCGCTTCTCAGCCGTTTCATGAGCTCATCCCTCTCCTTGCCGTCGGGCAACGACTCGGCCTTTTTGCGGATGGTCCTGGTGAACTCCGCAAGCCGCTCTTGAAGCGTGGTGGTTTGCTGAACGCGACGCCGCCTGAGCACGATCGGGTCTCCATGTCACGGCACCACGCGGTGCCTTTCCGGATTGCCAATGATAAGAGCGGGCGCAGCCATATCTATATCAAATGATATAGTTCAAGCCATTTGGTACCGACGTGCTTTGTTCACATGTGAACAGTCGGAGCCTTCAGCTGACGGTTCGGAACGAAAAGGGCGACTGTTTCATTGACGCGGCGAGACAGCACGGACGCGCCATGGGCAAGATATTGATCAGCACCGCCGTCGTAAGCCTGGCGCTCATCATTGCCTTCGCGGTCTATGTCATCACTCTGTGAATTGCCGACAGCACAAGCCAATGATGGTGCGGCTCGGGAATCACCCGCGCGCGCAGCAATCGACCAACAGGTCCCATATCCGCTGCGCCTCGCCCGATGCGCGGGTTTCCGGACCCTTCTCCGGGTTGGACTGCGAATAGCCCGCCACCGGGTGCGCTTCACGCGGCACGATCCATCTCTGGGAGATCGGGTCGTACCATTTTCCGATCATCATTTCAGTCACGCCGATCGACTCACCGATTTGATTCTGGGCGGAGCTACGGCTCGCGGGCTTCGTCGAATCCCATTCACCGCGCCTCCCCCATTTTACAAATCGGCTTCTTGCGCGATCGTTCCCCCCGCGGCGTCAGCCCGGCCGCGCCGGATGCAGCGTACGGGGATGCCGCTCGTGCAGCAGCCGCGCGAGTTCTTCCCGCTCCGCAGGACGCCCCTTCATGGCGGTCTCGAACAGCGCTTCCTGGATGTCGCGCGGCATGTCACCCCACACGTCCATCGCCGCCCGTCCGAGCAGGCCCGCAAGATGATCCGCACCATCACTCATTCGGCTCTCCTGATCTAATCACGGGAATGGAACAGCTAGGGCTGTGCGGCGTTCCAGTTCCATCATTGTTAAAGGAGTGTCGTTTATGGGTTTCTTCACCAAGGACATCAAATCGATGGAAGACCTGCTGCTGCACGGGCTGCAGGACATCTATTACGCGGAACAGCAGATCCTCAAGGCGCTGCCGAAGATGATCGACAAGGCGACAAACAAAGACCTCGTCGCCGGACTGAAAGCCCATCTGGAAGAGACCAACAAGCAGATCGACAGGCTCGGCAAGGCATTCGCGAAACTCGGCAAGGAGCCCAGTGGCACACACTGTCCCGCCATCGACGGCATCATCAAGGAGGCCGATGAGACCGCGGGCGAAATCGAGGACAAGGCCGTGCTCGACGCCGCGATCGTGGCCAACGCACAGGCCGTCGAGCATTATGAAATGTGCCGCTACGGCACGCTGATCGCCTGGGCGGAGGAACTCGGGCACGACGACATCGTGCGCTTCCTCACGACGAACCTGAACGAAGAGAAGGCCGCCAACACCAAGCTGAACACGGTGGCGCTTCGCAAGGGCGTCAATGCCAAGGCGTCCAGCGCTGCTTGATCGCGACCTGCTGGTCACGGCGTGCTGGTGAAGACGTACTGGACGTGGCGGCCCCGCGGGGCTGCCACGTTCTCGTTGCAGGTTCGGTCAAATGAACGGCTTGCCGCCGGTGACCGCCAAGGTCGCTCCCGATGTGTAGCTCGAGAGCGGATCGGCGAGCATGACAAAGGCGGTCGCGAGTTCGGCCGGTTGGCCGGCCCGCTGCATCGGCACCTGCTTGCCAAAGTTCTTGACCTTGTCCTCCGGCATCGTCGATGGAATCAGCGGCGTCCAGATCGGACCCGGGGCGACCGCATTGACCCGAATGCCCTTCGCCGCCAGCATCTGGGCAAGGCCGCCGGTAAAGTTCTGAATGGCGCCCTTCGTCGTGGCATAAGCCAGCAGGGTGGGATTCGGCATGTCGGAGTTCACCGACGCGGTGTTGATGATCGCCGCTCCCGGGCGCATGTGGGGGACCGCAGCCTTGGTGAGATAGAACATGGCGTGAATGTTGGTCTCGAACGTCCGCTGCCATTCCTCGTCGCTGATATCAGCGATCTCCTTGAAGGTGTCCTGATGCGCCGCGTTGTTGACGAGGATGTCTATTGCGCCGAACGTCTCGACGGTGCGCTGGATGATTGCGCGACAATGATTGGGATTGCGGATGTCGCCGGGGATCAGGACGACCTTGCGTCCCTCGCGCTCCACCAGCGTCTTGACCTCGGCGGCATCCTCCTCTTCGTTCAAGTAGGCGATGACGATGTCGGCACCTTCCCGGGCATAGGCGATCGCGACCGCGCGGCCGATGCCACTGTCGCCTCCGGTGATGATTGCCTTCTTTCCGGCCAGCCGCCCGGAGCCCCTGTAACTTTCCTCGCCGTGATCCGGTCGAGGATTCATCGCGCGCGTCGAGCCGGGCATCGATTGCTGCTGCGGCGGGAAAGGCGGCTTTGGATATTCAGTCATGAAGCGGCTCCAGAGATTTACTCCGCTAACGGAAAGCTTTCGGAAGCGTTCCTCGCGGTTCCATCACGCCTCCTGGCCAAGCCGCACGATGATGTCGTTCGGCAACAGGGGCGGCGCCTCGGCCGCGCCCGATCGCCATAGGCTCTCGCCCGCAACCAGCGCCGGCATGGGCAGTTCGCCGTCCGCGAAATTGGCGACAATCTGCAAGATGTCTCCGTTCTCCGTCCGCCAACGAGCGTCCAGGCCGCCCTTACGCTGGTCCTCTCCCAGCAACTTGCAACTAGCCGACACGAAACCCCGTTTGATCAGCGGCACGATCTTCTCGCGCCGTAGCTTCAGCAATCGGGTTGTGAGGCCGCGAAACCTGGCGCTGGCGGGAGAGCGGTCGATGCCGGTCCAGTCGAGCTTCGATGCCGCGAAGGTTTTTTCATCGCACGGATCCGGAATTCTGGCGCGCATGTCGGGCGTCGAGAACGCCTTGAAATGCGCGAACTCCTTGCGCCGCCCTTCCCGCGTCAGCTCGGCAGCTTCGCCGGACCAGTCGGCGAAAAACAAGAATGGCGTCTCGGCCGCGGCTTCCTCACCCATGAACAACATCGGAATGTGCGGGTTCAAGAGAACCAGCGCCACGGCCTGGTCCAGCTTCTCCGAACTTACCAGCGCGGAAAGCCGCTCCCCGAACGCGCGGTTGCCGATCTGGTCGTGGTTCTGGGCGAAGAAGATGGTGGCCTCAGGCGGCAGATGCGCGCTCGGCTCGCCGCGCGGTTCGTCATGCAGCGGAAAGACTTCGCCCTGATAGGCAAAGCCCTCGGTGAGCGCTCGCGCGAGATGTTCGAGCGGCCTGTCTGCGAAGGCGCGATAATAGCCTTCGTCCTCGCCCGTCAGCAGGACGTGGAGCGCGTTGTGAAAATCATCGCCCCATTGCGCGTCATAGAGCCGGGTTCGCCCTTGCGCTCGGTCGAGCAAGCGGGCCTGATTGGCCTCGTTCTCCAGCATCAGATGCACGCGCCGGCCCGGCAGCTGACTGCGAACCGTCTCGGCAAGCTCGATCAGGAAATGGCGGTCGGAATCGTCTTTCAGGGCGTGAACGGCGTCCAGCCGCAAGCCGTCGAACCCGTAGTCGCGCAGCCACATCAACGCGTTCTCGATCAGGAACTCGCGCACGAACGCGCCGTCGTGTCCCTCGAGATTGACGGCCGGGCCCCAGCTGGTGCTGTGGCGCGTGGTGAAGAAGCTTTCCGCATAGAGGTGCAGGTAATTCAGCTGCGGCCCGAAATGGTTATAGACGACATCGAGATAGACCATGATGTCGAGGGCATGCGCCGCGCGTAACAGCCGCTTGAGGTCTTCCGGCCTGCCGTAGCGTGCATTCGGCGCATTCAGCAGCACGCCGTCATAGCCCCAATTGTGCCGGCCGGGGACGTCATTGAGCGGCATCAGCTCGATTGCGGTAATGCCGAGATCGCGCAGATAGGGCAGCTTCTTCTCGACGCCGGCATAGGTGCCTTCCTCGCTGAAGGTGCCGACATGCAGCTCGTAGATCACGGCTTCCGCCCAGGGGCGGCCGGGATAGAGCACCGAATCCCGGAACGCCGCGGCGTCGATCACCTCGCTCGGCGCCCCGACGTCGTCGGGCTGGAAGAGCGAGGCCGGATCGGGAACGACCAGGTCTCCGTTGATCCTGAACTGATAGCGCGTGCCGACATGCGCGGTGGGACTCAACGATTGGTACCAGCCGTCCTCGTCGCGCGTCATCCGGAGTGGCGGCCGGCCGGCCTCGAGCAATTCGACCGATTGCGCCGTTGGCGCCCAGAGATTGAAGCAGACCCCGTGATCGAGGCATCGAGGACCATGGTGTCGCGCTTGCCCGGCCATTCCCAATCTGTGACTCAAACTGGCCGCCTTTGCGTGGCTGGAAGTAACAGCACGCTTCGCGAGGCTCGATTTTACGATCGCTTGAGCATGCTCAGGACGGGAAAAGCCGAGATGCAGGCATTCGTTCCTCAGGCCGGCGCCACACCCGTTGTGGGCACTTTTGGGCCGAGGTGCGGCGACGATGGGTGGGGAAGATCACTGTTGCAAATGGGGAACGGAATCGCGTGGGCGACGGTTGCAATTCTACACAGGAGTTCTCGCCATGCGCCGCCCGAAGCCGCAACCGATCCGCAACAAGCTCGACTTGGCCGACCGTACTCAGGTGCGCCTCGTCAGAAAGCGTCTCGGACTGTCCGACGCGGAGCTGACCAGCATCGTCGAGCGGACCGGCAACTCGATTGCGGCCATCAGCAAGGAGGCGGCGCTGCAAAGGGCAACCACGCTGCCCAAGCCGGACGATGTGCCTCCTGTCGCCGTGATCGCTTCGGCGACCGTCGGCGAGCAGGCGACGCGGAAGTGACGGCAACTGCACCAAATTCTTGAAGGGCTGTTCGGGGGGAACGATGGATCAACAAGTACATTCGGATGACGCCCTGACGCGAGCGGCCTCAAGCCTGCGCCGCTCCCGCATCAGCGAGGGCAAGCCGTTTCCGCTCGGCGCCACCTGGGACGGGCTCGGCGTCAATTTCGCGCTGTTTTCCGCCCATGCGACCAAGGTCGAACTCTGTCTGTTCGACGACGACGGCGAGACCGAATTAGAGCGGATCGAGCTCCCCGAATATACCGACGAAGTCTGGCACGGCTATTTGCCCGCGGCCCGTCCCGGCACCGTCTACGGCTACCGCGTCCATGGCCCCTACGAACCCGACGCGGGACACCGCTTCAATCCCAACAAGCTCGTGCTCGATCCCTACGCCAAGCAGCTGGTCGGCCGGTTGCGCTGGGGACCGGAGCTGTTTGGTTACCAGCTCGACCATGCCGACAAGGATCTCTCCTACGACGAACGCGACAGCGCGCCCTTGATGCAGAAATGCCGCGTCATCGACCCGGCCTTCACCTGGGGCGCCGCGCGCAAGCCGGAAGTGCCATGGGAGCGGACGATCGTCTATGAGATGCACGTCAAGGGCTTTACCCAGCTGCATCCGCTGGTACCGGACGCAGATCGCGGCACGTTCTCCGGTCTCGCGCATTCGGAAGTTCCGGCCTATTTGCGATCGCTCGGCATCACCAGTGCAGAATTGCTGCCGATCCATGCCTTCGTCGACGACAGCTATCTGGTCGAGAAAGGCCTGCGCAATTACTGGGGCTACAACTCCCTCGCCTTCTTCGCCCCGGAGCCGCGTTACCTCAAGACGCCGTTCGCGAACGAATTCAAGGCCATGGTCAACCAGTTCCACGCCCACGGCATCGAGGTCATCCTCGACGTCGTCTACAATCACACCGCCGAAGGAAACGAGCTCGGCCCGACCCTGTCATTCAAGGGCATCGACAACGCCAGCTATTACCGCCTGCTGCCGGACCAGCGGCGCTATTACATCAACGACACCGGTACCGGGAATACGGTGAACCTGTCGCACCCGCGCGTGCTGCAACTGGTCGCGGATTCGCTGCGCTACTGGGCGACCGAGATGCGGGTTGACGGCTTCCGCTTCGACCTCGCCACCATTCTGGCACGCGAGCCCTATGGCTTCGACGAAGGCGGCGGCTTTCTCGACGCCTGCCGCCAGGACCCCGTGCTCTCCAGCGTCAAGCTGATCGCCGAGCCCTGGGATATCGGTCCGGGCGGCTATCAGGTCGGCCAGTTTCCGCCGGGATGGGCGGAGTGGAACGACAAGTTCAGGGACACCGTGCGCGCTTTCTGGAAGGGCGACGAAGGCACGATCGCGGACTTCGCCAAGCGCGTGTCCGGATCCGGCGATCTCTTCAACAAGCGCGGACGCCGGCCATGGGCCAGCGTCAACTTCGTCACCGCCCATGACGGTTTCAATCTCAACGATCTCGTCTCGTACAACGACAAGCACAACGAAGCCAATGGCGAGGACAATCGCGACGGCCACAGCAACAATCATTCCTGGAACTGCGGCGCCGAGGGACCGACGGACGATCCGGACATCATTGCGCTGCGCGAGCGCCAGAAGCGCAATCTGCTGGCGACCATGCTGTTGTCTCACGGCACGCCCATGCTGCTTGCCGGCGACGAATTCGGACACACCCAGCACGGCAACAACAACGCGTACGCCCAGGACAACGAGACCACATGGCTCGACTGGATGGGCATCACCGCCAACGGCCGCAGCCTGCGCGAATTCACGCGCAAGCTGATCGCCACGCGCAAGGCGTTTCCGATTCTTTACCGCAGCCGGTTCCTGGTCGGCTCCCACAATGAAGAGCTGGACGTGAAGGACGTGACGTGGCTCGCGCCGTCCGGGGAGGAAATGACGACGGAGCAGTGGCAGGACGGCAACGCCAAATGTTTCGCGTTGCTGCTCGACGGCCGCGCCCAGGAGACCGGGATCAAGCGCCGCGGCTCGGACGCAACCATGCTGCTGATCTACAATGCTCATCACGACGTCGTCAATTTCACCTTGCCCGCGGTCGCCGAGGGACGCAGCTGGGTCGGGTTGATCGACACCAATCAACCGGAGGGGCAGATGCCCGCGTTCGACTTCGGGCACGTTTATGCGATGACCGGGCGATCCCTCGTGGTGTTCGGTCTCGCCACCGAGAGCATCGCCACGCGCCGTTTGCGACAGGGCCTCGGCGCGCTGCTGGACGTCGTGGAGGCGCCACTGCCCGGATAATTCGCCATGATAGTGCGAGCAGACGTTTTCGAGTTGATGACGACAGGGAACGCACGCAGGTTACCGGCGTTCGAGGAGATGGGGCATCCATCGGAGAACACCGAGATGAAGTTCACAGGTGTCGTTATCCTCGCTGCCCTCGCATTGCCCGGAGCAGCTTTGGCGCAGGCCAGCAAACCTGACGTTTCGTCCGCGCCAAGCGCGCATAATTCGGGTGCCGGCATTGCCGGACAACCCGGCAACAAGAACGGTCCGGCCGCCAAGCCCGGTGAAACCGTCGGATCGAGCTCGACGAATTCCACTGGCAACACCGCCGTGCAATCGCAGGACCCGTCGCATATTCAGGGCGCACCGGGCAACAAGAATGGGCCGCCCGCCAAGCGTCCGGACCAGCGCTAAACGAACACGTCCACAATCCTGCCGATCGACTTCGAACGACCTGCGCCTGATATCATCGGCGCAGGTCGTTTCGCTAGGAACGAACGCTGAAGCCGCCCGTTCGGGACTCACCTTCTTTCCACTCCCTCCTGCACCGAGAGTCCACCATGTATCATCACGTCAAGAAGCTGATGTTCACCGTTCGCGTCGACGAGCCGGATCCCCGCTTCGGCAACATGCTGCTGGAGCAGTTCGGCGGCGCCAATGGCGAGCTCGCTGCCGCGATGCAGTACTCGATCCAGGGGTTGAACTGCGAGGATCCCGATCGCAAGGACCTCCTGATGGACATCGGCACCGAAGAGCTCAGCCATCTGGAAGTGGTCGGCACGCTGGCGCGGATGCATCTCAAGCCCTCGAAGTTCGACCGCCAGGCGGCCGAAGCCGATCCCCTCATCGCCATCGCGGGCGGCGGCGGAGTCAATCTGTTCAACTCGCAGGGAAATGCCTGGACCGCCGACTATCTGAAGATCACCGGCGAGCTCGACGTCGATCTGCGCAGCAACATCGCCGCAGAGGCGCGGGCCAAGATCGTCTACGAGCGGCTGATCAATTTCTGCGACGACGCCGGCAGCAAGGACGCGCTGCAGTTCCTGATGACCCGCGAGATCACGCACATGAAGGCGTTCGCGCTGGCGCTCGAGAGCATGGGCAAGCCGGCCTTCAGCATCGGCCGCATTGCCCCGACGCCCGGCCTCGTCGACCAGTTCTTCAACGATTCCACCGGTGCCGGCGATCATGGCGAGATCGACACGCGTGGCCCATGGAACGAGGGCGGCGACTGGGTCTTCACGGACTCGCCGGCAATCCAGGCGGGCGAACCGGGTCCGGCCTCGGCCATCGTCGCCGAGAGCTCGCCGCCGGCGGACGAAGCCGGTCTCGGCGATCTGCTCATCAACGAGCTGCGCGATATCCTGCATGCCGAGAAGCAATTGACCAAGGCGCTTCCCAAGATGGCGGAGGCCGCCCGCTTCGACCAGTTGCGCGAGCTGTTCGAGCAGCACCTCGCGGAGACCGAAGCGCAGGTCGAGCGCATCAACCAATGCTTCGAAATGCTCGGCAAATCCGCCCGCGCCAAGCCCTGCAAGGGCATGATGGGCCTCGTCGAGGAAGGCCAGGAGATCATGGCCGAGGGCGAGGACAAGGAGGACGCGGCGGCCGACCTCGCCCTGATCGGCGCGGCGCAGCGCGTCGAGCACTACGAGATCGCGGGCTACACCACGGCGCGCAACCTCGCCCAGCAGCTTCGCCACAGTGCCATTGTCGCCCTGCTGTCGAAATCACTCGCCGAGGAGGAGAACGCCGATCAGCTCCTCAACCAGGTGGCTCGCTCGCTGATGTCGGTGGCGAAAATGCCCGCGGCAGTCGAGCAGACCGAATGATCCTCAGGCGTCGAGGAGTTCGAGGAATTCCTCGACGCGCCTGAACGGGTCCTGATCACGGCGACCGGCGTAGACGACGCGGTCGCCGTCGCGCTGTAGCGCTCCCGCCTGCGACTTCCCCCTGGATTTCCGCAGCCGCCCCGGCAGGAAAGTCGCGGCGACGGCCTCGGGCCCGACATCGAGCCTGACGATGCCGCGCCGCTTGCAATCGATCCGGAGCCTGGCGGATGCGAAGAAGTCGCGGGCCTCCGGCGGCAGCCTGCCGAAACGACGCGAGATCTCCTCCTCCAGATCTTCCAGATCGTCGTCGTTTCGGCACCTGGCAGCGCGGCCATAGATCTCGAGCCGGACCGCTTCCGATTGCACGTAGCCTTCAGGCAACATGTCAGCCAACGGCATATTGAGATCGGGCACCCACAGATCGGCGCCGGTATCGCTGCCTCGCTCGGACGCCCGCTTCAGCAGATGACTGTAGAGCACCGGTCCGAACACCTGGACGTGGCCGGACTGCTGTTCCGAGAACAGATCGCCGGCGCCTCTGAGGTCGAGGTCGCGCTCGCTGATCGCAAAGCCGGCACCCGGCTTGCTGAACTCCTCCAGCACCGCCAGACGCTTCTCGGACTGCTCCGAGGTCGACTCCGTCAGCAGATGGGCAAAGGCGCGCGTGCCGCCGCGTCCCACCCGTCCCCTGAGCTGATGCAGCTGCGCAAGTCCGAACTTTTCGGGCCAGCACACCACGATGGTGTTCGCGCGCGGAATATCGAGACCGCTTTCCACGATATTGGTCGCCAACAGCACGTCCGCCTCGCCATCGACGAAACTCATCATGCGGTCGTCGATCTCGTCCACGGGCAGTCTGCCGTGAAGACAGACGATGCGCAGCTCCGGTGCCACCGATTGCACACGGGCCAGCATCGGCTCCAGATCCTGGATGCGCGGGCAGATCAGAAAGCTCTGACCATGCCGCCTGCGCTCGCGCAGCAGCGCCGCGGCGATGGCAGCGTCGGACAGCGGCGCGATCCTGGTCACGATGGGAAGGCGATGAACCGGCGGCGAGGCGATCACGCTGAGATCCCGGAAGCCGGCAAGTCCCGCCGCGAGCGTGCGCGGGATCGGCGTGGCGCTCATCCACAGCGAATGGGCTCCCTTGGCGAGGCCTGAAAGCTTCGCCTTCTCCGCTGCGCCGAAATGCTGCTCTTCGTCGATGATGACGAGGCCGAGGTCGGCGAACTTCACGTCCTTTGCCGCAAGCGCCTGCGTGCCGACCACGACTTTCAGCGCGCCGCGCCGCAGCCCCTCCTTGGTCTCTCGCGTCTCCGGGCCTGAACTGGCTCGCGACAGGCTTCCCACCTCGATGCCGAGAGGGCCGAACCGCTTGCGGAAGGTTTCGACATGCTGCCGCGCCAGCACGGTCGTCGGCGCGGCGATCGCCACCTGCTTGCCCGACAGCGCCACTGCGGCCGCCGCCCGCAGCGCGACCTCGGTCTTGCCGAAGCCGACGTCACCGCAGATCACCCTGTCCATCGGATGGCCCGCCGCAAGATCGTCGAGGACGTCTTGAATCGCCTGGCCCTGGTCCACTGTCGTGAAATAGGGGAACCGCGCGACGAACTTTTCGTAGGCCGGCCCCGGTGGCACCAGTTTGGGTGCACGACGGCGGAGGCGCTGGCTGATGTGTTTGGCGAGAGCCTTGGCGGCGACCTGGATTTCCGCTTCCGCCTCGGTGCGCCGCGCCCACCAGCTGCTGCCGTCCGCCTTGTCGAGCGTCAGCTTGCCGGGCTCGCCGGCATAGGGCCAGATCACGGCAAGATCGGACGGCGGTACGAGCACGGCATTGTCGCCCGCGAATTTGAGCCTGATCATCTCGCGTCGCGATCCCTTGCCCATGTCGAGGGTCTGCAAGCCATCGAGCACGGCGAGCCCTCGTTGCAGATGGACAATGGCGGCGCCCTTTTCGGGCACATCAGGATGATCGAACGCCGGGTTCCAGGCGCGCGCCATCGGCTGGGGATGATGGGCCCGGCTGCCGAGCACGTCGGAGGCGGTCACGACGACGAGCGGCTTGCGGCCGGCGCCAATGAACCCCGCGTCGAAATCGGCCAGCAGCGCGCCTTCGCGGCTGCGTGCCTTCGTCACCTCGCTCCAATCGGCCAGCCGCTCCGCCTTGATGCCGCTCATGCGCTCCATCGCACGAAGGTCGTCCTCGACGGCTGCGACGAACAGCAGCCGCGATCCGCCGCGCTGCATGTCGGCGACGAAGGCGCGAAGCGCCTTGCGCGGCGAGGCCAGCTTCGAGAACTCCGGCGTCGAGATGAAGGCGGCCTTGCGCGGCAGCACGCTGATGCGCTTCTTCAGCTGCTTCCAGTCCGCCTGCCCCAGATACTCGCGCTCCGCATCCCTGCGGCCGGCAGCGTCCTCGATCGTGCCCAGCCAGCTCTCGGCGTGGGTCGATACCCCGGCATCCGCGATCCATCGCGCGCGGCTGCAATAATCCGGCAGAGTCGCCCGCTGTCCGCGCGTAGCTCCCAGCGCGATCCGCTCGGACATCGGATCGATGATCAATTCGGCGGTCTCGTAGACGACCTCGTGCTCGATGGGATCGACGGCGACGATCTTGCGGATCGTGTCTCCGGAATGCTCGATCCGGAAGGGAGCGAGCGCGCCAGCGGGAAACACTTCGAACGTCTTGCCGTGGAACAGGACGCCGCCCGGATACTCCGCCTCTTCGTCGAGATCGTAGCCGAGAGCCTCCAAGCGGGTCTCCAGCTCGGGCCCGGAATAGGGCGCGCCCACCTTCAGCGTGAGGCTCGACCGCGACCAGCTCGCCGGCAGCGGCAGCCGTTCCATGATCGCTTCCGCGGTGGACACCAGGAAGACGGGCTTCTTTGCCTTGGCGAGACGCCGCAGCACCGAGCTGCGCCGGCCCGCGATCTCGCGGGAGGGCTCGAGGCCGTCGAAGGGCAGCGTGTTCAGGCGCGGAAACACCAGCACGTCGACCGAGGGATCGAGGGCGTGGATCACACCGCCCAGTCGCTCCGCCCTGCTCTCGTCGTCGCAGAGGAAGACGAGGCCGTCGCGGCCGGACTTCTCCCACTGCTCGAGCAGATGCAGCGCCAGCATGCCGAGCGGCGATGAGGAGGCGACCGCGGAACGCGAGGCGCTCTTGTCCAGGCGCTGGCTTGTCGAGCTCGTGCTTCTCGAGCTCGTGCTCTTCGTGCTCTTGCGTTTCGCGCTTTTGCTTATCGAGCCTTTGCTTTTCGAGCTCTTGCTTTTTGTCTTTATCGCGCCGGTGGTGGCCCGGGCTTTCCTGGTGGGCGCCAATGTGTATCCAACTTTGTTTCGCAAATAGAGGCGAGCGACGACGAGCCCTCCCGTCGAGCTCCGTCGATAACGCGCCTCGGGCCTGAGCGCCCAGTGACGTCATTACAATTTTGCAATTGCGTTGAAAAGCAGAGACAGCGGGGGAAGGCAAGCGGCCTGAGCGGGCAGAAGCTAACGGCCAGGCGGCTATTGCAGGACCTTCGGCAGCACCACGACCACGTCCACGCTCTGCGCAAGGATCTGCGTTGCGACCACGGCGAGCTGGTGCGAGAACTCGTCCTCGATCTCGGCCGCGCAGTCCTCGTCGCTGGCGATGGCAAACAGCAGATTACCGTCGATCTCGTCGAACCGGATGCCGGCGAACAGGCGATCGAAAATCTCGGCGCCCGCGATGTACGCGATTCGCGCCTGGATGGCCTGGTCCTCGACGAGCGACAACTTCCTCATGGACGCAACATATGGCCGCACCACCCGAATGCAAGAGCAGGAGAGCGCTGGCGCGGCGTGCCTTGCGAACTATATTGGTGGCATCGTCCCGCCCGACCGCCATTTGCCCTTGAGGAAATTCTTGATTCTGTTCCTGCTGCTGATCTTCCTGCCGATCGGCGTATCGGCCGGCCGCTATTATTTGCGCGGCGACGGCCGCGGCAACTGGCAGACCGCGGATCGCTCCAGCGCCGGCCTGCTGCCGCCCGCATCCGCCAATCCGGATGCGCTGATCCGCGTGTTCGCCGCGCGCACCGTGCGCTGGCGCAGTATTTTTGCCGTCCACACCTGGATTGTCGTCAAGGAGAAGGGCGCCCCGACGTACAGCCGATACGACTACACGGCCTGGGGCGACCCTGTTCGCAGCAACGGCTTTGCGCCCGACGGCCGCTGGTTCGGCGCCCTCCCGGAAACGGTCGTCGCCGTCGACGGCGCGCGGGCCGAAGCGCTGATTCCCAAGATCCGCGCCGTCATCGAGAATTACAGGTTCCGCGCCTATGGCGACTACAGCGCCTGGCCGGGACCGAATTCCAACACCTTCGTGCAGGCGGCGCTCGACGCCGTTCCCGAGCTACGCGCTGTGCTGCCGCCGACCGCCATCGGCAAGGACTTTCCCTACAGCGGACGCTGGGCCGGCATCACGGCGTCCGGCACCGGACTCTACGCTTCGCTGTCGGGCTATCTCGGCATGACCATCGGCTGGGTCGAAGGGGTCGAGATCAATTTCCTCGGCGCGGTGCTCGGCCTCGACATCCGCCGCCCCGCGCTGAAGCTTCCAGGCATAGGCCGCCTGGGTGTCGCGGCCGGCGCGTAAAGCAATGACGGAGCAGTCCCATCAAAGTCGGTGCCCTCCCAGGCTTGCCGACATCGTCCTTCCAATGTGTGCTTCAGGTCACAGCAGAATCGAGCGCCTTGGCCTAGACTGAACTTGCATGGCCGCAAACAAGGTAACGGCGGTACGCACGAGGCTGGAGAGGCGACCAACAGCTACGGACTTTTGAAGCCGCCAGGTGAAGAACTCGGCGGCTTTTTCTCTGTCCAGGAACGCGCGGCCTGAAGCTTGTTCGCTGCCGATGTGGCTACCGGAACTTCTACCGTTTGTCTGAGCAATCCGAGGGCCTCCGCTGATCGCGCTCTTCTTCGATCTGCCGTTCGGCCTCGAGCCAAAACTCCACGTCCCGATCGACCGGGCGACCGGCCTGCTCCCAGAGTTCGTACGCGCGCGCTCGCACCTTGCCGCGCCGCATCATGCGAAGCAGCTTTTGCTTCAGCTCCTCGGCGAACGTCCTGAATCGCTGGACAGTGGTTTCGTCTTTGACAAGGGCTGCCGCTCGCGTTGCGAGTTCGATCTGGTGCTCTATCTTTTGCCGCTCGTCCACCGCAAACCCCGCCGTAGCCACGGGCCTGCGTCGCAGCCCGTGCTGCTCACAACCTCAATTCCTGCTGGAAGGCTCTGTTCCGCCTTCAATGCCAGGTCCTTCAATGCTAAGTCCTTCAATGCCAGGTCCTTCAATGCCACGTCGTGTCCGCTTCGACGATCACCGCCCTTGTTTCGGGATCTTCCGTCGCGTTGCAGGTGCAGGGCATGCCCTCACCGCATCGACAGCCGCCCAATTCGTCGCTCCAGGCGCGGAGCGGATGGTTTTCGCAGACCCATCCCAGACCGTGGCAGAATGGGCACCTCTTGTTGGTCACAGCGTATCCGGCGTCCGCATGGGGTTCGACTTGTCCTCGTTGCGCAGCTCCTGCTCGGCCGCGTGCCAGAACTCTTCCTCGCGGCCTTCCGGCTTGCCCGCCTGTTCCCACAAGCGGTGCGCGCGTTCTCTGATGTCGTGATCGGTTGGCTCGGGCATTGTGTCTCCTGCGAAGAGACACGGCCCCACCCTGGGGGGTATGGGGGCTTGGAGGCGGGGCCGTGCAGGCCAGCAAATCGGCGGCGACGCTGGCCCGCTGAGTCAAGCCTCAATGGTGCGCAAGAGTTCCTAGCGAGAACGTTGTCATCAGCCGAAATCCGCGATACGGGCGTCGAGCGCAAACATGCTTTGATAAACTTCCGGCTCGCTCGCCACGGCCATGACGTCGGGGGCAATTTCCGCGGCTTTGAGCAAGGCGGCCTGCAGCGACGAGACGTCGAGCGCCTCGATCAGCAAGAGCCCCGCGAAAAAGCCCTCGTTCGTCCGCATGCCCTTCTCAGCGGTCCGCACCGATGTCCGCGCCTCGTCGGTCGCGCCGATCTGCACCGCGGCAACCCCGTCGCACGCAACGAACGTCTGAGCCAGACCTTGGGGATCTTTCGGCAACGTCTCGATCCGCAGCGCCACGATCGATGCGCCTTCGCCCCGCCCTGCCCGCGCGATCATGACGCCCCCGCCCCGCATGAAATTGCCGAGCTTCGGCATGATGCGCTGGGACCACGGCGTCGGTGCGTTGAGGCGCGCCAGATAGGCCTCGCCGTCGAGGACCTCCGGCGTCTCCAGCTCATACACAATGAAGAAGCGGTTGATGTCGTCCCTTGCCGCGCGGAAGACACGCGATGCCAGGAACCCCTTCGTCGTTACGCGCTCGGTCGTGTGCTCACGCGTCAGCCAATGCCGGTAGTCGGTCAGGTCGTGAGCCTCGACGTCGCTCCAGATGGCGAGAAATCCCGTGCCGCGCATTGCGCCCTCCATGCCTACGCCTTGCCGCCGGCCGCAAGCCCGCGCAGAGCCGGTGCAATGGTCTCAGGCAATTGCCCCAGCCGTTGGACGGCCGCGAGCATCGCGGCGAGATAGCCATAGGGACCCAGTCCGCAAATGACCGCCGTGCAGGCGCTCGACGTGATCGAGTGGCGGTGCAGCTCGTCCCGCGCGTGGATGTTCGAGATATGCACCTCGATCTTCACACCCTCGAAAATCTTCAGCGCATCGATCAGCGCGATCGAGGTGAATGAATAGGCCGCGGGATTCATAATGATGACGTCCGCGTTGCCATGGGCGGACTGGATCAGGCTGACGAGTTCACCCTCCATGTTCGATTGATGGAACGACATCGAAACGCCGAGCTGGTCGGCCAGCGCGCGGCAGCTCGCCTCGATCTCATCGAGCGTCGTCGAGCCGTAGATGTGGGGCTCGCGGATGCCGAGGAAATTAAGATTGGGTCCGTTGAGGATCATGATCCTTGCGGCCATTTTCGCTTGTCCTTCTTTTGTTGCCGACGCGTCTAGCCGGCGAACCATTTGGCAGGGGCTGTTACGAGCCCCGGGAACAGAATCATCAGGAACAGAACCACGAGCTGCGCAATCAAGAAGGGCCAGACGCCCTTGATGATATCCTCCATGCTGATCCTGGAGACACCGCAAACCACATTGAGCACGATACCGACCGGCGGCGTGATCAGGCCGATCGCATTGTTGATGATGAAGAGAACACCAAAGTAGACGGGATCGATGCCCGCCGCCTTGACGATCGGCATCAGAATCGGCGTGAGGATGAGGATGGTCGGCGTCATGTCGAGGGCCGTTCCCACGATCACCACCACGACCATGATCGCAAGCATCAGGAGCGTGTTGTTGCCCATGAAAGGCTTGAGCAGGGCGACGATCTGTGCCGAAATCTCGGACACGGTGATGAGCCAAGACGATACCAGCGCCGCTGCCACCAGAAACATCACGATGCTCGTCGTCAGGGCCGAGGAGACGAACACCTCGTAAAGCTGCGACGGTTTCAGTTCCCGATAGATGCAGGTCGCGACGAACAGCGAATAGACGGCGACGACCACTGCGGCTTCGGTCGGGGTGAAGATACCGAAGCGCAGGCCGACGATGATGATGACCGGCAGCATCAACGCCCAGAAGCCGTCGACCACCGCTTTCACCATTTCCGAGAGCGATGCCCTTGGCGGCGGCGTCAGGTTCTCCCGGCGCACCACCCACCACCAGGCCAGGCAGAGCCCTGCCCCGAGCAAGATCCCCGGGACGATCCCGGCCAGGAACAGTTTTGAGATCGACACGCCCGCGGCGACACCGAAAATGACGAATCCGATGCTGGGCGGAATCACGGGCGCGATGATGCCGCCGGCCGCCACCAGACCCGCCGCATAGGACTTCTTGTGACCCGCCGCCACCATCATCGGCACCAGCAGGGCGGCCAGCGCCGCGGCATCGGCTGCCGCGGAGCCGGAGAGCGACGCAAGGATGCAGGACGCGAGGATCGTTACGTAACCAAGTCCGCCGCGAAAATGGCCGACCGCGACGAGCGCAACGTTGACGATTCGCTTGGCCAGGCCGCCCTTGTTCATGACCTCGCCGGCGAGCATGAAGAAGGGAATGGCCATGAGCGGAAAGCTGTCTGCGCCGTTGATGACGTTCTGCGCCACGATCTGCGCGTCGAACATGTCGATCGTGCTCATCAGGGCCACGCCGCAGACGATCAGCGCAAAGGCGATCGGCATGCCCAGCGCCATGGCGCCGAGCAGCGAGAAGGTGAAGACGGCAATGGTCATCGCGTGATCCCGGTGATTTCCAGGATGAGAGCGCCGGGCGGCACGATACGGGGAGACAGCATCAGTGCTCCTCCGATTCCCTGACGGCCACCATGTCGGCTTCGCTGGCCTGTCCGGACATGACACGGAACAGGTCGTAGAGAAGGATCACTCCGGCCGAAACGCCGAAAATCACGCCCACGCCATAGAAGATGCCGAGTGACAGGCCGGTCGCCGGCGCGCGGTCGTCGATATTGATGATCGTCTGACGCCAACTTCCCGAGAGCAGAAGCCAGTCGGCAAACAGCATCAGGACATAGCTGACGATGAAGCAGATGCGTTTGCCGTAAGCCGGCAGCATCCGCACAAGGCTATCGACGCCGAGATGGGCGTGCTCACGCATTGCCACGACCGCACCGAGGAAAGTCAGCCAGACCAGGAGCCAGCGCGACAGCTCCTCGGAAATCGCGATACCGGAGTTGAAGCCGTAGCGCAGCACCACGTTGCCGAACACCAGCACCACCATCACCGCAAGAAATGCGGCAATGATACCCTTCAGCAGGGTGCAATAGAGGTCGAGAAATCGCGCCATACGTGCCGTCCGGGCAAGGTCAGTTCAAGAGCCGGCCGACCGGTCGGCTCCTACTTATGCATGCTGACAAGGTCGACTATTTCACGTCCTTGCGGATGCGGTCGAGCTCGTCGTTGAAGAGCTTGACCGCGTCCGGCTTGAGACTGGCGGCAATCTTGTCGACCACCGGCTGCGCCGTCTTGCGCATGCGATCGAGCTCTTCCGGCGCAACGGTGTTGTACTGCATGCCCTTCGCCTGCAATTCGGAGAGGGCCTTTTCGGTCTGAAGGCGCGTCTGCTCCTTTTGATAGCCTCGGCTCTCCTCATACGCCTCGCGCATCAGGCGCTGCTCGGTCGGCGAGAGCTTGTCCCAGAACGCCTTGCTCACCAGGATGATGTTCAGGGTGAAGGTGTGATTGGTGGCGGAGACGTATTTCTGCACTTCGTAGAACTTGTTGGAGAGAATGACCGTGAAGGGGTTCTCCTCGCCGTCGACGGTGCGGGTCTCCAATGCGGAATAGAGTTCGCCGAAGGCCATCGGAACGGGATTGGCCTTAAATGATCCGAAGGTCTCGAGGTAGACCGGGTTGGGAATGACGCGAAGCTTGAGGCCGTTGAAATCCTCGACCTTCGTGATCGGCCGCGTGCTATTGGTGACGTTGCGGAATCCGAGGCCCCAATATCCCAGACCGATCAGCCCCTTCGGCGGCAACGTATCGAGCATTGACGTGCCGAATTTGCCGGTCCCGAGCGCGTCGGCCTGCTCGATAGTCTTCACGATGAACGGAAAGTCGATGAGGCCGAACTCCGGCACGACGGTTGCGAGCGACGTCGTCGAGGCCGACAGCATTTCCTGGGTACCGCCGCGCAGCGCCGATTGCTGCTGCAGCTCGTTGCCGAGCTGCGAGGCCGCGAACTCACGGACCTTCATCTTGCCCCCGCTCTTCGCCAGCAGGATCTCCGCAAATTTCTGCACCCCCGCGCTGACGGGGTGATCGGTGTTGTTCAGATGTCCCCACCTGATCGTGCGCTCCTGAATGTCCTCAGCGGATGCACCGACCGTCAGCGCCACGCAGATCGCCGTCGCAGACAGCGCCCGTACCAACAAGCTCATCGTTTCCTCCCTGTTCGAACGGGCGCGAACGGCGGCTTAAGCCATCATTTTTCGTACCCTCAGTCTATTTAGACATCACACATATATTTCCATGTCAAATGACGATCTTTGTTTCGTATGATGATTTACTATACGTCTGACACTGGAAATCTGCTATATTGCTGGCAACATTGATGGTTCGGCCGCCTCCGAAGTGGCCGACCGACCGGGACAGGCGGGATCAGAAGGCATGACGTCACTCGAGGAACGGCCCCTGTCGGCGGGCGACAGCGGCTATCAGCGCATCCGGGCCGACATCATTTTCGGGGTGCTCACGCCGTCCGGACGTCTCAAGCTCGACGCCATGAAGGAGGACTACGGCGTCAGCATCTCCACGCTGCGCGAGATCCTCAATCGTCTGACCTCCGAGGGATTCGTGGTCGCGGAGGGCCAGCGCGGCTTCGAGGTGGCGCCGATATCCATCCAGAACCTGCGTGAGCTCGCCGGTCTGCGTATCCTGCTGGAGCAGCATGCAATGGCCGAGTCGTTTCGTGCCGGCGACGTCGAGTGGGAGGGCCGCGTGGTGTCCGCGCATCACAAGCTGGCGGCCACCGAACGCACGGTCCTCAAGGAGGGGGACGATCCCGAGCTGCGCAAACGCTACGATGGCGAATTCCACCAGGCTCTCATCTCGAGTTGCGGTTCGCGCGAGCTGATGCAGACCCACGCGATCGTGTTCGACAAATATTTCCGCTATGCGCTGCGCTACCGCGGCGCGGAGACGATCAACCAGCACAAGGCGCTGCTGGACTGCGCGCTCAAGCGCGACATCAAAGGCGCTAAAACCGTGCTCACCGACCACATCAACGGCTGCGTCGCGCACGCCCTCGCCTCCTGGAACGAGGATTGATCGTCCGCGGCCTGACGTCGTTCGGAGACAGCGCTCGTCGCTGCAATCGGATTTCGGGATGACTCCTGACATGATCCCCGCGCATCGGGTCGAGACCGCGGTCGCCGCAGGCGACATCCTCGGCGAGACGCCATTGTGGTGCGACCGCTCGCGCAAGCTGTGGTGGGTCGACATCGACCGGCGGCTGCATCAATCCTTCGATCCGGCGACCGGCGCGCATCAGGTCTTTCCCTACGCGTGCAACTCGCTCGGCAGTCAGGCCTTGACGGCAGATGGCTCCCACCTGCTCGCGCAGGATCTGGGGCTTTATCGCCACTCGCCCAGTGGCGGTCCTCCAGGCCAGCTCTGTGAGGTCGAAAGCGGCCGCGACAACCGCCTGAATGACGGACGCGTCGACGCGCGGGGCCGGCTGTGGATCGGCACCATGGACAACCAGCTGCATCGGCCGAACGGGGCGCTGTATCGGGTGGAGGCGGACGGCCGGACAACGCACATGTTCGGCGATGTCATCGTGACGAACGGAATCGCGTTCTCGCCCGACAATCGCACACTTTATTTCACGGATACGAGGCGATACCGCACCTGGCAGTTCGACTTCGATCTCGACGACGGCGTGATCCGCAACAGACAGCTGTTCGCGGACTACAGCGCCTCCGGGGAGAGGCCGGACGGCGCGTGCATCGACGTTGCGGGCGGACTGTGGACCGCATTCTTCTCCGGCGGCCGGGTGGTGCGCTATCGGCCGGACGGCCGGATCGATACCGTCATTCCGGTGCCGGCGACCAACCCGACCTGCGTGTGCTTCGGCGGAGCCGATCTGAAGACCCTGTTCGTGACGACGGCGAGAAAGTTTCTGGATCGCGAGCAATTGGGCCGCGAACCCCAAGCGGGTCATGTTCTGGCCATCGATGGCATCGCACAGGGACTTCCAGAACACCGCTTCGGCAATTCATCCTGAACCTTTGCACGGGTCATCGTGAGCCGGCTTCGCTACCATTTCTCGCCGAAGGGACGAATCTCCAGCTCGAAGGTCCATGCGCTCTTGGGTTGCTGATAGAGCATCCAGTAGGATTCGGCGACCGACGATGGCGGCATCAGGAGGTCGGGATTGTCAAGCGCGTTCGGACCGAGCGCCTCGATCCGCCGTTGCCGGACCCATTCCGTGTCGACGCCGGAATCGATGATCAGATGCGCCACGTGAATGTTCTTCGGGCCCAATTCGCGCGCCGCGGCTTGCGCGACCGCCCGCAGCCCGAACTTGGCGCTGGCGAAGGCCGCATAGCCGCTTCCGCCGCGCAAGCTCGCCGTCGCACCGGTGAAGAAGATATTGCCCTGGCCGCGGGGCAGCATCAGGCGCGCTGCCTCGCGGCCGGCGAGGAAGCCGGAATAGCAAGCCATTTCCCAGACCTTGCGGAACACCCGTTCGGTCGTGTCCAGAAGCGGAAAGTTGACGTTGGCGCCGACGTTGAAGATGCAAACCTCGAGCGGGGCGTGCTTGTCGGCATCGCCGAGAAACGAGATGATCTGGTCTTCCTTGCGCGCATCGAGCGCGCGCGCGTGAATTTCGCCGCCGGCCTGCTCGATCTCCTTGACGAGCGGTTCGAGCTTGGCGCCGTCGCGGCGTCCCGCAAACACCGTAAAGCCCTCGGAGGCGAACTTCTTTGCAATCTCGCTGCCGATAAAATCACCGGCGCCGATCACGGCCACGGTCGCGTTTCTCTTTTGCAAGGGTCTTCTCCCGGTCAGGTCTGGATCCGGTCGTCGGACCATCATCCAGGCCGCATATTATCTTACAGTTCTGAAAACGAACTGTCAATTTCTGCGCGATTTTCCCATCTGATTTAGCCTTTCAAAGACATTGTTTCACAGTCAGTTCCGATTTAGAATGGTAACAACACCAAAGGCTTCCTGGACGATTCGCGCAGAAGCCGCGGGCAGAGTGGAGATCTGGAATGAAATGGGGTGAGCTGGAGGACGAGCCGTGTTCGATGGCCCGAACCATCGGCGTGATCGGCGACCGCTGGACCCTTCTGATCCTGCGTGAATGCTTCCTGCGCACGCGCCGTTTCGAGGGGTTTCAGTCTTCGCTCGGAATCACGCGCCACCTGCTCGCCGAACGGCTGAAGAAGCTGGTCCGGCAGGGCGTGTTGCGTCGTATCCCCTATCAGGACTCGCCCAAGCGGCACGAATACATCCTCACCCAGAAGGGGCTCGATCTCTATCCGATCATGATGGCGATCGTGCACTGGGGCGACACCCATATGGTCGACGCGCGCGGACGACCTTTGCTGCATCAACACCGCAAATGCGGCAAGGACTTCGATCCGGTCATGGTTTGCTCCGAATGCGGCGAGCCGCTTTTGGCCAAGGAGGTTCATACCCACCCCGGCCCAGGTGCTCGACGCATCCCGGCATCGACGGCGCCGGAGAAGCCCAAGGCAAAGACAAAGGCAAAGGCCCACCGCAGCGCCGCGTGAGCTGGCCGCGTAGCGCCAGCAACGTTGACATATCCCTGAAAATGGTGCGTCCGATCTTTCAAACGGGCATGAACTCTCGTCCCCGCGGCGCCTTCGCGCGAGCTTTTCTTCGTCGCTCCACCCTCAAATCCAAGAGGGCACAGGGAAGGCCGGGGGCCGGCTGACACCCGCAGTCCGCTGCGCGAAAAGCACATGGGCGAGTTCACCCTCTATCCACCACGCACTGCGCACCATCGATAACATAGGCCGCGTGACGAAAATCCCTGATGGTGGCGAGCTTGCCGGCGGACCAGTCGAGCAGCATGAAATATTTCGCGCGCCCGCTCGGCTCATTCGGATCGAACACCAGGATCGCGGGACGTCCCTCGACCTGCCCCGTCACCAGGTGCCAGTCGCTGACCTTCGAATAATTGCCGAAATAGTTCGACACCTCGGCCTTGCCTTTCAGCCTGGTGCGGTTGACGAGCTCGAGCCTGACGTCGTCGGCGATCATGGCGCGGATCGCGTCGAAGTCGCGGGCGTTGAAATGGCCGACATAGGCGTTGAGCCGCGTCCGATCGGCTTCCGACAGGCCCGGCTGCGACACGTCGTCCGGCTCTCCGGCGAACTCACGCAGCTGCGTGCGTCCGCGATGCAGCGCGGCCTTCGCCGCCGGCAGGCTGAAATCCATGATGTCGCAGACCTCGGCAAGCGAGCAGCCGAGCACGTCCATCAGGATCACGCTGGAGCGCTGCGCCACCGGCAGCCGCATGAAGGTGCGCAGGCTGGTCGCTGCGATCTGGCGGCTTTCCACATCATCGAGCCGGTCGGCAATCATCTCCACCTCCTCGGCCGAATGCAGCGCCTCCTGCCGGTTGCGGCGGCGCAGGAAATCCAGCGCGGTGTTGTGCGCGATGCGGAACAGCCAGCCCTCCATATTGACAGGCGTGACCGATTGCAGCGCTTCCATCGCCTTGATCAGCGCATCCTGCAGCACATCCTCACCGTCGATGACCGAGCCGACCATGCGGGCGCAGTAGCGATGCAGCTTCGGCCGCATCCGCGCCAGCAGGGCCTCGACATCGACGGTGGCCAGGGGGTCTGGCGCCATTGCTCCTCCGCTTCGCTTGGTCAGGACTCGTCCAGCATACGATAGTTACCGACGATCCTCACATCACGAACCAGCGGCGGCTCGGAGCAGCGGTCACGGATGCCGTCCTGGAAGGCCTGAAACGCCTTGAGTTTCGGGATCGGGCTCGAGCCGTCCTCGGTCGCGGCCTCGACAAGATGGATGAAGGTGTCGTCCTCCAGCCGCAGCGTCAGATAGCGCACACCGTCCGGCCCGGCCGCCTTCAATTCCGCAAATACGGCCGAAACCAGCTCGGCATTCCGATCGGCCAGCTCCGGCCTGGCCTTGTACCTTATCAACGTCCTTCTCATCGCGCGCTCCTTGCTCATGTCGCGACCTGGTTCGCTCAAAATCGCGCAAATGGCCGCATCACCCCAAGACGTTTGCCGGTCGGCGAAGGATGCGGCCCGGAACAAATTATTTTTGGGCGCATCCTTTGCCGCTCAGCCCTCGTCTCACCCGCAGAACGCGCCGCGACAGGCTGGCGCGACACACGGAGACAGGGCGATGCAGACCCCGACCGATCGCGCCGCGCAGAACTGGGTGCTCGGCATCACCGCGCTGGCATCCTTCATGATGGCGCTGGACGCCATGATCATCACGACGGCATTCGCGACCATCCGCGCCGAATTCGGCAGCCCGGTCGAAACGCTGCAATGGACCGTCAACGCCTTCAACCTGACCTTTGCCGTGCTGCTCCTGACCGGGGCCGCGCTCGGCGACCGCTTCGGTCGCCGCCGCATGTTCGCGACCGGGATCGCCCTGTTCGTCGTTGCATCGGCGGCCTGTGCGCTGGCAGGCAGTGCCACCGCGCTGATCGCCGCCCGTGCGCTGCAGGGCGCCGGCGCTGCGCTGGTGATGCCGCTGGCGATGGCGATCCTGAGCGGCACGTTCGGCCGCGAGGAGCGCGCCCGCGCGCTCGGCATTTTCGCCAGCATCACCGGCTGCGCGCTGATCATCGGCCCCGCCATCGGCGGCTTCATCACCGAACATTTCGGCTGGCGCTGGGTGTTCTGGATCAACCTGCCGATCGGCCTGATCGCGATCGCCCTGGTGCTGGCACGGTTGCGCGAAAGCTTCGGCCCGGCCGCCGCGTTGGACATCCCCGGACTGGTGCTTGTTGCGCTTGCGGCGCTGGCCTGGGTGTGGAGCCTGTTGCGCGGCAACGCCGTGGGGTGGGCGAGCGCCGAAATCATGGCCACGCTGATGGCAGGCTTGGTGTTCACGGCCGGCTTCGTGCTCTGGGAATTGCGCGCGGCCGCGCCAATGGTGCCGATGCGGCTGTTCGCATCGCGCGCGCTTGCCTCCGGCATGTCCGCAAGCGTGCTGTTCTACGCCGCGATGTATGGAGTCTTGTTCCTGCTGCCGCAGTTCCTCCAGACCACGCTGGGCTTCGACGCCTTCGGCGCCGGACTTCGCCTGCTGCCCTGGACAGCGACGCTGTTCGTCACCGCCCCGATCGCCGGCGCGGTCGTCAACAGGTTCGGCGAGCGGCCGCTGGTGGTGACGGGATTGCTGATGCAGGCGATCGGCCTCGGCTGGATCGCGGAGATCGTGAGCCCCGCGGTTGCCTACTCCGCTCTGGTCGCGCCGCTGGTGCTGGCCGGCGTCGGTGTCTCGATGGCGATGCCGGCAGCCCAGAACGCCATCCTGAGCTCGGTCGCGGTGGCCGAAATGGGCAAGGCGTCCGGCATCTTCAACATGGGCCGCTTCCTCGGCGGCATGTTCGGCATCGCCGCGCTGGTGGCGAACTTCTCGGCCCATGGCGGGGTCGATTCGGCCGCTCATTTCGAGAGCGGATTTGCCGCGGCGATGAGCCTCGCCGCAACGCTGTCGCTGGCCGGCGCGATTGCGGGGTGTTTCCTACCGGCACGGCGACGGACCGCCGGAGCAGCGGCGCCGCAAGATGCGTGAGGCTGACAACACCGGAGTTTTGTTATCGGGCTGGCGCCTTGTGTCGCCACCCTTCTTTCTGATCATGAAGCGTCGTTCCAAAATGAAAACGACATCTGGTGGAAGGCATCGCAGTCCTCTGACACGCATTGCAATCCGCAGGACACGCTTTCGCATTCTCGCGGCGAAATTCGCCCGAGGTTTGCCTGGTCACTCCACCCTCAAATCCAAGAGGGCGCAGGGAAGGCCGGGTGCTGACCTCGCACCCGCGGTCCGCTGCGCGAAGATGTAGCGCAAAAGAACCGCACAGCAGCATACAGGTGGTGCCAATCACTCGGCCTTCCCTGCGCGATGGTCGGACGGCTTATGCCGTGCTC
>NZ_JBVVPL010000048.1:0-44690 GCF_055807615.1 Bradyrhizobium sp. MV1.5 | reverse complement strand
GAGAGAGATCGACCACGGTCCAGGTCCGACGAACGGCTCGCGCCTGACGGTGCGAAAGGCTTCCTCGATACGGGGGTCCGCGGCCCTCGCCGCGGCGCAGATCAACTGCGCATAGAATGCGCGATATTTTGCCGACCGATCTTCCATGTCGCCTCCAGGAAACAGGCGACGATAACACAGCGATTGCGATAATCGAGTGACCCTGCAATCCAGGGCAGCGCGTCAGCGTATCTCCTTGCCCATCGCCCGCGCCGCAACGGCGGCGAGCCTGGGGTGACGGCGCAGGCCCTGCGCGACATGGTCACGCCACGCGAAGGGCATGCCGCGCCAGGACAGCGCGACGCTGACATCGGTCAGCGGCAGCGGCTCGGCGCCGAAGCGGCGCTTGTAATCCTGGTTGCCGATGCTGAGGTCGAAACGGCGCACGCCGTCCGCATGCAGGGCCGCCATGGTGCGCTCGGTCACGAGCAGTCCCGGCGAGCAGCTCGACCACGAATCGCCGGCATGGCTGATGCGCAGGAGAAAATAGGTCGCACCGAACCTGACGCCGAGCGTGGTGGCAACGACGGC
Organism: Bradyrhizobium sp. MV1.5; assembly: GCF_055807615.1. Lineage (NCBI taxonomy): Bacteria > Pseudomonadati > Pseudomonadota > Alphaproteobacteria > Hyphomicrobiales > Nitrobacteraceae > Bradyrhizobium > Bradyrhizobium sp. MV1.5. The sequence goes on along the minus strand of NZ_JBVVPL010000048.1, from coordinate 44,120 downwards.
CTCGTCGCAGACCAGCGCCGAGATGACGGCGTAACCGTTCGCGACGCCCCGACGCGCGACCTCGCGATAAAACTGCGCATGGGTTTCGTCGTTGAGGACGAAGCGCGAGCCGAGCTTTCGCATGCGCGCCTGCTGCTGGACATCCATCACGTCCAGCAGCTCGCGCGCACGCGCGACACCGGTGGCGATCTCGAATCGCGCGCCGGCGTGACGATTGAAGACGCGCCAGCAGCGTGGCATCTGCATGCGCTTGATCGAGGCCTGGTAATCTTCATAGTCGTCGCCGGTCAGCACGAGGTTGCCGTTGAGCGAGCAGGATCCGATCCGGCCGAGCGACACCAGCGGGTTCGGACTGCCGCCGATCTGGGCCGGCATCTTCTTCAGGCGGAGCAGATCGAAGCGGTCCGGCAATGCGCGCAATGCGTCGATCAGCGCCTTGCCGATCGCATCCGCCGCCGCCGCGTCCAACGCGGCATCGAGCGCCAGGATCGGCGCGTTGTTGTCGGAGACGCCAAAATCGGCGAATTCGACGATGCGGATGCCGCGCCTGAGGTGGCTGATCATCGGCACCATTGCGATATCCTTGCCGCTCGCGACATCGGAGAGGACGGCAATCAGCGGCGAGAGATCGTGGAACGCCTCGTACCACGCGCTGAGCCAGTATCCATGCTGGAATGCAGTGCGATGGCCTAAGTTCAGGCGTGATGCGGCCCGCTGCCAGTCACGCACGAAATCGACCGCGATTCCCGACGTGCTGGACACAAGACCATCTGGTTGCTCGACGCTGAGGATCGTCATCCGCGGGACATACGATTACTGGGTGCTTCCGGATAGATTATGTTTGGTCGCGGCCACAACTGACCTCACCGCTTATCGTTAAGCCGATGCCACTACGGCGGCACCGGCTGCGACATGTCATCCGGTTCCGTTTCCGCGACGCATTGGAACCTGGCCAGGAAGTGCAGGCCGGCCACGGCAACGGCGAACATGAACCAGATCGGATTCTGCCGTTCGAGCAGGAAGGTCTCGGTGGCCCCGTAGTACAGGCCAAACAGCCACACGGTCAGGAACAGCTTTGCCAACGCACCGCTGCGGTTGTGAGTTCGGGCCGTCTGGAAATTGCCGAGCGGCGCGAGCACGAAGACGAGGATCACCAGCAACAGCCCCGGCACGCCGATGGTCACCGCGAGGTCGAGATAGCTGTTGTGGCTGTGCGCCGCGCTCGTCGCCCATTCGGCGCCCTGGGCGGTCTGCCGCGCGGTCACGTCGTCCCAGAACGCGGCGTAGCCATGGCCGATGATCGGCTTCTCGGCGACAGCTGCAAGCGCGAACTCCCAGATGGCGGAACGGCCGGTGAAAGTGGGATCGAGCGGAAGCAGCCGCGTCATCGTCCCGAGCGCCGGGCTCACGACGCTGCCAACCGTCAGCAGGTTCATCACGATCAGCGGCACGAAGCAGATGATCCGCTTCAGCCACAGGCTCGGCGTGACGCAGACCAGCGAGGCGAGCGCGTAGATTGCAAGACACAGCACCGACGACGTCTTGCCGCCGGTGAAAATCAGGAAGATTCCGGCCAGCGCGGCGACGGCCGGGCCCATCACGAACGAGCCGACAGCGGACAGGTAGATGCCGACATAGACCAGGATGGTCATCACCGGCGAGGCGATGTTCTTGTGGCCAAAGCTGCCGCGCCAGTCACCGGCCAACTGCGGCTCGGTGACGTCGAGTGCAGTGTGCATCGAGTATTGCGGGGCCATGATGACGCCGAGATAGCAGAGTGCGAGCAATACGAGCGCGGCGCCGCCAAGACACAGATTGAAGCTGCGCTGCGTCGGCGGCAGCAACGGCAACAGCACCGCAAGCGACATCACGCTGGCCGCGAGCACGAAGCGCTGCATCGAGACTCCGCGATTCTCGGAGAAGACGATGTTGATCAACAGCCATCCGACCAGGCAGATATGCAGCGGCGTCACCAGGGTCTTCAGCGCAGGCGCATCCGTTGCGGCGACGAACAGGACCGCGACCGCGGCCAGCAGGCCCCAGGCGACATAAGTGAGCGCCATTCGTCCGCCGATGACGGTGGTGACATCCTCGTTGCGCAGATCGGGAAACGGATCGAGCGTCACCAGCACGAGGAGCAGCGCTGCGACCGCAACAAGGCAGCGCGCCGCCCGCACGGTGTTGAGCCTCGCAAGCCCATCGCGCAGGACGCCGCCGAACGATCGGACCTCGACATCGGTCATGTCAGTAGCGCTGCGATCCATGGCTCGAAACTGGTGGTGAAGCCGGGGGGAAGCTTCAAGTCTTAGCCGATCCCTGTTAAGCATTCGTCAACCAGTCCAGCGGGGCTCTGCGGCACCGCCTGCTGCCGGACGATGCCCCGCGCGATCTCGTAATATTGAAGCGCACGCTGTTCCAGCGTGAGATTGTCGAGCACGAAGCCGCGCGGCTCGAAGGTATCGGCGGCGCACCCGGCCCAGAAATCATCCCATCCCGCCTCAAACCCGGCGATGTCGACGAATTTGGCGCCGCAACGATCGTCCCAGTACGGCACCGACGACACCGGCGCGAACTGGACGCGATGCGGATAGTAGTCGGGGTCTCGCCACGGCCCGCCGGGATCCCAGGCGAGCACCGGCACGCCGCAAGACAATGCCTGCTGATAGGCGATGCCCTGGCTCTCGTTCTGGCACAGGAAGATCATCGCACGCGAATGCGCGAGCGCGGCCCGATAGTCTTCTTCCTTGTAGCTGCCGTAACGCAGCTCGGTGAACGAGTGGCCTTCCCTCGTGAGCCGGGCGCGGACGGGCTCGATCAGCTCCGCCGCGTAGCGATCGCGGTCCCAGTGCACCTTGTCGTAGATCAGGACGTCGACGCTCTTTTGCGACGTCGGGGACGGTGCCCAGAGATCCGTGTCGATGCCGATCGGCCAGGCCTCCGTATCGGGCCAATGCGGCCGATACATCTCGGCGTACCATGGACCGGGCACCACGACCTTCTTGACCGGCAGGCGCTTGAACAGGTCGGGATCGTCGAGCGGATGATTGTGGGCGGCGACGCCGAGCAGGATCGGATTTTTCCAGGCAAACTTGTCGAGCAGGAAGGTGCGGCCGATGATGCAGGCGAGTTCGCCCGGATGCCGCGCGATGTAGCCGTAGTCGTTGACGCGATAGCGGATACCGAGCCGATCGAGTCCCGCACAGAGATTGAGGAACACGCGGAGCTGCCCGCTCATGCGCGGCTCGCCGAGCAGCATGCGACGCGCCATGCGCCGCAGATGCCGATCGCCGGGAAACCAGCGATCGTCTTTGTCCTCGTAGAACAGGTTGAGGACCATGTCGTCGGGATCGTAGTCGAATGTCTTTGCGGGCACTGGGATCCATCCGCGGCGGCCTGGTGCGCATTCTCGCATGGTACCGGCTGTCGCACTCTTCCAAATTTGCCACAGGCTTAATGCCGGCGGCTTAACGCTAATTGACGAAACCAACGCCGCGGCAGCCTTCGTGGCGACGCTTTTTTCCCAATGCGAGTATTATTCGCGACGGCCAAGGTTGCGATCGATCGCATTGCCAACTCGCAGATGCGCCCTGGTTAACAGACGGTTAAAGGCGAGTCGTATCTTGATCACCGCGGAAGACATTCTCGAATTGCCCGCCACATCGCGTGTGGTTCCGGCGGCGCGCCTCCCGCTGCAGGTCGGCTCAACCACATCGGTGTCCGTCGTCATTCCGGCCAAGAATGTTGCGGCCTATATTGGCGAAACCCTCGCCAGCGCACTGGCGCAGGCCGAGGTCAGCGAAGTGATCGTCGTGGACGATGGCTCGACCGACGGCACCACCGCCATCGTCCATGCCATTCGTGACCCGCGACTGCGCCTGATGACCAACGGCGCAGCCGGCGTATCGGCAGCGCGCAATCTCGGCGCGGAGCATGCGAGCGGCCAATGGCTGCTCTTCCTCGACGCCGACGATCGCCTGCGGCCTGGCGCGGTCGCGGCGCTGCTGGCGGCTGCGAGGGGTGCGCCGCGAGCGGTTCTCGTCTACGGCGACTACAACACGATCGACAGCGAGGGACGGCAGATCGGCCGTCGGGATCTACTGAAAGGACGCCGCAAACCGTCCGGCGACGTGCTGACGCGGCTCGCGGCCGGCAACTTCATCGTCAATGGCGGCATTGCGCTCGCACGTGCAGAGGCCTTCCGCGCCATCGGCGGCTTCGACGTCGCGCTCAGATATTGCGAGGATTGGCACTGCTGGTGCCGCCTTGCCGCGATCGGCGAATTCGAATTTGCGCCGAACCTTCTGCTCGACTACCGCCTGCATACGGCCAACACCATGAACGCTGCGGTGCGGACGCCACAGGATTTCTTTCCGGCGATCGCGCGGGTGTTCGACGACGGGCTGATCATGGCACGACTGCCCGCGGGCATGGCGGCCGCACTGCGCCAGGCCGCCGAGGTTCATCTCGTCACGTATTCGGCGATGCAAGCGGTCCGCTTCGGCAGATATCGCCAGGCCTTGACCTATCTTGGGATGGTCGGGCGCCGCTCGCTCAAATCGCTGCCGCGCTCCGCGGTCAGGGTCGCCCTCGCCTGCTTTGGTATTTAGCCCGCCGCCTCGGCGTCAGGACGCGATCTTCGAGGCCTCATAGGGTTTCGGCTCGATGCCGAACGCGGCGAGCAGCGAGCCGAGCGCGACCATCACGGGATGCATCGCGACGACGGCCTTCGACGATTTCAGCAGGCCGGCCGCGCGCACCAGCGCCAGCGGCAACCTTGCGAGCATCTGCGCAAAGACCCACACTCGCGCCGCTGCCCCCTGCGCGGCCTTGGACTGCACACGATAATTGATCGCGCCGATGCGCAGGCCGCGCTTCACGATCCAGCCGAAACTGGTGCGGCTTTGCGGCACCGTCTCGGTGATGACTGCCTCCGCCGTCCAGTGGAACGTCATGCCGGCATCGCGGCAGCGCACGAAGAAATCGCAGTCACCGCCGCCGAGGAAGTTGAAGCGGGGGTCGAAGGCGGGACGGGCGAAGCTCTCGAATGCCGCACGCGTGATCAGGCAATTGCCGCAGCCGTAGATCAGGGGCACAGCGCCGCTGTAATCATAGGCGGGACAGAAAACGGGGTGGCGCGAAAGCCAGGGCATGCTGTGGTCCTCGAAGACCGGCAGCACCGGCCCGCCGACCAGATCGGCGCCGGTGGCCTCCGCGGTGCGGACCATCAGTTCGAGCCAATCGGGCGAGGCGATCTCGTCGTCGTCGATCATCAGGAACCGGGTCGCGGCCGGAAACAGCGCCAGCGCCGTCTCGAACGCGGCGTTGATCGCCTGGACGTTGCCTTGCCGTTTCTCGACCAGGCAGACACCCTGAAGCCTGCCATCGGCGAGATATTCCGCGGCCACCGGCGCGCTTTCGCGCCGGACCGCATCGTTCTCGACCATGACGACGGCGAAGGAGCGCGGGGTGCGCTGGCTCGCGAGCGAGTCCAGCGTCAACCGCAGATGCTGCGGGCGGCGGAAGCAGGGGATGCAGACGACGATACCAACCGACAGGTCGATGATCCGGGAGCTGGCCGCGATCTCCCGGTTGGGATCGCGCACGGCATCCGAGATACGCATGGCGGACAGGTCTGTCGGGATCAATGTCATGACGTTCTAGATGTCCGAGATAGATTGAAAAAGCCCTGCTTCGATCCCGGGGATCAGCGTCGTCCCGCGACGGCACATCGCCGCGGGACAGGCACGTCCCAAAATGAACGGCCGGTTTGAGCCTCGCGACGGCACAACGCCGCCGATTTTCCGCCATCCATGCACTTAACTGCTTTCAGGTGTTTCTGCTGCGAAACCTTGCGCGCGTGATACTGCAATTCGCGGTCCACCGTGCCGACGGGGGCTGGCGCGGAAGATACCGTAGTTAACGCACATGCTCATTAACCTGACCGTAAGCACTGCGACGGGTGAAGCGTCGCGGCATCGGATTTGCTCTACGGGTACACGAGATTTTTCCTGTAAATTTAAGTCGAACAAGCGCGGTCGGAAAAAAATGAACAAGCCAGCCACGATCGATTTCGCGACAGCCACGGCGGTCCAAATTCCCGCGGCCATTGCACACACTCAGGCGCTGCACGATCTCGTCCCCGGTGAAGCCCGCGACAGCCTGCTCGCCGTCCACGACGTACTGCGTCGCGAACTGCCGCAGGGCCAGCTCGCCACCTACGAAGCCGGAGGCGGCTCGTGCAGCGTCCTGCCACCGGAATTGCTGAGCCGCAGCAAGGTCACCGTCGTCGACATCGACGAAGACCAGGTTCGCAACAACAGCTATGCGGACGAAGCGATCCTCGGCGACGTCCAGACCTACCGCTTCGGGCGCGAGACCTTCGATCTGGTGATCTGCTACAACGTGATCGAACATCTTCCCAACGTCGACGCCGCACTCCTGAATTTCCGCGATGCGCTCAAGCGGGGCGGGATGATCCTGATCGGCGCGCCCAATCCGCGCTCGTTGTCCGGAGTCGTCACCAAATACTCGCCGCACTGGTTCCACGTCTGGTTCTACCGGCACATTCGAGGCATCAAGGATGCCGGCTTGCCGGGCGAGCCGCCGTTCCCGACCTTCTTCCATCCCCTGGTGTCGCTGCCGAGGCTCGAAGCGTTCGCCGCCGCCAATGGCCTCGAGATGATCTACCGCCGTGAGGTCGAGAGCCCGCGCTATCCAGAGATGCGCCGGCGCAAGCTGCTGTTCGCAGCCCTGGTCGACGCCGCTGCCGCCGTGCTCAACGCCGTGCTCCCGCGCGGGACGGACGTCCGCCGCGGCGATTATCACGTCATCCTGCGGAAAAGCTGACGGCCATGGTGCGCGCGCGGCCGATCGCAAGACCGGCGAAGCCTCGCGGCCACGCCGCACGGGGTAACGAACCGTTAATCTCTGAGGGACCGCGCCATCGCACGCGTCACGGCGACGCGTCGAAGAGCGGCATGCGCTTAAACGCTTTGTTTGCCATTTCGGTGAATAGTCCCTCAATGAGTATGGTTAATTTTCCCTGTTGCGTTGAGTGGGCACCTATATGTGAGGTGCGTGGCGTAGAGCGAAGAGTACCCCCTCAGCACGCGGCACTTGGAATGAAAGCTGGGGATCATGCTTGACTATAACCAGCCGATAGATCGGGCCAGACCGGAGGCCCCGCAGCAGCGGCCTCAGGCCGGCTTCAACGTGCTGGAGCTGGTCAATCTGCTCTGGCGGCGGAAGATCGCGATTGCCGTGGCCGCGCTGCTCGGTGCGACGCTTGCCGTCACCGTTGGCAAAAGCCTGACGCCCCGCTACACCGCCACCGCCCAGCTCTATGTCGACCCGCGCGAGCTTCAGCTCGTCGATCGCGAGCTAACGCCCCGCGCGCAGGACGTCTCCGGCATGTCGATGGTGGTCGAGAGCCAGGCGCGCCTGATCACGTCCAACAGCGTGCTGCTCCAGGTGATCCAGCAGGCTGATCTGGACAAGGATCCCGAATTCGGCGGCGGCGCCGATGGCAAAGGCGTGATGTCGTCGCTGCTCGGGCTGATCGGCCTTCAGTCCCACGCGCCCTCCGCCACGGAGAAAAAGGAAGTTCAGCTCGCCGCTCTCGAGGCGCTGAACCGGCACATCACGATCCGCAAGACCGAGAAGAGCTTCATCGTCGACATCGAGGTCTGGTCCACCGATCCGGCGAAAGCGGCGATGCTCGCCAACACGCTGACCAGCGCCTACCTCGCGGAATCCCGCAACTCGCAGGCGTCCGCCGCCCGGCGCGCCACCAACGACCTCTCCGGCCGCCTGAAGGAGCTGCGCGAGCGGCTGCGCAGCGCCGAGACCGTGCTCGCGACCTACAAGGCCCAGAACAATTTCGTCGGCACCCAGGATGCGCTGATCAGCGACCAGCAGCTTTCCGCCAGCAACCAGCGGCTTTCCGCCGCGCGCGCCGCGACGATGGACGCGCAGGCGCGCCTCGACCAGATCGAGGCGAGCCGACGCACGACGGCAGACGCAGGCGCGAACTCCGAGGCGCTGCAATCGCCGACCATCGCGAACCTGCGCGCCCAATATGCCGACGCGCGCAAGAAATATGCGGAGCAGGCCGGCGAGCTCGGCCCGCGTCATCCGGCGCTGCGCCAGACCGAGAAGCAGGTCGAGGATCTCAAGCGCACCATCAACGAAGAGATCGACCGCTTCGCCCAGTCCGCCAAGAACGATTTGACCCGCGCCCGCGACTTTGAAGCCTCGCTCAGCCGGGCGCTGGAGGCGCAGAAGCGGCAGAGTGTCCAGCTCAGCCAGGCCGCCGTGCGCTTGCGCGAGCTCGAGCGTGAAGCCGATGCCAGCCGTGACGTCTATCAATCCTTCCTCAAGCGCTCGCGCGAGACCGAGGAGCAGGAGACGCTGAACACCTCGGCGGCTCGAATCATCGGCGAGGCGACGGTGCCGCAGCGGCGCTCGTTCCCGCCGGCGATGAGCCTGTTCGCCATGATCGGCTTCATCTTCGGCGCAATCGCTGCATCGAGCTGGTTCGTCGTGGCCGAACTGCTGTTCGCTGGTGCGTTCGCACCGGCGCCGGCCCGTCCCAATCGCACTCCGTTGCCGCAAGCTCCGCGAGCTCCAGAGCCTTCGCGGGCGCCTGAGACCGCCCGGCCCCAGCCGGTCTCGCGAGCCCCGGAAGTCGCGGAGGCACTGCCGGAACTTGCCGCCCCGCCGCTGCAACCTTCGATGGTCGAGAAGCCTCTGATCGAAAAGCCGCTGATCGCGCGCCTCCAGGAGGCCGACGTCATCCACACGCTCGGTGCCATTCTCGCCACCGGCGGCGGCATCGACCTCACCCGGCTGGGCTGGCCAACGCTGCGCCCCGGCTTTCCACTGACGACGCTGCTCAACGCCTGGCGCGACATGCGCGCTACGGCGGCCCGGCGCGCCGGCGGCAAGACAATGCCGGTCATCGCGCTCGTCGGTGCCAGCGAGACCACCGGGCGCAGCGTGACCGCGTTGAACTTCGCGCTCGCGGCCGCGCGCGACGGCGCCCGGGTGCTGATAATCGATGCCGACCATCAGGCGCACCCGCTCTCGAACAAGGTCAACCGTCCCGGCAAGAGCGAGCCGAGCAAGGTCGGATGGCTTTCGATCGGCAGCAAGGCCGCACGCGAGATCAAGACACTCAACGGCATCTCGGTATTGCCGGCCGCCGAACGCGACGCAGGCAAGGCCACCGACGCCATCCGCAAGGCCATCGGGCAGGCGCGCTCCGCCGGCGGCTATGACCTCGTGATCCTCGACGGTCCCGCGGCCCCCCTCACGGCCGGGAGCCGTAAGCTGCTCGATGATGCCGACGCGCTGGTGGCGGTGCTGCCGACCAGCCTCGACATCAACGACGGCCTGGAAGAGATATTGAGCACGCTTGGCCGCGCCGAGCGCAAGCTCGTCGGCGTCGTGCTCGACGAACTCACCCCTATGGCCCAAGCTCGCCAACGAGGCAGACAATATGCTTGAGCGCCGCATCAATCTCGATGGCCGGGCCGCAACCGCCGACGTGCCGCGGATCACCATTGGCGGCCTCCGCATGGCTGCGATCGACCTGGAAGCGACCGCAGATTTCATGATCGAGGCGACCGATCCGCGCCATCGCATCGGCCGTCCGCTGCACCTGACCTCGGCCAATGGCGAGGTGCTGGCGCGGTGCTCGACCGAACCGGAGACCGAGCGCCTGTTCCGCGGCGCCGACCTCATCAACGCCGATGGCCAGCCGCTGGTCGCGGCGTCCAGGCTGCAATCCTGGTTTCCGTTGCCCGAGCGCGTCGCCACGACGGACCTGTTTCACGTCGTCGCGCGCAAGGCTGAGGCGGTCGGCCGCACCTTCTATATGTTCGGCGCCAGCGAGGACGAGAACGCCGCTGCGGTCGAGAACGTTCGGAAGATGTATCCAAACCTCAAGATCGTCGGCTACAGCCATGGTTATCTCCGTGGCGATGCGCTGCGCGCGAAGGTCGACGAGATCAACGCGCTAGCGCCGGATTATCTCTGGGTTGCGCTGGGCGTGCCAAACGAGCAGGCGTTCGTCGAGGAATTCACCCCGCATCTCACCAATGTCGGCGTCATCAAGACATCCGGCGGCCTGTTCAACTTTTTGTCGGGCAGCCGCGCCCGCGCGCCGCGATGGATGCAGAAGGTCGGGCTCGAATGGGCCTGGCGCACCTTGCTCGAGCCCCGCCGCCTGTTCTGGCGCTATTTGACCACCAACCCACGCGCGATCTATCTGCTGTTCAGCCGCAACCGGCCCTTCAATCGCTGAGTAGAGAACGACATGACCCCCGCCGGTCATCAGCCCCGACTGCGCCATCTCAACGCCAGCGGCGCCGGTATTGCGCCTTGCGGGTCGGGCTCATAAGCGGCTAAAGAGACTGTCACGGTCGGCGCCGGCAACTTTCCCGGCCGCCGTATGTTTTGTATGGCCGCTGACACAAGCGGCACAATCGGCTCAGCCAGTAGTGCGAGCCAGCTTTTCACAGCGAAGGCCACGATCGAGTCCGCGCATCGGCCTGCTTTCAGGCGCGACCCAAGGGAGCACGGAACGAATGCATCAGGCCGCAAGCCTGCAATTCGAGCGCATGATGGACGAGCTCGTCCTCTGGCATGCCGTGCCGGAGGACGAACGATCGACGGCGCCTGCCTGGTGGTGGGGTCCGGCGATGGCGGTGCTCGACACGCACGAGCCGATGCGACAGGCCTGGTGTTCTGAACTCGGTCTGAGCCAGGACTCGAGCTTTGCCGAAGGCGCGCACGTCCTGCTCGCCCTGTTCGCCAAGCAAACCTCGCCGACCTGGCCGGATGATTTTCCGCGCAAGGTGCAAATCAAGGAAGACGATGTCCGCGAACTGCACCCGCAGCCATCAGACGACAGCGCTTTTCAAGCGTAGCGCCGCGGCCTCGGTGGCGACATGGTCCGGCCCCGGCTGGAGCGGCGGCGCGACGGGCAGCTCCATCGGCCGCAGCAGCTCCGCCATCTCCCGCGCCGGCAGCGGCATGGAGATCAGGAAACCCTGCATCTCGTCGCAGCCATGGGCGCGCAGGAACGCCTCCTGTTCGGCGTTCTCGACGCCTTCCGCAACCACGGTCATGCCGAGCGCCTTGCCCATGCTGATGATCGCCTGCGCGATCGCCTGATCCTCTGCGTCCTGCGGCAAGTCGCGCACGAAAGAGCGGTCGATCTTGATAGTGTCGATCGGAAAATGCTTCATCAGTGACATCGACGAATAACCGGTGCCGAAATCGTCGATCGCCAAGCGAATGCCGCGGCTCTGGATGGCGTCGAGCACCTTGAGCGCGCGCCCGACGTTGCGCATCATCATGCTCTCAGTGACCTCCAACTGGAGCAGCACGGGTGACATGCCGCTGGCGGCCAGCGCCTCATCGACGTCCTGCAACAGATGCTCGTCCACAAACTGCCGCGGTGACAGGTTGACCGCCATCGACACCGGCAAGAGGCCACGGCGCTGCCAGGCCATGGCCTGCGCGCAGGCCTCCTTCACCACCCAGCGGCCGATCGGCACGATCAATCCGGTCTCTTCCGCAAGCGGAATGAACTGCGCCGGCGAGATGCTGCCGAGATCCGGGTGCGTCCAGCGCAGCAGGGCTTCCACGCCCGTGATCTGGCCGGTCTCCATGTCCACCTTGGGCTGGTAGTTCAAAGTGAATTGATCGCGCTCCAGCGCCCGGCGCAGCGCGCTCTCCAGCGACAGCCGCTCGATCGACTGCGTCTTCACTTCCTTGGAGAAGAAGCGGTAGCCGTTCTTGCCGTCTTCCTTGGCGAGATACATCGCCATGTCGGCGTTCTTGGTCAGTGTCTGTGCGTCGGAGCCGTTGGTCGGATACATCGCGATGCCGATCGAGGCCGTGGTGTGGCACTCATGCCCCGCCAGCTCCATCGGCTCGGCAAGCGCCGTCAACAGCTCGTTCGCGATGCGCTGCACGTCATCGATCTCGCCACATTGGTCGAGGATCACCACGAACTCGTCTCCGCCGAGCCGCGCCACCACGTCGCTTGCGCGCAGCGCACCACGCAACCGGTTGGCCACTTCGAGCAGGAGCAGATCGCCGGCCTCGTGGCCCAGCGAATCGTTGATGACCTTGAAACGGTCGAGGTCGATGAACAGCACCGCAAAGCGGCGGTCGTGGCGCTGCGCTTCGTCGATCGCCTCATGCAGCAGCGCGTTGAAGGTCTCGCGGTTCGGCAGGTCGGTCAGACTGTCGTGCGAAGCGAGGTATTCGATCCGCTCGTCGGCCTCGTTTTTCTCGTCGGCCCGGTCGAAATTCTCCATCGCGAAGGAGACGTTGTCGGCGAGGCGCTGCAACAGCTCAACGAACTCGGCCGTGAAGGTGCCCGGCTCGGTGGACATGTAGATCATGACGCCGACGGCCTGATCGTGCGCGACGAGCGGAAATGCCGCGCCCGACCGCGCGCCGTCGTTGCGGACGATGGCATGGAAGGCGCGAACGCGATCGTCGTTGAGATAGTCGTTGCTGATGCAGGGCTGGCGGGTGCGGAACGCCGTGCCGCTCATTCCGCGCCCCTCGGGACGTTCGGGGTCGATTGACAGGCGGACATTGCGCGTGGTGTCAGACGATGGTCCGGCACTGGACACGATCTCCAGCTGGTCGCTGTCGGCCCTCGACAGTGCAATGGTGGTCGAGGTGAATTTTGCGCCATTCGAGGCGGCAAGGCAGACGAGGTCGAACAGTTCGGCGCGCGACTTCGCCCGCATGATCGCCTCGTTGGTGGCGCTCAGCGACGCAAACATCCGCGTCAGGCGTTCCTTCTGCGCCTCGGTGCGGGCCTTCTCCTCGGCACGATCGAAATTGTCGAGGGCGAAAGAGACGTTTTCAGCCAGACGTCCGAGCAGTTCGACCAGATCGGGTGTGAACGTATTCTCTTCTGGTGCGAGGAAAAGCAGGATGCCAATCGGCTCCTGGCCGGCCCTCAGCAGTGGGAAGCTGGCAGCAGCCCGGGTTCCATCCTCGATCGCCTTGGAATGCCAGTGCACCGATCGCGGATCATTCAGATAATCGTTGATGACACTGGCCCGGCGGGTCCGCAGCGATATCCCTATGATCCCCTGGCCCTCAGGATGGTCGGCGGAAACGAGGCAGGTGCGTCCCACCATTCGTTCCTGCAGGCGTCCCTTCACGGCGACCACCCGGACAAGCTCACGTTTGTCGTCCAAAGTGCCGATTGTCGCGGAGGCGAACACCCCACCGAGCACGGCGGCCTGGCACGCGACCTCGAACAGCTCCTCGCGCGTCTTGGCGCGCATGATGGCCTCATTGGTGGCGCTCAGCGCCTCGAACATGCCACTCAGGCGATCACGCTGCTTGTCGGCCCGCGCTTTTTCGTCGGCCCGATCGAAATTCTCCAGCGCGAAGGCGACGTTGGCCTGGAGCTTGCGCAGGAGCTCGACGAACTCGTCCGTGAAAGTGCCGCGCTCGCGCGAGTTGAACAGGAATACGCCCTCGACCCTGTCACCGTTGAACAGCGGCAGCGCGGTTGACGACGCAATACCGTTGCGACGCGCGCTGGCGTGCCAAGGCTCGAGGCGAGTGTCGGCCAGGATGTCGTTGCTGATACAAGGCTGTCGCGTCCGGAACGCAGTGCCGGTCAGCCCGCGTCCCTCCGGAACCTCGTCGCTGACCGGCAACCTGAAGGTTCGTACCTCAGCGGCGTTCGGTCCGAACGATGCGACGATGCGAAGCAGTCCCGCGTCGCGGTCGAGCAATGCGATCGAGGTCGAGGCGAACTTCGCGCCCTGCACCGTGGCTTCGCAAACTAGATCAAACAGTTCGCTGCGGGATCTTGCCCGCAGAATGGCCTCGTTGGTCGCGCTTAGCGCCGCGTACATGCGCGCCAGCCGTTCCTCCTCCAGCGCGATCTGGGCCTTCTCCTTGTCGCGGTCAAAATTCTCGAGCGCAAAGCATACGGTTTCAGTCATGCGCAGCAACAGTGCGACGATGCCTTCGTCTTTCGCCCAGGCTTTGCTCACGAAGAAAAACAGCACGCCGATGCTGGTACCACGCTTGATCAGGGGAGCAGCCACGCAGGCGACGGCGCCGGCATTGACGTTGGCCTGCTCCCAGGTGGTCCCCTTGGTACGATTGACGAGGTCGTCCTCGACGACCGCTTTCTGCGTCCGGAACACCTCGCCGGACATGCCTTTGCCGTAGGGACTCTCCGGATCGATCGAGTAGCGCGACTGTCTGATCAGATCCAGATTTTGTCCGGTCGCTGCCACCGGCGTCAGCCATTCGGAATCCGGCTCGCGCAGCAGAACGAAAGTTGCAAGCGACTTGCCACTGTACACAGCGGCATCGCAGACCCGCTGGTACAGATCCTGCTCGGTGCCCGCGTGAAGGATTGCTTCATTGGTCGCGGTGAGGGCGCCGAACATGCGGTTGAGCCGCCGCACTGCCCGCTCGCCATCCACGCGCGCTGTCTCGCGCGCGAAATTCTCCAGCGCATGTGAGAGATTGCTCGACATCCGCTCGAACAGCGAGACCATCGCCTCGTCGAGCGTGCCTGCCCCCGAGCGGGTCACATACAACACGCCGATACTGCGACCGCCGCAGATCAGGGGAAGCGCCGCGGCTGCGCCGACACCCGCCCCGGCCGCGCCCTCGCGCCACGCGAGCGAGCGCGGATCGTTCAGGTAATCGTTGCTGATGCAGATCCCCTGGCTGCGAAAGGCTTCGCCGCCGACGCCCGATCCCTCCGGCGTGCCGGCCGCCGTGGTGATCTTGATCGCACGCAGCCGCGCAACGTCGTCGCCGCAGCCGGCCGCAAACCGCAGCCGCTGGCCATCCGGCTCCGCCAGGAAGACGGCGACGGCCATGAAGTCCCCACTCGAAAACCCGGCGTCGCAGACCTTCTGGTACAGCTCGTCCGGCGACTTCGCGTAAAGGATCGCTTCGTTGATGTCGCTCAACGCTGCAAGTGTGCGCGCGAGGGTCCTCTGCACGATCTCACTCCCCCGGCATCTCTGCCATTTTATCCCGGATAGCTTATGAGGGCGGATGACCTAAGTGGGGGTTATTGGTTCCCGCAAACCGTCAATCAAAGTGAACGAGCTGCGAACAACCGGCGCGAAATCCCGCTGTACGGGATGGCAGTTTCGACCGACCACGCGTTCTGTTTACGAATTTGCAGCCCTGTATTGGTTTACGGGAGATTGATATCGCAGCCGCGCTTTGAGACCATGGCTCCCAACAAGCAGCCTGTTAAGGGCACCAGCCGGGGAAACGCCATGCCGATCGTCCAGGCCGACCGCCTCACGCGCATCAGCGCCGCGCTGCTTCGTGCCGCCGGAGCTTCCGAGGAAGAGGCCGACGCGGTCGCAGGCGGCTGCGTCAAAGCCAATCTCGCCGGCCACGATTCCCACGGCGTGATCGCCGTACCCACCTACATCGACCGCATCAAGGCCGGCCATATCGTGCCCGGCGCCAAATGGAGCATCGTCCGGGAATCCCCGACGACGACCGTGATCGACGGCCAGTGGGGTTTTGGCTTCCACGTCAACGCCAAGGCGATGGCGCTGACGATCGAGAAAGCGAAGACAGCGAATGTCGCCGCCTGCACCGTGTTCCGGCAAAGCCATGTCGGCCGCCTCGCCGCCTATCCGCTGATGGCGATGCGCGAAGGCATGATCGGGATCGCAACGGCGGATTCCGGCCGCTCGCCGAAGCACGTGGCGCCGTTCGGCGGCAAGGAGGCTCGTCTCGGCACCAATCCGATCTCGATCGCAGTGCCGTCCGATCTCGATGCGCCCTTCTACCTGGACATGGCGACCTCTGCGGTCGCCGCCGGCAAGATCCAGCTCGCCGTCGCCCGCGGTGAGGAGATTCCGAGGGGATGGATCATCGATGCCGAAGGACGGCACACCACCGATCCAACCCAATACCGCAAGGGCGGCGCGCTGCTGCCGCTCGGCGGAACCGAGGGCTACAAGGGCAGCGGCCTCGCCGCAATGGTCGAGGTCCTGTGCGGCCTGCTCACCGGCCTTGGTTTCGGCGTCGAGCCCACGGGCCGGCACAATGACGGCTGCTTCATGGCCGTGTTCAACGTCGCCGCATTTCGCCCGTTGCAAGACTTCAAGCGCGAGGTTGCCGAGTTCGCGCACTATCTCAAATCGACCCCGCCCTCCGAGGGCAGCAAAGGCGTGTTCTATCCCGGAGAGATCGAGGGCGTGCGCGAGCAGCAGCGCCGGCGCGACGGCATCGAGATCGAGGATGCGACGTGGGAAAAACTGCGCGCGCTGGCGCGCGAGTACAGGCTGGATACGGTCCTTGATCTGGCCTGACGCAATTCGGAGAACAGCAGCATGACGCGGCAGATGGTACTGGTCGGCTTCCTTCAGGCCCAGAACTGCACGAATTTGCCGAGTTCATGGCGCCATCCGGACTCGCGCGACGATTCGATGTCGGCGGACTATTATCAGGAGATCGCCAAAATCCTCGAAGCCGGCAAGTTCCACATGGCCTTCTTCGACGACCGGCTGGCGATGCCGGACCGCTACGGCAACGATCACGCCCACACCGTCGAATACGGTATCCGCTGCGTGAAGATGGACCCGCTGATCGTGCTGACAACGATGGGCATGGTTACAGAGAAGCTCGGGTTGGGGGCGACCGGCTCGACGACTTATTTCGAACCTTTCGACATCGCCCGCCGCTTCGCAACGCTCGACCTGATGTCCGGCGGACGCGCCGGGTGGAATGTCGTCACCTCGCTCAACGACGGCGAAGCACACAACATGGGGCGCGACTCTCATCCCGAACATGATGCCCGCTACGACAAGGCCGACGAGTTCATGGAGGTCGTGCTCGGCCATTGGGACACCTGGGAAGATGGCGCGCTCATCCTGGACAAGACGAGCGGCCGCTTCGCCGATCCAGCCAAGGTGAAGCGGCTCGATCACAAGGGCCCATTCTACAAGTCGCGCGGTCCCTTCACCGTGCCGCGCTCGGATCAGGGCCATCCCGTGATCATCCAGGCGGGTGCGTCCGGCCGCGGGCAACGCTTTGCAGGACGATGGGGCGAGGTGATCTTTACCGCCGCACGCAACCTCGCCGCCGCCAAGGAAGGCTATGCGTCCGTGCGTAATGAGGCCGCGAAAGCCGGCCGGGATCCGGAGGCGATGTTCCTCTGCAACCTCACGACACCGGTCTGCGCCGCGACCAAGGCCGAGGCCGAAGACAAGATGGCGCTGGTCAACAAGCTGCCGCTGCAGATCGACGCGCTGTCGCTACTGGCCGAAGCGCTCAATTACGATTTCGCCTCCAAGGATCTCGACGAGCCGCTGACGACGGAAGAGTTGAAGAGCATGCAGGGCATTCTGGGCATCCGCGACGGCGTGCTCAAGAATTCCGGCAAGAGCAATCCGAGCGCGCGCGATTTCGTCACCTTCTCCGGCCGCGGCCAGGTCCAGGATGCGATGGTCGGCGGCCCCAAGGAGATCGCGGACAAGCTCGAAGAAATGTTCGTCGAGCGCGGCTGCGACGGCTTTGTCATCGCCGCGACCTATGTGCCCGGCTCCTATGCCGATTTCGTGCAACATATCGTCCCGGAATTGCAGCGGCGCGGATTGTTCCAGAAGGAATATCGCGGCAAGACACTGCGGGAAAATCTCGGGCTCAAGCGGCCGGCTGCCGGCGACTGGAAAGTGGAGCCGCGCGATGCCGTGGAATAACAACGGAGACACGGCATGCGCTGGCTGAAATTCACCGCCGCGGACAAGATGTCCTGGGGAATCGTCGAGAGTGACCAGGTCATCGCCGTCGATGGCGATCCCTTAGGCGAATGGCAGCGCACCTCGCGCACGCATCCGCTGTCGCAGGTTAGAATCGAGCTGCCGCTGATTCCGCGCACCTTCTACTGCGTCGGCCTGAACTATCTGAAGCACCTGAAGGAGGCCGCCGACAAGCGCGGCGAGGTGCCAGCGGTGCCGGACAGACCCGAGATCGGCTATCGCGCCCAGAATGCGCTGATCGCACATGACGAGGAGGTCGTGATCCCGTCCTTTGCGACGGACAAGATCCACTACGAAGGCGAACTCGTCGTCGTCATCGGCAAGAAGGTCAAGCATCTCACCAAACAGAATGCCATGGATTGCGTGTTCGGCTACACCATCGGCAACGACGTCAGCGAACGCAGCTGGCAGAAGGCCGACCGCAGCCTGTGGCGCTCGAAGAACGCCGACACGTTCAAGCCGATGGGCCCGTGGATCGAGACCGAAGCCGACCTCGACAAGATGGAAACGATCGTCCGGGTCAACGGCAAGGAGACCAACCGCTTCCACACCAACGACATGATCTTTGGCGTGGTGCCCTTCCTGGTCGAGCTGACCAAATACTTTACGCTATGGCCGGGCGATGTGATCTGGATGGGCACGGACGGAGCCTCGCCTGACATCAAGCACGGCGACGTCGTGGAGATCGACATCACCGGTATCGGGACGCTGCGGAACAGGTTCGTGCGGGAAGAGCGGTAATCCTCATCCCGAGGAGCTTGCGAAGCAAGCGTCTCAAAGGATGAAGGCCCGGTTGTGGCCTCCCCCTTCAAGACGGCCGCTACTCGGCCTCCTCAGGGTGAGGCGGCAGATTTGAACACGTCGCAGCTCAAAACGGCAGGGCCACGCCCGTCTTGATCTCTTTCAGCACGACATTGCTTCTCACATAACGAATGCCGGGAATGCGGAACATGAAGTCGTCGAGGAATCTGTTGTAGGCCGCCATGTCCTGCACGACGACGCGCAAATGGTAATCGGCATCGCCCGTGGTCGCAAAGCACTCCAGCACCTCACGCCGCGTGGTCACCCGCGCGACGAACTCGTCGACGAATTTTGCGTCGTGCCGTTCCAGCGAAACATGGAGGATCGCGGACATCGCAAAGCCGGCCTGCTCGCGCGCGACCAGGGCCGCATAGCCCCGGATGGCACCGCTCTCCTCCAGCGCGCGCACCCGGCGCCAGCATGCCGAGGTGGACATGCCGACCGCGTCGGCGAGCTGCTGGTTGGTGGCGCGGCCGTCCTTCTGAAGGAAGGCGAGAATCCGCGCATCCTGGTCTTCGATCATGGAAACCACCAAAATGGATTATTCAACCTGAATATATATTAGATCGGATAATTCTACCATAATTGGCGCAATGTTCGGAAAGATAGGTAAGACCTACCAATCGCCCAGGCCTACCCTTCTCCCATCCGGCAAGGATGCCGCGGGAGGTCCGCATGGACGCCAAATCGTCACTCGACGCCTATGAGCTTTCCGACCGCTACGATCGCCAAGAAGGCCGCGTTTTCCTCACGGGCACGCAGGCCATCGTTCGCATCGCGCTCGACCAGGTGCGGCGCGACCGTGCCGCCGGACTGAACACGGCGGGCTTCATCTCGGGCTATCGCGGCTCGCCGCTCGGCG
This sequence comes from Bradyrhizobium sp. MV1.5, assembly GCF_055807615.1. Classification (NCBI taxonomy): domain Bacteria; kingdom Pseudomonadati; phylum Pseudomonadota; class Alphaproteobacteria; order Hyphomicrobiales; family Nitrobacteraceae; genus Bradyrhizobium; species Bradyrhizobium sp. MV1.5. The sequence continues at coordinate 24,650 of NZ_JBVVPL010000048.1, read as the reverse complement.
GCATCGACCTCGAACTGTGGCGCATCCAGGAGCGACTGAAGCGGGACCGCATTGAATTCATCCCCGCAGTGAACGAAGACCTTGCCGCAACCGCCGTGCTCGGCTCGCAACAGGTCGAGACGCAGGCTGACCGCGAGGTCGATGGCGTGTTCGGGCTCTGGTACGGCAAGGGCCCCGGCGTCGATCGCTCCGGCGATGCGCTGAAACACGGCAACGCCTACGGCTCCTCGCCGCATGGCGGCGTTCTGGTGGTTGCCGGCGACGACCATGGCTGCGTCTCGTCCTCGATGCCGCACCAGTCCGACGTCGCCTTCATGAGCTGGTTCATGCCGACACTCCACCCCGCAAGCGTCAGCGAGTACCTCGAATTCGGTGAATATGGCTACGCTCTGAGCCGCTTCACCGGCATGTGGGTCGGCTTCAAGGCGATCTCGGAGATCGTGGAATCCGGCGCCTCCGTCGCGCTGCGCCCGCCGCGCGTCTTCCACACGCCGGACTTCGCGCCGCCGCCAGGCGGCCTGCACTATCGCTGGCCCGATCTGCCGGGCCCACAGATCGAAGAGCGGTTGGAGGCGAAGAAGCATGCGGTCTATGCCTTCGCAAAGGCCAATCCGATCGATCGTCACATCTACGACATCCCGGGCGCCACCTACGGCATCGTCACCACAGGCAAGGCACATCTCGATCTGATGGAAGCACTGCGGCTGATGGGTCTTGACGAAGCGGCCTGCCGCAGCATCGGCATCGACATCTACAAGGTCGGCATGGTCTGGCCGCTGGCGCTGCATGACGCGATGGCGTTCGTGAAGGGCAAGCGCGAGATCCTCGTGGTCGAGGAGAAGCGCGGCATCATCGAAAGCCAGTTCAAGGAATATTTTTACGATTATCCGGGCGAAAAGCCCGAGCGCATGGTCGGCAAGCACGACGAGACCGGCGCACGGCTGATCTCCTGGATCGGGGAATTGTCGCCGCGTGCGCTCGCCGGGGTACTCGCACGCCGGCTCGATCCGATGTTCCCAGGCCTTAATCTCGCCGCACGCGCAGCCGGTTTGATGCCCGAGGCCGCGCGCACGATCAACGTCTCTGGTGCAACGCGCACGCCCTATTTCTGTTCGGGATGCCCGCACAACACATCGACGAAAGTGCCGGAGGGATCGAAGGCGCTGGCCGGCATCGGCTGCCATTTCATGGCGAGCTGGATGGACCGCGAGACATCGTCCCTGATCCAGATGGGCGGCGAAGGCGTGAACTGGGCCGCCTCGTCACGCTTCACCGGCAACAAGCACGTCTTCCAGAATCTCGGCGAAGGCACCTATTATCATTCGGGTTCGATGGCGATCCGGCAGGCGATCGCGGCCAAAGCCAACATCACCTACAAAATTCTGTTCAACGATGCCGTCGCGATGACCGGCGGCCAACCCGTCGACGGTCCGATCAGCGTCCACGCTATCGCGCACAGCGTCCGCGCCGAGGGCGTTGCGCGCATCGCGCTGGTGTCGGACGATCCGGCGCAATTTTCGCCAGGCGACCTGCCGGTCGGCGTGTCCATCCATCCGCGCGAAGAGATGGACAGCGTGCAACGCGAGCTGCGCAAAGTTCCCGGCGTCTCCGTGCTGATCTATCAGCAGACCTGCGCGACGGAGAAACGGCGGCGCCGCAAGCGTGGACAGATGGCCGACCCCAAACGCTTCGCCTATATCAACGATCTCGTCTGCGAGGGCTGCGGCGACTGCTCGGTCGAATCCAACTGCCTCAGTGTCGAGCCCAAGGAGACGCCCTTTGGCCGGAAGCGCCGGATCAACCTCTCATCCTGCAACAAGGACTTCTCCTGCCTCAACGGGTTCTGCCCGAGCTTCGTCACCATCGAGGGCGCGACGCGCCGGAAGAAGGGCGCGAGCCGGATCGACGCGGTCGGCCACGCGGCCACGCTTCCCTTGCCCGCGCCCGCAACGCTCGACCGTCCCTATGATCTGCTCATCACGGGCGTCGGCGGCACCGGCGTGATCACGGTCGGCGCGCTGATTGGCATGGCGGCGCACATCGAACGAAACGGTGTCTCGGTGCTGGATTTTACCGGCTTTGCGCAAAAATTCGGGCCGGTGCTGAGCTACATCCGGTTGGCCGCATCCCCCGATGCCTTGCACCAGGTCCGTATCGACCAGGGCGCGGCCGATGCGCTGATCGGCTGCGACCTCGTCGTCAGCTCCTCGCCGAAGGCGTCCGGCACCTATCGGAAAGGCACGCGCGCCGCGGTCAACACCGCAGAGATGCCGACCGGCGACGTCGTCCGCTTCCGCGATGCAGATCTCGCCTCACCCGCCCGCCTGCGCGCGATCGGCCAGGTGATCGGCGACGGCAATCTCGACACCATCAACGCCAATGCGCTGGCCGAGCGCCTGCTCGGCGATGCCGTCTATGCCAACATCGTCATGCTGGGCTTTGCCTGGCAGCACGGGCTGCTGCCGGTCTCGCTGTCGGCGCTGTTGCGCGCGATCGAGCTCAACGGTGTCGCGGTTGGCAGCAACAAGCAGGCTTTTGCCTGGGGCCGGATTGCGGCCGCCGATCCCGACTTCTTGCCGAAGGTGGACGGAGCGCCGAAGGCCGAGACCCTCGACCAGCTGATCGACCGCCGCGCCGACTTCCTCACGGCCTATCAGAACGATGCCTATGCAGCGCGCTATCGAGCGCTCGTTGCAAATGTTCGCAATGCCGAAGCCAAACTGAATAGCGAGGCGTTGACCGAGGCGGTCGCGCGCGCGCTGTTCAAGCTGATGGCTTACAAGGACGAGTACGAGGTGGCGCGGCTGCACATGCAGGGTGGGTTCCTCGACGAGTTGAAAGACGAATTCGAAGGCGACTTCAGCATCCAATATCACCTTGCCCCTCCGTTCCTGCCGTCGAAGCGCGACGCCCGCGGCCGTCCGCGCAAACGCAGCTTCGGGCAGTGGATCCAGATGCCGCTTGCGCTGCTGGCGCGATTGAAGGGATTGCGCGGGACGCCGTTCGATCCGTTCGGCTACACGGCGGAACGGCGCGCCGAGCGGGAACTGATCACCTGGTACGACGGCGTCATCAAACGGCTGCTCGGCGGGCTCGACGCGGCGCATCTGCCAAGTCTGGTCGCCATTGCAAAAGCGCCGATGAATATCCGGGGCTACGGGCCGGTTAAGGACGCCGCGATCGGGAAGGTGAAGGCGGAGGTCGAACGGCTGTTCGCCGAGCTCGATGCGCCATCACCTGCAAAGATGTGCGCCTACGGTTGACGGGGCGCCGACGAGGCCTCAGCCTCTGGAGCCGAGGCGCGCCCTGATGGCGCTCCTGCAACCGGGTGACGCCTCATGGATTTCGACCAGTTGACCCTGACCCAGGCTGTGGCCGACCTCCGCGCCGGAAAAATCACGAGCACCGCGCTCACGACGGAAGCTCTCGCTCGCGCCGAGGCCAATGCCGATCTGAATGCCTTCATCGCCCTGGACGAGGCCGGTGCCCTGAAGGCTGCGGCCGCATTCGACGCGGCCGACAACAAGGACAAGCTGCTCGGCGGCGTTCCTATCGTGATCAAGGACAATATTGAGGTCGCGGGGCTCCCCTGCAGCGCAGGAACGCCAGCGCTGCAACATTACGTTCCGAAGGCGGACGCGCCGGTGGTCGCAAAGCTGCGCGCGGCGGGCGCGGTCATCATCGGCAAGACCAGCATGCACGAGCTCGCCTTCGGCATCTCCGGCTACAACACCGCGTTCAAGACCGGCGCGGAATTCGGCGTGCGCAACGCCTATGACCGCGCCTTGATCGCGGGCGGCTCCTCCTCCGGAACGGGCGCGGCGATTGGCGCGCGGATCGTCGCGGGCGGGCTCGGCACCGACACTGGCGGATCGGTCAGGGTCCCCGCCGCACTGAACGGATGCGCGTCGCTGCGCCCGACGGCCGGACGCTATCCGCAAGCCGGCATCGCGCCGATCTCGCACACCCGCGACACCGCGGGGCCCATGGCAGCGACCATGGCGGATGTCGAGCTGCTCGACCGCGTCATTGCGGGTGCCGAAGCCGTTCAGGCAGCCGATCTGAAGCACATGCGGATTGGCATCGTGCGGTCGATGCTGATCAATCTCGATACCGACACCGAGACCGCCTTCCAGGCGGCGGTCGCGAAACTGAAGGCGCAGGGCGTCACGGTGGTCGAGATCGAAATGCCGCAATTGGCCGAACTCAACGGCCAGGTCGGCTTTCCCGTCGCGCTGTACGAGGCCTATGACGACATGGTGGCCTATCTCGCTCACACCGGCACCGGCATCACCATCGACGCACTGGCGCGGGAGATCGCTAGCCCCGACGTCAAGGGCACCTATGACGGCCTCGTGATCCCCCGCAAGCTGCCTGGTCCAGACAATACGCTGGTCGATGCCGAGCCGATCTATGACGCTGCCATCAGGTCCGCGCGTCCCGCCCTGCAGGCGCTCTACAACAGGACTTTCGCCGACAACCGGCTCGATGCCATCGCCTTCCCGACCACGCCGCGCGTGGCGATTGCTTCCAATCCCGACTCCAGCAGCCTGGATAATTTCGGCCTGTTCATCCAGAACACCGATCCCGGCAGCAATGCCGGCATTCCCGGCATCCAGATTCCGATCACGCTCGGCGCCACCAGCAAATTGCCTGTCGGCCTCGAGCTGGACGGCCCGGCCGGAAGCGATCGCCGGCTGCTTGCGATCGGCTTGGCGCTCGACGCCGTGTTCGGGCGATTGCCGCCGCCGCGTCCGTCATGAATACGGATTGATCAGCTTCTGCTGTTCGGCGCTGTACTCCACCAGCATGTCGATGAAGGTCCTGACCTTGGCCGACAGATGATGGCGGTGTGGATAGACGGCGTTCATCGACATCTCGACTGGACGATATTCGGGCAAGAGGCGCACCAGCCGACCGGCCTCGAGATCGTTGCGGATCAGAAATTCGGCCATCAGGCAGACGGCAGCGCCTTCCAGCGCCACCTTTCGCAAGGCCTCACCGCTGTTGGTGATGAGGCTACCGGAGATGCGCACCGATGCCGGTGCGCCCTTGCGATCGAAGAAGCGCCAATCGTCGCCGAACGGATAATTCAAATGGCGCCCGCAATTGTGTGTGGTGAGCTCACCGAGCTTCTGCACGCGACCGTGCTTGTCGAGATAGTTGTGCGAGCAGCACAGCACGTGACGCCAGGTGGCAAGGCTGCGGACGATCAGGCTCGAATCCGGTGGCGAGGTCATGCGCAGAGCAACGTCATAGCCTTCTTCGATGAGGTCGATGTCGGCCTCGCCCATGCGCAGATCGATCTTGAGCTCCGGATAGGCCGACAGAAGTTTCGCCACCACCGGCGCGACGAATGGCACCATGTGCGTGGCGACGTGGATTCGTAGCGTGCCACGCGGCACCGACTGCAATTCGCTCGCGATATCGTCGGCCTGTTTGAGCTCGGCAAGTATCTGGACGCAGCGGTCGTAATAGGCCTTGCCGATGTCGGTGAGGCTGACCTTGCGCGTGGTGCGCTGAAGCAGCCTCACCCCGAGCCGGTCTTCCAGCGCCTGGACGTGATTACTCACCATGGTGGTCGACATGTTGAGCTTGCGGGCTGCTGCAGAGAAGCCGCCGGTCTCGACCACCCGGCTGAAGACTTCGAGACTGGTCAATCGGTCCATGCCGACTGATTATCCGCTCTTGATCGACAATCGCAAGGATTTCCCTCGGATTATCCATCAGATCATCTGGTCCGTGCATGGCGGATGGGTTAGCCGCAATTCCTCGACAGACGCGGCAATTGCTCTGGGGCAGCCGGACCTCCGGCTCCTTAAACCCTAGGCGAAGGCGAGATGGCCGGACCATCCACTCCCAACGGATAATCCTTCCGGTATTTCGCCGATTATCGATCGAGCGAAGAAGACCGATAGTCTCAGCCAGCCGATAGGAGACTGCCATGTCCGAGATGCCCCGCACCGAAAACTTCCAGCAAGCGACTGAGATAACTCAAGCTTCCCTCACGGCGCCGGTGCGTGGTCAGGCTCGGAATATGGTCCGGCGGGCGGCGTTGGTACTCGCGTTCCTCGCGGGCACGGCAGCGATTGTCCATTACGGACACGACTACTGGGTCAACGGCCGTTATCTCGAGACAACGGACGACGCCTATGTGAAGGCCGACTCTACGATCGTGGCGCCAAAAGTCTCGGGCTACATCGCCAAGGTGCTGGTCAGCGACAACGAAAAGGTCAAAGCGGGCCAGGTGCTGGCGAAGATCGACGACCGCGACTTCAAGGCGGCGCTCGACCAGGCCCGCGCCGATGTCGCTGCGGCGGAAGCATCGGTGCGCAACCTCGACGCCCAGCTCGAACTCCAGCAGCCGATCATCGAGCAGAGCACGGCCGATGTCGCTGCTGCGGACGCGAATCTGAAATTTGCGCAGGAGGAGCGCGCCCGCTACGACGATTTGATGAAGTCGGGCTCCGGCACGATTCAGCGCGCACAACAGACTGACGCTGCGTTGCGCGCCAGCAACGCGCAGCTGCAACATGCCAGGTCGGGCCTCGTGGCCGCGCAACGCAAGGTCGACGTGCTCACCACCCAGCGCGCGCAGGCTACAGCCCAGCTCGAACACGCGCGCGCGGTCGCGGAGCAGGCGACCCTGAATCTCTCCTACACCGAGATCACCGCGCCGGTCGACGGCACGGTCGGCGCCCGCTCACTGCGCGTGGGACAGTTCGTGCAGGCCGGCACGCAATTGATGGCAGTGGTGCCGCTCGATGCGGTCTATGTCGTGGCGAATTTCAAGGAGACGCAGCTCACCCATGTCCGCACCGGCCAGCCGGTCGAGCTGCACGTCGACAGCTTCCATAACCGGACCCTGCGCGGCCACGTCGATAGCCTGTCGCCGGCGAGCGGGCTCGAATTCGCACTGCTGCCGCCCGACAACGCCACCGGCAATTTCACCAAGATCGTGCAACGGGTGCCGGTGAAGATCGTGCTCGACGACCGCAGCCTGACCGGCCTGCTGCGCCCCGGCATGTCCGCGGTGCCGACCGTCGACACCAAACAGGCCGTCATGGCCGAGCGCGAGACGGCAAAGCATCTCGCCGACAACGCGGCCCGTCCTAACGGCGGCTGAAGCCGGGAGGGTTCCGTGGGATTTTCAAATCCTGCCGGATGATCCTTCCTGCGCTTCTCCGATTATCGAAACCAACTGCCTGATCCATCCTGTCTCCGTAACCGAGACGAGGCTTCCATGAGCACGCTCCAAACGACCGTCAACGCCGCCTCCGCCGCCAATATCCCCGCTTCAGTCGCGGCCCCCACAACGCCTGCCGTGTCGACCAAGACCTGGATTGCCGTGATCGGCGCGACGCTTGGCGCCTTCATGGCGGTGCTGAACATTCAGATCGTCAATGCGTCGCTCGCCGATATCCAGGGCGCGATCGGCGCCGGCATCGATGACGGCGGCTGGATCTCGACCTCCTATCTGATCGCGGAGATCGTGGTGATCCCGCTCTCGGGCTGGTTGGCGCAGGTGTTCTCGATCCGCGTCTATCTCCTCACCAACGCGGTCCTGTTTTTGGTCCTGTCGGCCGCCTGTGCGCTGGCGCAGGACCTGCCGCAGATGATCGTGCTGCGGGCAGTGCAAGGTTTTACCGGCGGCGTGCTGATTCCGATGGCGTTCACGCTCATCATCACATTGCTGCCGCGCGGAAAGCAGCCGGTCGGCCTTGCGCTGTTCGCGCTGTCGGCGACGTTCGCGCCCGCGATCGGCCCGACCATCGGCGGCTATCTCACCGAGAATTTCGGCTGGCAGTACATCTTCTACGTCAACCTCGTGCCCGGCGCGATCATGGTCGGCATGCTCTGGTACGCACTGGACGCAAAGCCCATGAAGCTGTCGCTGCTGCGCGACGGTGACTGGGCCGGCATCATCACCATGGCGATCGGACTGTCGGCACTGCAGACCGTGCTCGAGGAAGGCAACAAGGACGACTGGTTCGGCTCGCCCTTCATCGTCAAGCTGTCTGTCATCGCGGCCGTGGCGCTGACCGCCTTCCTGATCATCGAGCTGACCGTGAAGAAGCCACTCCTGAATCTGCGTCTGCTGGTCCGCCGCAATTTCGGCTTCGGCATGCTCGCGAATTTCCTGCTGGGAATCGCGCTCTACGGCTCGGTGTTCATCCTGCCGCAATATCTGGCCCGCATCCAGGGCTACAATGCCGAGCAGATCGGCATGGTGCTGGCATGGACCGGCCTGCCGCAGCTCCTGCTGATCCCCATGGTGCCGCGGCTGATGCAGAAGCTCGATGCGCGGCTCATCATCGGCGTCGGCTTCGTCCTGTTCGCGGCCTCCAACTTCATGAACATCACCATGACCAGCAACTATGCCGCCGATCAATTGCTCTGGCCCAACGTGGTTCGTGCGATCGGCCAGGCGCTGGTGATGGCACCGCTATCTGCGGTGGCGACCGCGGGCATCGAGCCGGAGAACGCGGGCTCAGCCTCCGGCCTCTTCAACATGATGCGCAATCTCGGCGGTGCCGTCGGGATCGCGTTGTTACAGACCTTGCTGACCAAGCGCGAGCAGTATCACTCAAACGTTCTGATGCAGTCGGTCTCGCTGTTCGAGCAGGCGACGCGGACACGGCTGGAACAGCTCACCCAATACTTCGTCAATCACGGCATTCTCGACCGGACGGATGCATCGCATCGCGCCTATGTCGCGATCGGCCACATCGTGCAGAAGCAGGCCTATATCCTTGCCTTCAGCGACACCTTCTATCTGCTCGGCGTGGCACTGATCGTCGCGCTGTTCGCCACCCTCTTCCTGAAGAAGGCCGGCCACGCCTCGGCCGGCGGCGCCCACTGACGTCAACCCAGCAAGCAAGGAGAACGACCATGAAACCCCGCATGAATTTCTACCAGGCCGCACCCGACACGATGAAAGCCCTGATGGCACTGGAAGAGCAGATCCAGTCGACGGGCCTGGAGAAATCGCTGATCGAGCTCGTCAAGATCCGCGCGTCGCAGATCAACGGCTGTGCCTTCTGCATCAACATGCACACCGAGGACGCCCGCAAGCGCGGCGAGACCGAGCAGCGCATCTATCTGCTCAACGCATGGCGCGAATCCCCGCTCTACACCGACCGCGAGCGCGCGGCGCTGGCCTGGACGGAATCAGTGACGCTGATCTCCGAGACGCATGCGCCTAATGACGTCTACGAGCAGGTCCGCGCGCAATTCTCCGATGCGGAGACGGTGAACCTGACCATGCTGATCGGCGCCATCAATGCCTGGAACAGAATCGCGATCGCGTTCCGTGCGGTTCATCCGGTAAAGGTGAAGGCGTCAGTGGCGTGAGATGCTGACGCATGAGGCCAAACTGCCTCAATACATTCGACTGTCATGCCCCGGCTCGACCGGGGCATCCAGTACGCCGCGGCTTCTCGAGTCCAGCACTCCCGTCACGGAGTACTGGATCGCCCGGTCAAGCCGGGCGATGACACCGAGCGTGTGGCTTAAACCGCCGTCGCCTTGGCGAACTCCACGTAGATCTCGCGCAGCCGCATCGCCATCGGGCCGGGCTTGCCATCGCCGACCTTCTTGCCGTCGATCGCAACCACCGGCTGGACGAACAGCGATGCCGAGGTGGCAAAGGCTTCCTTGGCGGCGAGCGCCTCGGCGACCGTGAAGGAACGCTCCTCGATGCGGAGCTGACGCTCTTCCGCCAGCGCCACCACCGCCTTGCGGGTGCAGCCCGGCAGGATCGCGTTGGAATTCTTGCGGGTCACGATGACGTCGTCCTTGGTGAGAATGAACGCCGAGGACGAGCCGCCTTCGGTGACGTAGCCGTCTTCCAGCATCCAGGCTTCGCCCGCGCCGGCCTCGGCCGCGGCCTGCTTCGCCAGCACTTGCGCGAGCAGTGCCACGCTCTTGATGTCGCGCCGCTCCCAGCGGATGTCGGGCACGGTGATCACGTTGATACCGGTCTTGGCCGAGGCTGCGTTGATGATGTCCTTCTCCGACGTGAACATCACCAGGCTCGACTTGACGTCGCCCTTGGGAAAGGCGAAGTCGCGGCCCTTGTCGGCGCCGCGGGTGACCTGGAGATAGACGAGGCCGTTCTCGACCTTGTTGCGCGCGATCAGCTCCTTCTGGAGTTCGGTGATGCGCTCGACCGTCTCGGGCAGCTTCAGCTGGATCTCGCCGACCGAGCGCTCCAGCCGCGTCAAATGCGAGGCATTGTCGATCAGCTTGCCGTCGAGCACGGCCGAGACCTCATAGATACCGTCGGCAAACAGGAAGCCGCGATCGAGGACCGAAATTTTGGCGTCCGAGAGCGGGACGAATGAGCCGTTGACATAGGCGATCGGATCCAAGGCAGGTCTCCTGGGGGAAAAGGGATTTTGTGCGCTTATACGCCAGTTGCCGCGGCCGATCACCCCTCTATTCGTCATTCCGGGGCGGCGCGAAGCGACGAGCTTTGATACGCAATTGCGCATCTGAGAATCCATAGCCACCAGTCGGGGATATGGATTCCCGGACCGCGCCAAGAGGCGCGTCCCGGAGTGACGCGAGAATTAATGCGACAGGATCTTCGACAAGAACTTCTGCGCGCGGTCGCTGCGGGGCTTGCCGAAGAAATCGTCCTTGGGGGCGTCCTCGACGATCTCGCCGCGGTCCATGAAGATCACGCGGTTGGCAACCTTGCGGGCAAAGCCCATCTCGTGGGTGACTACCATCATGGTCATGCCCTCATGGGCGAGGTCCACCATGACGTCGAGCACCTCGCTCACCATTTCGGGGTCGAGCGCCGAGGTCGGCTCGTCGAACAGCATGACAATGGGATCCATTGCGAGCGCGCGAGCGATCGCCACCCGCTGTTGCTGGCCACCGGACAGGTTCGCGGGATATTTTTGCGCCTGTTCCTTCAGGCCGACGCGCTCCAGCAGTTGCATGCCTTTTGCCAGCGCCTTGTCGCGCGACCGGTCGAGCACCTTCTGCTGTGCGAGACAGAGATTATCGATGATCTTCAGATGCGGAAACAGCTCGAAGTGCTGAAACACCATGCCGACACGCGAGCGCAGCTTGGGCAGATTGGTCTTGGGATCGTTGACCTTGGTGCCATCGACGCTGATGTCGCCTTTCTGGAACGGTTCCAGCGCGTTGACGCATTTGATCAGGGTCGACTTGCCTGATCCCGACGGGCCGCAGACCACGACCACCTCGCCCTTGGAGACGCTCGTGGTGCAGTCGGTCAGCACCTGGAAGCTCGGGCTGTACCATTTGTCGACGTGGCTGATCTCGATCATGACAGACTCTATCGAATGATGGCGATGCGCGCCTGCAGGCGGCGAACGCCGAAGGACGCAACACAGGAAATGGTGAAGTAGACGATTGCTGCGAACAGATACATTTCGACCAGACGGCCGTCGCGCTGCGCGACCTTGCTTGCCGCACCGAGGAAATCGGTGATCGACAGCACGTAGACCAGGGAGGTGTCCTGGAACAGCACGATGGTCTGCGTGATCAGCACCGGCAGCATGTTACGGAAGGCCTGCGGCAGCACCACGTAGCGCATGGTCTGGGCGTAGGTCAGGCCAAGCGCGTTGGCTGCGGCCGGCTGGCCGCGCGAGATCGACTGGATGCCGGCACGCATGATCTCGGAGAAATACGCGGCCTCGAACATGATGAAGGTGATGAGCGAGGATGCGAACGCGCCGACGCTGATCGGGCGCGACGCGCCGGTCACCCACTGCCCGATATAGGGCACCAGGAAGTAGAACCAGAAGATCACCAGCACCAGCGGCAGCGATCGCATGAAGTCGACATAGACCCCGGCGATGCGGCCCAGGATCTTGAAGCCCGACAGCCGCATCAGCGCGATGGCCGTGCCGAAGATCAGACCGCCGAGCGCCGCAAGCCCCGTGAGCATCAGCGTGAACGTCATGCCCTCGTAAAACAGATAGGGCAGTGCGCGACGGATAACCTCGAAATCGAAATTGCTGAACATGGTGCTATTTCCCCGTGATGTAGCCGGGGATCGCGACGTAGCGCTCGAGGAAGCGCATTGCGGTCACGACGACGGCGTTGACGAGGAGATAGAGAAGGGTCGCGGCGGTGAAGGCCTCGAACACCTGGAACGAGAATTCCTGCATCGAGCGCGCCTGTCCAGTCAGCTCAAGCAAGCCGATGGTGATGGCCACAGCCGTGTTCTTGATGGTGTTGAGGAACTCGGACGTCAGCGGCGGCAGGATGATGCGGAACGCCATCGGCAGCAAAATGTAGCGATAAGCCTGCAAAGTCGTCAGGCCGAGCGCGGTCGCCGCCATCTTCTGCCCGCGCGGGAGCGATCCGATGCCGGCTTGCAACTGCACGGCGACGCGCGCCGACATGAAGAACCCGATGCCGATCGCGGCCGTCCAGAACGGCGCATTCGGCAGCTGCTTCAGCCAGAGGCCGGCAGCTCTCGGCAGCAGTTCCGGCAGCACGAAGAACCACAGGAAGAGCTGCACCAGCAGCGGCATGTTGCGGAAGAATTCGACATAGGCAAAGCCGAACCAGTACGCCCCCTTCGACGGCAGCGTGCGCATCACGCCGACGATCGATCCGGTGATCAGTGCAATGATCCAGGCGAGCGCACCCGTCTTGAGGGTCAGCACCAAGCCCGACAACAGCATGTCGAGATAGGTGCCGGTCCCCATCGGGTTCGGCTGGAAAAAGATTCCCCAGTTCCAGTTATAGTTCACGTGTCCCCCGCGCGAACGCGCCAGTCATGGATGTCCCGGCGCCTATGCAAATGTCCGGCCACCTTGGAGTCAAGGTGGCCGGACACGATCCGGATCGAAAGATCGCGGTTGTAGCTTACTTATAATCGTCCGGGTTCGGCGAGTCCGTCGGCTTGGCAAATTCGTTCTTCAGCTCGGCCGAGATCGGCGTGTTGAGATTCAGGCCCTTCGGCGGGATCTTCTGCGTGAACCACTTGTCGTAGATCTTCTGGCCCTCGCCGGAGGTGTAGAGCGCAGCTGTCGCCGCGTCGACAACCTTCTTGAAGGCCGCGTCGTCCTTGCGCAGCATGATGCCGTAGGGCTCAGGCTTGGAGAACGCGTCCTTGGAGATGACGTAGTCAGCGGGCGACTTCGAGCCGGCAACGAGGCTCGCGAGCAGGATGTCATCCATCACGAAAGCCACAGCGCGGTCGGTCTCGACCATCAGGAAGGCTTCGGCGTGGTCCTTGGCCGGGATGATGTTTGCGCCGAGGCTTTTTGCAACATTGGCCTCGGTGAGCTGCTTGATGTTGGTGGTGCCGGCGGTCGAGACCACCGTCTTGCCCTTGAGATCGTCGATCGCCTTCAGGCCGCTCGACTTCTTGAACACGTAGCGGCTGGCGGTCAAATAATGGGTGTTGGTGAAGGCGACCTGCTTCTGGCGCTCGGCATTGTTGGTGGTCGAGCCGCATTCGAGGTCGATGGTGCCGTTCGCCATCAGCGGAATACGCGTCGCCGAGGTCACCGGGTTGAGCTTGACCTCGAGCTTGTCGAGCTTGAGCTCCTTCTTCACGGCGTCGACGATCTTGTAGCAGATGTCCATCGCGAAGCCGATGGGCTTCTGGTTGTCGTCGAGATAAGAGAACGGGATCGAGGAGTCGCGGAAGCCGAGCGTAATGGCGCCGGTGTCCTTGATGTTCTTCAGCGTACCGGTCAGCTCCTCGGCCCCGGCCTGGCTGACGGCGAAGGTCGCGGCGAGCGCGAGGCCGATGCTACGGAAATGTTTCACTTTTTGGTCCCCTTTCAGGATGATGCCGGCGGGATGCAAGCACAAATTGGATTGGAATAGAATGTGACTTTTGGCTGGATCACGGCTCCGGTTAACGGCTCAGGCCGGTGGGCGCGTTAGCGGGCTTGTTAGCGCGCTTGGCAATTCCCCGAGATCCCAGAACAGGCCGGCCATCACCGTCAAGGCCTCTTCGGTCAATGGCAGCAGGATGTGCTCATTGGGCGCATGCTGGGAGCAGCCGGGATAGGAGTGCGGCACCCAGATCGTCGGCAGGCCCAATATCTCGGAAAACACGTCATTGGGCAGCGAGCCGCCGAAATTCGGCAGCACGGCCGGCGGCTTGCCTGTGGTCTCCTTCACCGAATTCGCCGCCCATGTGATCCAGGGGCTGTCGAAATCGGTGCGCGATGCCGCGAAGCTCTGTGCGGCCCGCACTTCGACCATCGGAAAACCCCTTTCGGCCAGGTGCGCACGGACGGCTTCGATCAGGCCGTCGATCTTGGTGCCGACCACGAAACGCAGTTGCAGCACGGCATTGGCGTGGCCGGGAATGGCGTTGGCCGGCTTCTCGATATTGCCCGACGACATCGCCAGCACTTCGAGCGTGTTCCAGGCATAGAGCCGCTCGGCCGCCGAAAGACCCTCCTCGCCCCAATTCTCGGCCAACGCCGGCTCGTCCTCGGTCGGCACCACCTGCACGTCCGCAAGATAGCTGCGGATCTGGTTGGTGAGGCGCGGCGGCTTCAGCGCGTCCAGCTGAAGGCGGCCGTGGCCGTCGACCAGCGTCGAGATCGCGTTGACCAGAATGGTCGCGGGGTTGGCGAGCACGCCGCCCCAATTGCCGGAGTGATGGCCGCCGTCGCGAAGGTTCACATCGAGATGAATGCGGATGCCGCCACGGCAGCCGAGGAACAGGGTCGGACGGTCGGCGGACAGGCGCGGCCCGTCGGAGGCCATGAACAGATCGGACTTGAGCGCATCGCGATTGAGATCGCAGACCTTGCCAAGATCCGGCGAGCCGATCTCCTCGCCCATCTCAAGGATGAACTTGGCGTTGAAGCCGAGCCTGCCGCCGCGGGCCTCGCGCACCGCGCGAAGTGCGGCCATGTTGATGCTGTGCTGGCCCTTGTTGTCGGCGGTGCCGCGGCCGTAGACTCGCATGCCCGAAACCGTGGTGCGCCAGGGATCGCGGCCGTCGCGCCACTCGCCTTCCATGCCGTCGACGACATCGCCATGGCCGTAGATCAGCACGGTCGGCGCCGTCTCGCTCTCGTGGTGCTCGGCGAACAGGAACGGCGCCTTGCCGCTGGGAGATTCGATCATCCGGCTTTCGAAATCGAGCGCGGCGAAAGCGGGCACCATCTCCTGTTCCAGATAGGCGCGCAGCTCGACACTCCGGTTCGGATTCTGGCTCTCGGTCCGGTAGGCGACGCGGCGGTCGAGTTCGGCGAGGAACGCGCCCGATTTGAAATCGTCGCGGGCGCGGGCGATGGCATCGGCTCTGGTCATTATTTTCTTTTTAGGTTGCGAGGCGAAGGAGCATACCCGATACGGGCAGGCCTCCGAAAGTGGCGGGGACTTCGATAGTCTTGGGATTTCGTCCTTGCTCTCTTGAGATTGGCTTGCCAAGCGCGGCAGCGCCGCTGATTTTGGCCTTGCCAACGTCGCGCTATATGCAAGAACTTCGCCAAGTTCGGGCGCGGCTCTATCATTCGAAGAGTGCCCGGTACAGGGCGCCGGGGGACCATCATGGCCAAGCAGATCAGGCTCAATGCATTTGCGATGAATTGCGTCGCACACCAATCACCGGGCCTGTGGACCCATCCGCGCGACCGCACCGCCGAATATAACCGCCTGCCCTATTGGATCGATCTTGCCAAAACGCTGGAGCGCGGCCGTTTCGACGGGCTGTTCCTGGCCGACGTGCTCGGCGTCTATGACGTCTACGGCAACAGTCCTGACGCAGCCTTGCGCAATGCAGCCCAGTCGCCCTCGAACGATCCGCTGCTGCTGCTGTCGGCAATGGCGGCGGTGACGCAGAATCTCGGCTTCGGCGTCACCAGCAATCTCTCCTTCGAGCCGCCCTATCCGTTCGCGCGGCGGATGTCGACGCTCGATCATCTCACCGAGGGACGGATCGGCTGGAACGTTGTCACCGGCTATCTCGACAGCGCCGCGCGCGGCGCCGGCAAGGACAAGCAGATCGGTCATGACGACCGCTACGAGATCGCGGACGAATATATGGAGGTCGTCTACAAGCTCTGGGAAGGCAGCTGGGAGGACGACGCCGTGCTGCGCGACCGCAGGCGTGGCATCTTCACCGATCCCACAAAGGTCCATCGCGTCAACCACGAAGGCGCGAACTACCGCATCAACAACACCATCCATTTGAGCGAGCCGTCGCCGCAGCGGACGCCCGTGCTGTACCAGGCCGGCACCTCGCCGCGCGGACGGCAGTTCGCGGCACGGCATGCCGAATGCGTGTTCATGTCGGGACCGTCGGCCAAGGTGATCGCGCCGCGCGTATCGGCGATCCGTCAGGAGGCCGCCGCGTTCGGCCGCAATCCGGCGGAAATCCTGATGTTCTCGATGATGACGATCATCCTCGGGCGGACCGAGGCCGAGGCGAACGAAAAATACACCGACTATCGCCGCCACATCAGCCCGGAGGGCGCGCTCGCGCTGATGTCGGGATGGACCGGAATCGACTTCTCCGGCTACGAGCTCGATCAGCAGGTGCGCCATGTCCAGAACGACGCCGGTCGCAGCGCACTCGATAACGTCACCCGCGCCGATCCAGATCGCGTCTGGACCGTGCGCGATGTCATCGAGCATGTCGGCGTCGGCGGCGCCGGTCCCGTCGTGGTCGGCACGCCGGAGATGGTCGCGGACAAGATCGAGGCGTGGTTCGAGGCAACCGATGTCGATGGCCTCAACGTCGCCTTCGCGATCTCACCCGGCGATTTCGAAGACATCGCCGACATGCTGGTGCCGGAGCTGACGCGGCGCGGGCGGTACAAGGCGGAGTACGCGCAGGGCACGCTACGGGAGAAGCTGTTCGGCGAGGGGCGTGCACGGCTGGGTGCGCCGCATCCGGCGGCGGGGTACCGGGTGGGGAAAACGGCATAAATTGTGCCCCCTCGGTGTCGTCCCGGCGAAGGCCAGGACCCATAACCCCGGGAAGCAATTTGGCGAAGACGGGTCGTTCGGGACCGGCACCACCCGCAGTCGATAGATCACGCGGTATGGGTCCTGGCCTTCGCCAGGACGACAGTAGGGCTACACCTTCCCGTCCACCATCACCTCGATCAGCTTGGTTCCGGGCCGGCCAAACGCCGACGCCAGCGTCGCCTTCAACCCGCGGGGGTCGCTGACCTTGATCGCCTCGCATCCCAACGCCTTCGCCACGCCCGCGAAATCCACCGGCGGATCGACAAAATCCATGCCGACGTAATTGTCGTCGCCATGGAAGGCGAGCAGACGCTGCTTGATGATGCGGTAGCCGCCATTGTTGGCAATGACCACATTGAGCGGCAGCTTGTGATGCGCCGCCGTCCACAGCGACTGGATCGAATACATCGCGCTGCCGTCGCCGGAGAAGCAGACGACGGGGCGATCGGGATTGGCGATGCTGGCGCCGACGGAAGCCGGCAGGCCCCAGCCGATGCCGCCGGAAGCAAGGCCGTGATAGCCGAAGCGGTCGCGGTGCGCACGCAGCGCCGTGATCTGGCGGCTCGAGGTGAGGCCTTCGTCGAAGAGGATGGCGTTGTCGGGCATCGCCTCGACCATTTGCAGCACCAGCCAGTCCGGATCGATGGGGCTGCGGTCGGCGGCCTTGCCGATCTGCTCGACCAGCGTGGTGCGCCGCGCAGTCCAGTTCTTCGGCGCGAGCTCGGCGAGACGTTGCTTCGCGCGGTTCGCCAGGGCAGCGCCGCCGATCTCCTTCAGCACCGGGATCAGCGCACGCAGCGTTTCCTTCAAATCCGCCTTAAGCGCGATCTCGGCACCGTAGTTCTTGGCGATCTCCCAATCGCCGAGACCGATCTGCACGATGCCAAGGCCCTCCGGCAGCGCATCGACCTCGCTGTAGACCGACATCCGCAAGGGATCGCCGCCGAGCGCGATCAAGAGGTCGTACGGCGCAAGCGTCTCGCGCGCGACTTTCTGGACACGTGCCAGCGTGCCGACGAAGCTCGGGCTCTCCGAGAGGAAGTGCGAGCCATAGGGCGTCGACGATTGGTACGCGGCCGCACCCAATAGCTCGGCAAGCTCAGCGGCCTCCTTGAGCGCATCGCTTTTGACCACCTCGTCCATGGTGACGATCACAGGACGTTCGGCCCTGAGCAGCCGCGCGGCGAACGCCTTGAGTGCCTCGTCCGATGGCCTTGTGCGGGCGTCGATGCGGGTGGAGCGGCCGAGATCGATCCCGGCCTCGCTGTTGAGGATGTCGCCGGGCAACGAAATGAACACCGGCCCGGTCGGCGGCGTGGTCGCGACTTTTGCGGCGCGGCGCACGATGCGCGGCAGATCCTCGAGCCGCGTCACCTCGACCGCCCATTTCACCAGCGGCTCGGCCATGCGCACCAGCGGTCCGTACAGCACCGGCTCCATCAGGCCGTGGCCTTGCTCCTGCTGGCCCGCGGTCAGGATCATCGGCGTGCCTGTGAACTGGGCGTTGTAGAGCGAGCCCATCGCGTTGCCGAGGCCGGGCGCGACATGGACGTTGCAGGCGACGAGCTTTCCGGAGGCGCGGCTATAGCCATCCGCGATCGCCACCACCAGGCTCTCCTGCATCGCCATTACATAGGTGAGATCAGGATGGTCCTTCAGCGCGTGCATGATCGGCAGCTCGGTGGTGCCGGGGTTGCCGAACAGATGCGTGATGCCCTCGTCCTTGAGCAGCGCGAGAAAGGCGGAGCGGCCGGTGATCTTGTTCTTCATGTTTCCTCCAGAGGCGGACGTTGCCGCAAGGACGGGCGCATGATGGCCGAAATCGCGGGAGGCGCGCAAGGAAGAGCGGTCATGGCTGCGTTGCGCGGGCGTGCGCTACATCTCCTCGCGCCCCAGCTCGAACGGGTCCTCGCCGCTCGTCCGCTTCTTTTTTTTCGAGCGCTGCCAGACCACACCGGGAAAGCCTTTCAGCGGTACCAGCGGCTCGCCGGTATAGGTCCATTCCTGCAGCTCCTCGATCGCGATGTGATAGAGCGGCTGGCGGCCGGTGCGTTCCCTAAACAGCGCACGGGGGATGTTGACCATATGCGGCCCGCGCGGGCGCTCATATGCGATCGGCGTACCGCAATGCGCGCAGAAGCTGCGCGCGGTCTTCGTTGTCTTGTCCTCGTAGCGCGTCAGCGCCGTCTTGCCTGCGGTGATGCGAAACCGCTTCTTCCAGCTTCCGACATAGGTCGCATAGGCGGCGCCGTGGGCGCGACGGCTGGCGGCGGAGTGATCGTGCCAGGCCCAGCGTGCGGGGACGTCAATCTCGAAGGTAACCTTGCCGCAGAGGCACTGCCCGGTGGCAACTCCTGCGGCGGCTGCGGCTTTGGCCATGGTTGCTTCCCCCATCGGTCGCAATGACGGAATTCGTGGCGTCCGTCGGGGCAACACGATAACTCCGTAGCCCGGGTGAGCGAAGCGACATCCGGGAAGACCAGAGCTTGGGTGAAGGCCCCGGATATCGCTTCGCTCATCCGGGCTACAGCAATGTCAGACCGGCGTCAGCTCGTCATACGCGGGATAGTCCGTATATCCCTTTTCCTCGCCACCGTAGAACGTCGCACGGTTATACGGCGTGAGAGAGTAATCGTGCTGCAGGCGGCGCGGCAGATCGGGGTTGGAGATGAAGATGCGGCCGAAGGCGATGAGGTCGGCATGTCCCTCCGCGATCGCGGCGTTCGCGGTCTCGCCCGTGAACCCGCCTGCCGTCATCAGCACGCCGCTGTAGAGCGGGCGGAACAGCAGCATTGCCGACGGCACGTTCTGCCAGTTGACTTCGGCGCGCCCCGAGCCGCTGGAGCGCGGCTCGATGAAATGCAGATAGGCAAGACCGAGCTTGTCGAGCGCCTTCACCACGTGCGTGTAGAGCGGCATCGGATCGGGCTCGCCGGAATCATTGGCGATGCCGTGGGGCGACAGCCGCACGCCGACGCGGCCCGCGCCCCAGACGTCGATCGCGGCCTGGGTCACTTCGAGCAGAAGCCGCGCGCGGTTCTCGATCGAACCGCCATATTGATCGTTGCGCTGGTTGCTGCGTGATTGCAGGAATTGCTCGAGCAGATAGCCGTTGGCGCCGTGGATCTCGACGCCGTCGAAGCCGGCGGCCAGCGCGTTTTTCGCACCCTGCCTGAACGCCTCGACGATGCCCTTGACCTCGTCCGTCTCCAGCGCGCGCGGCGTCTCATAGTCGGAGATCTTGCCGTCGGCGGTCATTGCCTTCATGCCTTCGGCCCTGATCGGGATCGCCGAGGCAGAGACCGGCAGCTCCCCGCCGTGGAAGGAGGAATGCGAGACGCGGCCCACATGCCAGAGCTGGAGAAAGATGATGCCGCCCTTGGCGTGCACGGCGTCGACGACCTTGCGCCACCCCGCGATCTGCGTCTCCGAATAGATGCCGGGCGTCGCCGGATTGCCGCGGCCGTGCGAGAGCACGGGCGAGGCCTCGGCGATGAGCAGGCCGCCTCGGGTGGCGCGCTGACCGTAATATTCGGCGTTGAGCGGCCGCGGCGAAAAGCTCTCGCGCTCGGCCCGCATGCGCGTCAACGGCGCCATCGCGACGCGGTGCGCGAGCTTGTACGGCCCGACCTGCAGCGGTTGAAACAACGCCTCGAATTTCATGCCGGCCCCAAAATGAACGATGAGAGGACGAGGATCATAGGAGAAAGGCTCGCAGCTCGGAAGCTGCATGGGGGAATGGCTGGCCAGCCAAAAGAGGCGGGGAATAAAAAAAGCCCCGGGCCGAGCCCGGGGCTTGTAGTCTGTTCAGAATTGCAGGTCAGTATTTTGCGACGACCGCGCCTGCGCCGAACTTGTAGTTCAAACCGACGCGCGCGATGTGGCCCGAGAAATTCGCGGTTGAGTCAAAGCCGCGTGCCGGGCCGGGCGTGAAAGGGAACAGCGGATTGAAGATGGTGTAGCTCTCGCTGCCGAGATCGTAGTAGAGATATTCGAGCTTGACGCTCCAGTTCGACGCAAAGCGGTACTCGCCACCGCCGCCGACCGTCCAGCCCACGCGCCAGCTTTCCACCGCGCCGGCGCTACAGATTACATTGAGGCAGGGCGTGCCGCTCGCACCCGTGGGATCCACGATCGACGTCGACGCCTTGACGTGCCCATAGGCAAGACCGCCGGTCGCGTACAGCAACAAGTCGGGCACGACGGTAGCACCGATCCGGCCTCGCACGGTCCCCAACCAGTCGACCTTCTGATCTTGCGTGGTCATGATCGTCGGGAAGACCGGCAAGGTTCGGGTCACCGTTGAGCTACCCTTGATGTCGGCCGCCGCGATATCGGCTTCGACGCCCCACACCAACGAGCCCGTCTGCACATTGTAGCCGGCCTGCAAGCCGCCCATCACGCCACGCGCGTTTGTTGCCAGCGAAGCAGGGACAAGGCCGCCCGCCAGTGCGACGTCGAGCACGCCGGCGGTGAAGACCGGATCATGCGGCGCGAGATCGTTCGCACCATCGCCCCACCCATATCCGACATTCACGCCGGCGTAGAAGCCCGACCAGTTGTAGGCGACGGGCAGTGGCGAGGCCTTGTACGCCGGCGCACGTGCGGTCATGTCGGCCGCGAGCGCGGGGTACGCCGAGGCGACGCCCAAAGCCACAAACACGATCGGAGCAAAGCGAAGCATTATCGATATTCCAATTCCGAAGATTGACGGTGACCAGAACTAACCGGCCAACATTCGAAATGGGATAGCAAGTCTTGTAAAATCGCGGACGACGCGCGCTTTCAAACCGCTTGTAGCGTCCGGGCAACAACCTTTGGTCGCCGCAAGCGGACTCGCGTCGCAGCAGGCAAGACTCGACCGCTGAAGTCCGGACGCGATGGCGCGTCAGGCCGTCTTGATCCAGACGGCCTTCACGTTGAGATATTCCTCGACGTGCTGCTTGCCGGATTCGCGGCCGTAGCCGCTCATCTTGTAGCCACCGAAGGGGACGGCCGGGTCCATCGCTTGGTAGCAGTTCACCCACACCGAGCCGGCACGCAGACTCTTCGCGACCGCATGCGCCTTGCTGACGTCCCGCGTCCACAGGCCCGAGCCGAGACCGAACGTGGTGGCGTTGGCGCGCTTGACCAACTCGTCCATGTCCTTGAACGCGATCGCAGAGATGACGGGACCAAAAATCTCCTCCTGCGCGATCCGCATATTGTCCTGAACGCCCGCGAACACTGTTGGCGACACGAAGAAGCCTTTTGCAAGCGCGCCTTCAGTGACGCGGCCACCGCCAGCGAGCGCCCGCGCGCCTTCCTTCTGGCCGATGTCGAGATAGCTGGTGACGCGCTCGAGCTGCTGCTCGGACACCAGTGGTCCGATCTGGGTGTTGGGATCGAGACCGTTGCCGACCTGCAGTTTCTTGCCGAACTCGGCGACGCGGCCGACGAACTCCTCGTAGATCGACTGCTCGACGAACAGCCGGGTGCCGGCGCTGCAGATTTGCCCCGAATTGGCAAACACGGCCATCGCGGCGCCCGGCACGGCCGCATCGAGATCGGCATCCGCGAACACGATGTCCGGCGACTTGCCGCCGAGTTCGAGCGAGACACGCTTGAGGTTGCCGGCCGAGGCACGGATGATCGACTGGCCGGTGACATGCGAGCCGGTGAAGGCAACCTTGTCGACGCCGTGGTGCGAGGCAAGCGCCGCACCCGCGGTCTCGCCATAGCCGGGCACGACGTTGATGACGCCGGGCGGCACGCCCGCTTCCATCGCGAGCTCGGCGATACGCAGCGAGGTCAGCGGCGCTTCTTCGGCGGGTTTGAGCACGACGGTGCAGCCGGTCGCGATCGCCGGACCGATCTTCCAGATCGTCGCAGTCAGCGGACCATTCCAGGGAATGATGGCGCCGACGACGCCGATCGGCTCCTTCAGCGTGTAGGAGAAGATCTCGCCGGGCAGCGAGTTCTCGATGGTCTCGCCGTGAATCGCGGTGGTCTGGCCGGCATAATAGCGCAGCATGCCGACGGCGCGCAGGCGATAGGCGCGGGTACGGCTGAGCGGCGCGCCCATGTCGAGCGTGTCGAGCTGCGACAATTCGTCGAAATTCTTCTCGACGAGGTCTGCAAGCTTCAGGAGCAGGTTCTGCCGCTCGAACGGCTTGACCTTGCTCCACGGCCCTTCGAAGGCGCGGCGGGCGGCAGCAACTGCACGGTCGATATCTTCCTTGTCGCCCTCGGCCACGGTTGCGAGCAGTTCACCGGTCGCGGGGTTATGGGTCTCGAAGCGCTTGCCTGAGGCAGCGTCGACCCACCTCCCGTCGATCAGCATCTGCTTGTAGGACCCATTGGCGAACGGATGGCGCGTGATCGGAATAGCCTGCGACACAGCCATGGCTGAACTCCCTGTCAAATGATTGATTGGTTCGATCTGGGCGGGATCGTTGGGTCGATAGAATACTGCGATGCCGGACAGGCGTAAAGGAAAGGCATAAAGTCGGCGCGGAACGAAGACCTCCCATGCCGACTTGTGCAGGGTCGCGCGAGTGCCATGTTATAGCACGACCGAGCCCCCTCCCCCGGAGAACGATCCATGCCGCATCCCGCCATCGTCAAAGACAATGTTGCCGTAATCACCGGCGGCGCGTCCGGGATCGGATTCGCCGCGGCTTTGGCGTTCGCGCGCGATGGCATGAAGGTATGTATCGCCGATGCGGATCAGGCGCGGCTGGCGGACGCCGCGACAAGACTCTCATCCGTCACGTCCGCCACACATGTGATGACCTTCGCGATTGATGTCAGCAAGGCCGAGAGCGTGACGGAACTGGAGGGCGCCGTGCGCGAGCGCTTCGGCGGCACCGACATCCTCATGAACAACGCGGGCATCCAGCCCGGCAGCACGCTGTTCGGCGAACCCGACAATTGGCAGCGCATCATCGGCGTCAATATGTGGGGCATCATCAACGGCTCGCGCATCTTCGCGCCCAACATGATCGCGCGCGGCAGGGCCGGCCTCATCATCAACACCGGCTCGAAGCAGGGCATCACCACCCCGCCCGGCGATCCCGCCTACAACGTCTCCAAGGCCGGAGTGAAGGCTTTTACCGAAGCGCTCCAGCACGAGCTGCGCAACACTGCAGATTGCCACATCACCGCGCATCTGCTGATTCCCGGCTTCGTCTTTACGGGCCTCACCGCGAAGGGCCGGACAGAGAAGCCGGCCGGCGCCTGGACGGCCGAGCAGACCGTGAACTTCATGTTGGCGCGGTTGGAGGCCGGCGATTTCTACATCCTGTGTCCGGACAACGACGTCCCGCGCGCGCTCGACGAAAAGCGCATGCTGTGGGCCGCAGGCGACATCGTCGAGAACCGCCCGCCGCTGTCACGCTGGCACCCGGATTATGCGGATGCATTCGCGAGGTTCGTGAAGGGAGAGTAGTTGATCCTCATGGTGAGGAGCGCGGAACGCGCGTCTCGAACCATGCAGGCCCGGTTGGGGCCTCGATCCTTCGAGACGCCCGCTTGCAGCGGGCTCCTCAGAGCTTGAGAATGTTTTGCTCCCGCCGGGAGAGTTTTGCATTGCCTGGAGAGCGGTGACCCCAAGGTTTTCAGCTGAACCGGCCCGCTGATGGGGGCTTTGTAGGCGCCTGTTGGTGCGGGCTCGCCTATTTATGCCGCTTGCGCCTTGGCGTGTAAGGCGAAGAAGCGCATCATGTTGT
>NZ_JBVVPL010000047.1:0-45735 GCF_055807615.1 Bradyrhizobium sp. MV1.5 | reverse complement strand
GGACTCGCGGAGAGTCCCCCTCACCCGAAATTCAAGCTGCGCTCGAATTTCGACCTCTCCCCGCAAGCGGGGCGAGGGAGTGCCCGGCCGGTGGCCGCCTGACTGAAATCGTCGATCTCCCGGAGTAACCGCAGCACCGCATGGCTTCCCTCGACACTGTCAGCCTCGCCATATTGCTCGGCGCCGTCCTGGTGTTGGCCGGGATCCTGTCAAGCCTGCTTGCGCTGCGCTTCGGCGCGCCTCTTCTGCTCGTCTTCCTCGCGATCGGCATGCTCGCGGGCGATTCCGGTCCCGGACAGCTGCAGTTTGACGACGTCCGAACCACCTATCTGGTCGGCTCGGTCGCGCTCGCACTGATCCTGTTCGACGGCGGCCTGCGGACCCGCTTTGCCAGCATCCGCACCGTGCTGGCGCCGTCCATGGTGCTCGCGACCGTCGGCGTGCTGCTGACCGCCCTGATCACGGCGCCGTTCGCGAAATATGCGCTCGACCTCAACTGGACGGAGTCGCTGCTGGTCGGCGCCGTGGTGGCCTCGACTGACGCGGCCGCAGTGTTCCTGCTCGTGCATACCCAAGGCCTGCGCCTGCGCCCGCGCGTCGGCGCGACGCTGGAGGTGGAATCCGGCACCAACGATCCCTTCGCGATCTTCCTGACCCTGATGCTGGTCGAATACATCTCGCTGGGAACGGGCACGGCCGCGCATGTACTGATGGAGTTTGCGCAGGAGGCCGTGCTGGGCGCCGTCGTCGGGGTGATCGGCGGGCGTCTGGTCGTCATCGCGCTCAACAAGGTCGCGCTGCCGCAGGGCCTCCATGCGCCGTTCGTCACCACCGCCGCGCTCGTCATCTTCGGCGGCTCGCAGATCATGCACGCCTCAGGCTTCCTCGCGGTCTATCTCGCGGGTATCATCATCGGCAACCGCCCGACGCGCGCGCATAATTCGGTGGTGGCCTTCCTGGACGCCGCGACCTGGCTGGCGCAGATCGTGATGTTCGTGCTGCTGGGCCTGCTGGTCTCGCCGAGCCGGCTCGGCGGCAGCGTGCTGCCGGCGGTCGGGATCGCATTCGTCCTGATGCTGCTGGCGCGCCCGATCGCCGTGTTCGTGTGCCTGGCGCCGTTCCGCTTCAATTGGCGTGAAAAGATCTTCATCGCCTGGACCGGCCTGCGCGGCGCGGTCGCGATCTTCCTGGCCTCGATCCCGATGCTGGTCGGGCTGTCGAAGGCCTATCTCTATTTCGACGTCGCCTTCGTCGTCGTCATCATCTCGCTCCTGCTGCAAGGCTGGACCCTGGCGCCGGCCGCGCGCAAGCTGCACGTGGCGCTGCCGCGCGCCGAGCGCGGCCCGCGCCGTGTCGAACTGGATCTGCCCGGGCAGCTCGAGCAGCAGCTCGTCGGCTATCCGGTGCGGCCGAAGAGCCTGTATTTTCGCCGCGGCCTGATCCCGTCCTGGTCGAAGCCCACGCTGGTGATACGCAACGAGAGCATTTTGACGCCGATTGAAGCCGAGCCCATCGCGCCTGGCGACTACATCTATCTGCTGGCGCCGCCGGAAAAGGCCGAATCGCTCGACCGCTTCTTCGTCGACATGCAGCCGAGCTCGGCGCCGGACCCGCATCTGCTGGGCGATTTCATGGTCTCCGGCGAGCACACGCTCGCCGAGCTCGCGGAGATCTACGGCGTGAAGGTGAGCGAGGACGAGAGCGGGCACACGCTCGCTGATTATTTCGACGTGCATCTCGACCGCGCGCCGAAAGAGGGGGCGGAGCTCGTGCTGGATCCGATCGTGCTTGTGGCGCGCTCGATCTCCGGTGGCCGCGTCAACGTCGTCGGCCTGCGCCTGCCGGAAGACGAGGAAACGCCCCCGCCGCTGACGCGCAGGCAGGCGCTGCGGCGCAAGCTGGCGGATTTGTGGAGCTCGGTGGCGGGAGTTTAGCGGCGTTTCGCGCGTCGTGGCCGTGAGAATCGTTGAAGCGACATGCCTCCCCAACGTCGTCCTGGCGAAAGCCAGGACCCATTACCCCGGGGAGTAGTTTTGCGAACACCGGCAGTCACGTTTTCTTCGCTGGTACGCACACCACCGGCCGCTGATAGATCACGCGGTATGGGTCCTGGCTTTCGCCAGGACGACGGCGGAGGGTGGGCCGGCGGCTTGCCTCAACCGTTGCCTGCTCAACGCCCCCCTCACGTCAACACCTTAACCCCGCCGAACGACGTCACGCGGCCCTGCTTCAGCATCACGATCTGCGTCGCGAGCTGGCGCAGCTCGGCGACGTCGTGGCTGACATAGACCATGGGGACGTTGGCCTCGTCGCGCAGCCGCACCAGATAGGGCAGGATCTCCAGCTTGCGACCCTCGTCGAGCGCGCCGAGCGGCTCGTCGAGCAGCAGCAGGCGCGGCCTCGACAGCAGCGCGCGACCGAGCGCGACGCGCTGGCGTTCGCCGCCGGAGAGCTTTCCGGGGCGGCGACCCTGCAGCGCGCCGATGTCGAGCAGCTCGATGACGCGCTTGTGCTGCGCCGGATCGG
Organism: Bradyrhizobium sp. MV1.5; assembly: GCF_055807615.1. Lineage (NCBI taxonomy): Bacteria > Pseudomonadati > Pseudomonadota > Alphaproteobacteria > Hyphomicrobiales > Nitrobacteraceae > Bradyrhizobium > Bradyrhizobium sp. MV1.5. Next base: position 43,209 of record NZ_JBVVPL010000047.1, on the reverse strand, counting down.
GCGCGAGGCCGTTCATCCGCCTGCCATAGTCGAGATTTTGCGCGACGTTGAGATGCGGAAACAGCCGCGCATCCTGGAACACATAGCCGATGCGGCGGCGCCAGGTCGGGACATGAATGCCGGCCGCGCTGTCGTCGACGGTCTCGCCGTCGATCACGATAGTGCCGCGGTCGGGCCGCAGCAGTCCCGCGATCATGTTGACCAGCGAGGTCTTGCCGGCGCCCGACGCTCCGAACAGGCCGATGACGCGGCCCTCGCTCGCGAAAGCGGCGGACAGCGAGAACTCGCCGAGCTGCTTTTCGATGTCGACACGCAGCATGGTCAATTCCCGTGCAGGCGCGCGGTGGCGCGGCGGGCGAACCATTCGGCGGCAATCAGCGCACCGAGCGCCAGCACGATCGAGACGATCACGAGCCGTCCCGCGGCGGCGTCGCCGTCCGGGGTCTGGATCAGCGAATAGATCGCGGACGAAATCGTCTGAGTCTCGCCGGGAATGTTGGACACGAAGGTGATGGTGGCGCCGAACTCGCCGATCGCTTTCGCAAAGCCGAGCACCATGCCGGCGAGCACGCCGGGCAGCGCCAAGGGCAGCGTCACCGTGAAAAACACTTTGAAAGGAGTAGCGCCGAGCGTCTCGGCGGCCTGCTCGAGCCGGCGGTCGATCGCCTCGATCGACAACCGCATCGGACGCACCAGCAGCGGAAACGCCATCAAGCCGCAGGCAAGCGCAGCACCGGTCCAGCGGAAGGCGAAGACGATGCCAAGATGGTCCGCCAGGAAACCGCCGACGAGCCCGCGCCGGCCGAAAGTGAGCAGCAGCAGATAGCCGGTGACGACAGGCGGCAGCACCAGCGGCAGATGCACCAGCGCATCGAGCACCGACTTGCCCCAGAAATCACGCCGCGCGAGCAGCCATGCCAGCGCAATGCCGAACGGCGTTGCCACCAGCGTCGCGATCACGGCAACCCTGAGCGAGAGCAGGATCGCCGTCCATTCGGCGGGAGAGATGTCGAGCATCAAATCGCAAATCAAGTCGAGGGGCTGATCAGGAACTTGAAACCGAATTTTTCAAGAATGGTCTTGGCGGCGGTCGAGCGCAGGAAGGCGAGGTAGTCGCTGGTCTCGCCCTTTGCAGTCGTGGTCGCAGCGACGGGATAGATGATCGCGGGATGCGAATCCGCCGGGAAGGTGCCGACGATCTTCACGCCGGGCTCGACCTTGGCATCGGTGGAATAGACGATGCCGAGGTTGGCCTCGCCGCGCGCGACCAGCGTCAGCGCGGCACGCACGCTCTCGGCCATGGCGAATTTCGGCTCGGCCGCCTGCCAGGCCCCCAGGCTCGTAAGCGCCGCCTTGGCATATTTCCCAACCGGCACGGATTTGACGTCGCCGGTCGCGATCCTGCCGTCGCCGGCGAGTTTTGCGAGGTCGAACCCCTGCGCGATGGGCACGTTGTCGAGCCTGGAATCCTTCGGCGCGATCAGCACGATGCTGTTGCCGAGCAAATTGACCCGGGTCGGCTCGTTGATGGTCTTCCTGGAGATCGCGTAGTCCATCCAGTCGGTGTCGGCGGAGACGAACACATCGGCCGGCGCGCCCTGCTCGATCTGCCTGGCGAGCACGGAGCTTGCGGCATAGCTGACGCTGAACTTGACGCCGGTCCTGGCGGTGTAGGCGGCGTCGACTTCGTCGAGCGCGTTCTTCATCGAGGCTGCCGCGAACACGGTGATGGTCTTGTCCTCGGCTCTAGCAGGCGAAAGGCCCGCGGCCAGAAGGAACAAAGCCGAAAGAAGCACGGAAAGGCGGGACATCGGAAGCGCTCCATGCGCGCGCTCACGGCACGCAAGGCGGCGCGCGCAAGACGGCGTTGGTTGAATGAGGCTTGCGACCGGCGGAAGCGCTGTTCCGGCAAGCCCGACGGACTTACGGTCCGGCAAGCGATCGCTGGGTCATCATAACAGGGTGGCGGAACAGGTCAAAGGCGACGGTTCGCATGGCGCCAACCAGGGATTCGTCATCCCGGGGACGACCGCGGAGGCTTTACGGCTTCGCATTGCCCGCGTGCAGCACGGCCTTGCACGCCGCCGGCATCTGCGCCAGCGTCATGGGCGGTTTCGGCTTCGGCGGCTCCGGCGGCGGTTTGGGGTGCAGCACGCCGTCGCTGAACCAATAGGCGAGATCGGAGGGCTTGCAGCCTTCGTCGTCGGATTGCGACGGCTGGCCCTCGCAGTCGCTCGCGCCCGCCGGGCAGCGCATGCGGATGTGGAAATGATAGTCGTGGCCCCACCACGGCCGGATCTTCGACAGCCAGGAACGGTCGCCCTTGGCCTCGCGGCACAGCGCCTTCTTGATCGCGGCATTGACGAAGATGCGCTGCACCGCCGGCTCCTGCGCCGCGTCGCGCAGCACCAGCACATGGCCCGGCGTGAACACCTTTGGATCGATGTCGAGCCGATCCGGGCGCACCATCATCACCGCCGACATGTCCTCGCGCTCCTCGCGCGAGAGCCGATGGTCGGGCATCGGCGTCAGCCAGATGTCGGCATCGAGGCCGATCTGGTGGCTGGCATGGCCGGACAGCGCCGGCCCGCCGCGCGGTTGGGCGATGTCGCCGACCAGGATGCCTGGCCATCCCGCGTCCTTGTGCGCCCTCGCCGCAAGCCGCTTGATCAGCGCGATCATCGCGGGGTGACCATAGTTGCGATTGCGCGACAGCCGCATCACCTGCCAATCGTCGCCGTTGAGCGGCATCTGCTCGGCGCCGCCGATGCAGCCCTTGGTGTAGGAGCCGATGACGTGCGCCGGTCCCTTCGACGGCAGCAGCTTTCGCGCGAACAGCTCCTTGGCGCCAATACTGGGATCGTTCGGATTGGCGAGCGGCGGCAGCGGTTTTGGGTTGACGCTGCCCTTGTCCTGGGCCAGCGCGTCGCCGGCGGCCAGGAGCGTCATGACGAGCAGGAGAGGGGCGAGGCGGCGGGGACTCATGCTGACATCCTTATAGCCCAACACCGCGCCAGGGTTAAGAAACGGTCCTTCCGCTGAAATTTCGTTCAAAAGTTGCGGTTCCCAGCGCGGCCGGCCGATTTTTAACGACGCGATAACCCTCTCGTGCATTGACCAAAATTCGTGCGCGGGACGCGTGCTCACTCCCTTCTGCATGCAATCCCGCGCGATCCCGGAAATGATTCAAGGCGGCGCGCAATTTTGCGCCATCTCGTGCTCCGATCACGACGATGCGATGCGCTTGGAGCGCCCATCGGCGCTGCCGCGCCTTGCAAATGGGCAACAAGGGCTGCTTTTTCGTGGCTGCCAGACCGTGCGTCCAATCGCCATGCCACCCAAGATTACTTTTTTTTCAGACACTTGCCCCAAGAGTTGCGGTCGCTGGGTGCGACTGGGACGAGTGAAGTTGAGTTCGGGGTCTCGAAAACCAAAAAAGCGAAAGGGAAGCGTGCTTGGCAGGTCCGGCCTGCACCCGCGCAAGCCGCGCTTTGCGCGCGCCCCTCATCTTCCGTCCGAACGCGACGAAGTTCTGCGCAGCCGTGCCGAGGCTGAGGCTGCGATCGCGGAAGCGCGAAAATCCCACGAGCGCCTGCGCCAGGCCATCGACATCCTGCCGCAAGGCATCGTGTTTCTCGATGCCGAGGGCCGCTACGTCCTCTGGAACAAGCAATACGCGGAGATCTACAGCAAGACCGCCGATCTGTTCGAGGAAGGCGCGCGCCTCGAGGACACGCTCCGCATTGGCGTCGCCCGCGGCGACTATCCGGAAGCCGCCGGCCACGAGGAAGAATGGATCGCCGAGCGGCTGCAAAAGCTCTATCAGCCCGGCTCGCGCCACGAGCAGAAGCTGGCGGACGGCCGCGTCATCCTGATCGACGAGCGGCTGACCGACGACGGCGGCGTCGTCGGCCTGCGCGTCGACATCACCGAGTTGAAGCAGCGCGAGGCCTCGTTCCGCCTGCTGTTCGACGGCAATCCCGTCCCCATGATCGTCTGCGCACTGGACGACGAGCGCATCCTCGGCGTCAACGATGCCGCGGTCGCCCATTACGGCTACAGCCGCGCCGAGTTCGAGCAGCTGACGATCCGTTCCCTTCAGGCTTTCGACAGCGAGCCGCCCTGGACCGCCGATTCGGCCGGCGAGGAGCAGGCCGGACGCACCTGGAAGCACGTCAAGGCCGACGGCGCCCTGATCGACCTTGCAATCTATTCCCGCGAACTGACCTATGCCGAGCGGCCCGCGGTGCTGCTCGCGCTGATGGACATCACCGAGCGCAAGCGCGCCGAGGCGCGGCTCTCCTTCATGGCCCAGCATGACGGGCTGACCGGTCTGCCAAACCGCAATCTGCTGCGCCAGCAGGTCGACGAAATGCTGCTGCATACGAGGCGCAGTACCGACAAGGTCGCCTTGCTGATGCTGGGGCTCGACAATTTCAAGGCGGTCAACGACACGCTGGGTCACGCGGTCGGCGACAAGCTGCTGCGCGGCGTCGGCAAGCGGCTGCGTTCGACCCTGCGCGAGGAGGACGCGCTGGCGCGGCTGAACTCGGACGAGTTCGCAATCGTGCAGAGCGGCCTGACGCGTCCCGAGGATGCGGTGCTGCTGGCCAAGCGCCTGCTCGAAGCCATCGCCGATCCCTATCTGCTCGACGGCCATTCCGTGGTGATCAGCGCCTCCATCGGCATCGCGATGGCGCCGGGCGACGGCGACGATTCCGAAAAGCTGCTCAAGAGCGCCGACATGGCGCTGTCGCGCGCCAAGCTGGATGCGCGCGGCTCGTTCGCGTTCTTCGAGGCGGCGCTCGATGCGAAAGCGCAGACCCGCCGCAAGATCGAGGTCGAGCTGCGCGACGCGATCCAGAACGACGTGCTGCGGCCGTACTACCAGCCGCTGATCGACCTCCAGAGCGGCCGCATCACCGGCTTCGAGGCGCTGGTACGCTGGCCGCATGCCGAGCGCGGCATGGTCTCGCCGGCCGAGTTCATTCCCGTCGCGGAAGAAACCGGGCTGATCAATCCGCTCGGCGGTCTGATGCTGCGCCGGGCCTGTCACGACGCTGCGACCTGGCCTGACGACGTCCGCGTCGCCGTCAACCTGTCGCCGCTCCAGTTCCGCAGCGGCAATCTGCTTTCGATGGTGACGGATGCGCTGAAGCATTCGGGCCTGCCGCCGCGGCGGCTCGAGCTCGAGATCACGGAGACGCTGCTGCTGGAGAAGAGCGCCCAGGTACTGGCGACGCTGCACGCGTTGCGCGCGCTCGGCGTGCGCATCTCGATGGACGATTTCGGCACCGGCTATTCCAGCCTGAGCTATCTGCGCAGCTTCCCGTTCGACAAGATCAAGATCGACCAGTCCTTCGTGCGCGATCTCGGCGCCAATCGCGAGGCCCAGGCGATCATCCGCTCCATCGTCAGCCTCGGCAAAGGCCTCGGCGTCACCATCACCGCCGAAGGCGTCGAGACCGAAGCCGAGCTGAGCTGCCTCCGCGCCGAAGGTTGCGACGAAGGCCAGGGCTTTCTGTTCAGCAAGGCCCGGCCGAACGCCGAGATCATCAGCCTGCTCGCCGCGCAGCGCGGCATCGATGGATTAGACGAGGACGCCGCGCTGGTGGCGTGATCGGTCGCTGCAGCGGCGCTGCCCCCGCTTGCGGGGTCCCTTACGCCGCCCGCAGCCCCGCCAAAAACGTGTCCACGCTCTTCATCAGCGCCGACGCATGCTCGCCAAGCTCACCTGAGGCCACCATCACATTCCCCGCCAGCTCCCGCGATTGGTCCGCCGCCTGGCTTGCGCCGGCGACATTGGCGGAGACGTCGGTGGTGCCGGCGGAGGCCTGCTGTACGCTGCGAGCGATCTCCCGCGTTGCCGAGCCCTGCTCTTCGACCGCGGCGGCAATGGTGGTGGCGATGCCGCTGATCTCGCGGATGGTGTCGCTGATGCCGGAGATTGCCGTGACGCAATTGCCGGTGGCGGCTTGGATCGCGGTGACTTGGCTTGCGATCTCATCGGTAGCCTTTGCGGTCTGGCTGGCGAGCCCCTTTACTTCGGACGCAACCACCGCAAAGCCGCGACCGGCCTCGCCGGCGCGCGCGGCCTCGATCGTGGCATTGAGCGCCAGCAAATTGGTCTGGCTCGCGATCTCGCTGATGAGACGCAACACGTCGCCGATGCGCTCGGCAGCCGTCGCAAGGCTCGTGACCATCTCCGTCGTCTCCGCGGCCTTCACAACCGCGCCGCTGGCAACCTGACTGGAATGGGTGACTTGACGGCCGATCTCGTTGACCGACGAGGCCAATTCTTCGGTCGCGGCCGCGACCGCGTTGACGCTGGTTGAGGCTTCTTCGGAGGCGGTTGCCGCCGCGGAGGCTCGCTGTGAGGTGCCGTTGACGCTGGACGTGATCTCTCCGGCGACGTTCTGCATGCCCTCGGTCGCCTTGGCGACCGCTGCGACCACGCCCTTGACGTCGGCCTCGAAACGATCCGCCATCCGGCGCTGCAGCACCTGCTTCTCGACCTCCGCTTTGGCTTTGTCGGCCTCCTGCGCCTCGCGCATCGCGACGGATTCGAGCATGTTGCGGCGAAACACGTCGACCGACTTGGCCATAGTGCCGAGCTCGTCGCGGCGTTCGCTGCCGGGAATTGTGACGCTTGTATCGCCGCTCGACAGACGGTTCATCACGGCTGTGATCGCGGTGAGCGGCCGCGACAGCCCGCGTCCGAGCAGGAATGCCAACAGGATGGCGGCGGCGAGGATCGCCACCGTGCCGAGGATCAGATGGCGCTCTGCGGCCGCGAAGGCGGCCTCGTATTCGGTCGTATCCTTGATGATCTCGACCACGCCGACCGGCGCGCCGGCATAGTTCTTGATCGGCCCGGCATAGACCGCGACCGGATGACCGTCGAGCTCGGCCTCGCGCTGCAGCGGCGCGCCGTCGATCGCGGCTCTCAACTCGTCTGGCTTTGCGACCGCGTTCTCGCCGAAGGTCGAGGACAGCTTGTTCAGATTATTGCCGTCGACGGAATAGACCGCGAGGTCGATCCCAAAGCGCTTCTTGGCGCGTTCGACGAATTCCTTGCCGAAGGCGGCGCCGACGTCGACGTTGGCGAGATTTTTTCCGTCCCGTACGATGGGCGTCATGCCAAAGATGCCGAGCGCCTCGCGGCCCGGCTCGACGCCGACGATCTGGCGGCCGGTCTTGAGCGCCTCGACCACGGTGGCGCGGCGCCCGGAGACGTCGTCGCCGAAGGACTTGGGCATGTGGACGCGGAAGAACGAGATCGCCGGCGGAACTTGGAAGGTGATCAGCGGGATGCCCTGCGCCTTCAGCGCCTTGTTGGCATCGCCGAGCAGGGTGGTCAGGCTGTCACGGTCGCCCCTGGCAATGGCGTCGCCGACCGGCGGCAGCGCCGCAATGACGGACGAGACCGCCAGCGCCGAACGCCCCTCGTAGTCGATCGCCGCGATCACGCTCTCATATTGCAGCTTGAGCTGCTGATCGAGCGCCATCTGCGTCAGTGCCCGCTGCTGGGTGATCGAAAAGCCGGAGAGGATGGCGCAGGCCACCGCGACAGTGAGCGCGATGGCGAGAACGAGGCGGGCCGCAATCGACTTGAGTTTGAACATCTGAAATTCCCAGGCATTTCCAAAACTTGCTTTGCGAAACGGTCCCAGAAATTGCTTAACAACAAGGCGGCTGGCCTCCGTGTTTCCACGGAAATCGCTACGGCCCGTTTGCATGACTCAATGCAGTGAACGCATGGGCAGAGCATGACCCGGCCGTTCGTCGTCACGAGAGACAAAGCGCCGCAGCGTCATTCGCTCTCGACTATCGGTATTCGGCAAGGGTCATCTTACCGGCATCCTCATAGTGCGTGTCGCGTGCCTGGATCTGCTGGGCGATGGCATGCATGTCGCGGAAGCGGCGCTCGAGCGGATTGCTGCGGAACACGGCGGTCGCGCCGACCCTGGGCGGTGTCGACGCCCTTCGCAGCTTGATGGATGATCCAGGTCGCGGCGAGACGAGCCGCGTTGCGCCTCACGGCGCCTTCTCCGGTCACGCTGGAGGAGCCGCCTTGCTACTCGAGCTGCGCACAGTTGAAAGTTCAGTGACCGACAAGCGATACGGCCTCATGCCCCTCGGCAGGAGCGGTTTGGTTGCTCCGCACGAATACAAAACGGGATGCCGCGGGGATCTGTGCGTCGGCGCCGCCATCCTGGCCGATGAGAATGAGTCCCGCGCCGCCGTTGGCGACATTCAAGATGACGGGGGCGCCCTGCCAGGTCCTGATTGGCTCCATTCCGATGATGAGAAACTCGCCGATCGGCTGGTCGAAATATTGAAGCCTCAGTTGTGGTCCCACTTCTGCAGCCGCAAGGCCGAAACCCAACTGTCTGGCCCGCGCATAAATGTCCGCCAGCAACGCTGTGTCGGTCCGAAAGCCCAGGTCGGCCGCCGACACCGTGAAAAGCTCTACGCTCGTTGTCTTGGCGCTAACGGTAAACGTCGGTCGCGCGAGAATTTCGCCGGCCGAGTTTCCGATGCCGCAACCTGCCGCATCCAAAGCGTTGCTGAGGGCGAAGAAGTTAGCAAACGTCCCGATCCTGATCGTCTTCCACACGGGGTGATCGACGGCGGATTTGATCGGGACTTGCGGCCCATCAGACGGCGCTTGCTTGAGCTTCAGGTGATTCCGCAGGACGTCTCGCGCCGAGCATTGAGCCAGAGCTTCGCTCGCGAACAGGACAGTGCATGCGATGCAGACGATGGCAACAATGAGAATGCTAGGTTGATACCATCCCGGCGAATGGCGCCGTATGGCATGGCAACTGACTTTCTTGCCAGCTGTTCGGCCCATAATGGACCTCTCTTGCGCAAAGGCAGCGCGCTACAAAAAATTCAGAATTATCACTTCCAAATGGTCGGCGCGGTCACAGCGGAAAGCCGTCGTTTCTGCAGCTATAGAAATTGGTCCGGGAAAATCCCCAAAGGTTCAGCGACGAAGACGCGGATGGCGAACTCAATATAGGTCAGCGTGCGTGCACTTTCGCAAACTGGTCGACGTCAGCGATCCCCTGAAAGGATCATCTTACCGACATCTTCGTAATGCGTGTCGCGCGCCTGGATCTGCTGGGCGATGGCGTGCATGTCGCGAAACCGGCGCTCGAACGGATTGCTGCGGAATACGGCGGTTGCGCCGGCCATGTGATAGGCGGCGTCGACCACCTTGGCCGCCTGGTGAATGGTCCAGGTCGCGGCGAGGCGAACCGAGCTCCGATGCGCCGCGCTGAACGCGCCGGTCGCGCAGAGATCGCGCCACATCGCACTTGCCGTCGCATAGAGATAGGCGCGCGCAGCGCGAAGATCGCCCTCGGTGCGGCCGATCAGGCCCTGGACCGCCTGGTTGTCGTGCATGGCGTTGGCCGCCAGCGACTGATGCTTGCCGCGCGCCAGCGCGATTGCGGCATCCAGCGTGGCGCGCGCCACGCCGAGCGACACCGCGGCAAAGCCGAGGCTGAAGGTCGAGCCGGTGCCGATCCTGTAAAGGGGACCCTGCTCGCGCAGCGCGGACGGCACGTCACGAAATGCCGTGAAGCGCTCGGGGACGAACAGGTCGGCGACCTCGTAGGAATCGGTGCCGGTACCGGCGAGCCCGATCGCCCGCCAGACATCGTGCAGCACGGCGCTCGCGACCGGAAACAGGATGGTGCGCAGCTCCGCCGAGCCGTCTACGTTCTTGCGCGGCGCGCCGTCGGCGCCGACGATGCGGACATGCGCGCCGAGCCAGCTCGCCTGCCGCGAGCCCGAGGCAAACTCCCAGCGCGCCGTGACGCGATAGCCGCCCTCGACGATGCGCGCCTCATGCGCGATCGCGCCCCAGGCGAGGATGCCGGGCGCCGTGTTGAAGATCTCCTGCGCGGTGTCGTGGTCGAGCGAGGCCGCGATCATCGCGCAGACCGCGCATTGACCAAGGCACCAGGCGGTGGAGGCATCGGCTTTCGCGATCTCCTCCAGCATCTGCATGAACGCTTCCGGCGGCGCTTCGACGCCGCCAAGGCTCTGCGGCAGCAGCGCGCGATAGAGCCCGTTCTCGATCAGCGCGTCGACGACGGGCGGCGTCAGCCGCCGCGTCCGCTCGATCTCGTCAGCCTCGCTGGTGACGAGCGGCGCGATCGCCAGTGCCCGCTCGACGAGGCCAAATCCGGGAGTTGCGTTCATGCGCGTTTCCTCGCCCATTCTTGCTGTGAGCGGTAAGGAGGCAATGGTGGTCTATCTGGCGGGGAGGATCAAGCTGGTCCCACCGTCATTACGGGCCGGCGCCAATTGGCGCGCTCCGGAATGACGGTTCGATCTCGCAAGCTCGCGCTGACGCGGGCGACATCACAGCTCGGGCAAAGCCGGCGGCGGCTTGCGTGCGTCGGTTGCTTGCTCGAAGGCATACGCCAGCCGCAGCAGCTTGTGCTCGCTCCAGGCGCGCCCTGCGAAAGTGACGCCGAGCGGATAGTCGGGTGTGTCTTTGCCGTCGTCTGTCCCCGAGACGAAGCCGCCAGGCACCATGACGCTGGGATACCCTGCCTTGGCGGCGATTGCGGCGCCATAGGCGCCGGGGAATAGCACCGCATCGAGCTCGTGCTGGTTCATATAGGCGTCCATACCGCGCGTCCTGGCGGAGAGCAGGTCCATGGCACGTGCGGACTTGTATTCGGGCTCGCTGAGATCGCCCCTGGTCAAGTCAGCGGCGAGAAAGTGGTCCTGTCCGAAACGCAGCGCATTGTCGGCGTTCGCGGCGTTGAAGGCCACGATGTCGGCCATGGTCTTGATGTCAGTGTTGGTCGCCCAATCCCTCAGGTAGAGATTGAGATCGTGCTTCAGCTCGTACAGAAAGACGACCGGCGGCCTTGCGACCGTGCCTTTGTGGGCGCTCAGCGGATTGCGGTTGAGCACGGACATGGTCGTGCCCGGCCCACCGATCCAGCCAAGAGTTGGCATGCTGGCGCGCACGATGATGGCGCCGAGATCTTCCAGCACCTTGATCACCCCAGCCATCAGCTTGGCCGACTTGGCCGGCAGCTTGCCGTAATAGCAATCGTTCAGCGGGTCAGCGGGATCGCTCGGCACGCCGATGCGCGCGCCCTTCATCGCGTCGGTGACGAGGCCGGCGGTGTAGTCGGCCGGCCGCCGCTGATCTTGCGTCGCTGGGTCGAGCGGGTCCTTGGCAGCCAGCACATTCAGCAGCATCGCCGCATCGCGCACCGTGCGCGTCATAGGCCCGGCGGTGTCCTGGCTGTGCGCGAGCGGCACGATGCCGGCGCGGCTTATCAGCCCGACCGTCGGCTTCACGGTGACGAGTCCGTTCAGGCCGGCGGGAAACAGCAGCGAGCCCGAGGTTTCGGTGCCTATTGAGGCCGCGCACAGTCCGGCCGCCACCGCGACCGCCGAACCCGAGCTTGAGCCCCCTGGGGTCAGAACCGGGATGCCGTGCTCGTCCATCAGCCCTGGTGCGTAGGGGTTCTTCACCTGGCCGCCCAGCGATGAATAGCCCGAGGGCATGTCGATCGCGAGCATGTTGGCGAACTCCGTCAGGTTCGCCTTGCCCAGGATCACCGCGCCGGCGCTCCGCAGCAGCTTGACGATGGTGGCATCATCCCTGGCGCGCGCGCCCTCCAGCGCCAGCGAACCCGCCGTGGTCGGCTGCTCGTCGCCCGTCGCGATATTGTCCTTCAGCAGGATCGGCACGCCCGCCAGCGGCCGCTGGGCCGACGGCCTCATGCCGTCGAGCGTGCCCGCGAGCGCATCGGGATTGAGTGCGCGGACCGAGTTGAGTTTAGGCCCGTCGCGGTCATAGGCCGCGATGCGCGCGAGATAGAATTCGGCCAGCGCCCTCGCGGTGATCCGCCCGCCGGCCAAGGCATCGATGATGTCGCTCATCGGCGCGTGCGCGAGCATCTGCATGGTCAGCGCCGACGGCGTCCGTTCAGTCAGGCCAGATCCAGGAAGCTCGGACATTCGCGTTTCCTCGCCCATTCTGCCCGTGAGCGGTCAATCGCGCGATGGTGGTCTATTTGGCGAAGACGATCAAGGTGGTGTGCCGTCAATCCGGCAATCGTTGCGTGAAGTGCGGAATCAGAGATGATGGCGCGAGCTCGAAGAGCTCACGCCGGCCCCAAGAAACTATTGGCGCTGCTCGGATATTATCGTTTTCCAGAACAGCATGATACTCTTCCGAAACAGGCAGCGATTTTGGCCTCCAACCGGCAGCGGCAAATGTCCTCGTCTGATGCTCCGATGAAACGCAGTGACGCAGCCCGCCGAGGGCGGAGACAGACGAAGACCCTGCTGCTGATTTTAGCCATCGGATTTCTCGTTTTCGGCGCCGCTGCGGGTACATTGTATTACGCGCTGCGGCCGATAACTCTTCGGATTGCCGTCGGACCGCCGGGAAGCAACGATCACAAAGTGATCGAGGCGATGACCGAGGCCTTTGCCAGCGAGAGCAGGACCGTGAGGCTGTCTCCGATCACGACCGCCGGGGCTGCCGAAGCTCTCGCTCTGCTCGGTGCCGGCAAGGCCGACCTTGCGGTGGGTCGCGGCGATCTTGAAATGCCGGCCGACGCGCAAACAGTCGTCATCTTGCGCAAGAACTTCGTCGTGCTGTGGTCTTCTTCGGGAGTTGCGGGCAAGGGCTCCAAGCGAAGGCCGGCGCCGAAAATCAAGGAGGTCGCCGATCTCGCGGGACACAAGGTGGGGGTGATCGGCGCGACCCCGGCGAACGCCGCGTTGCTGAGAGTCATCCTGAGCGCCGCCGGTGTGGAGCCGGACAAGGTCACGGTCGCTCAATTCGGCACGGGCCAGCTTGAGGAGCTGGCGCGTGACCCGAGCCTCGACGCCTTCATGGCTGTCGGCCCGCTCGATAGCAAGATAACCGCCGACGCGATTGCCGCGACCGCCCGGACGCGTGGCGAGCCGAAATTTCTCGCGATCGACGCATCGGAAGCCATCGCCCTGAAGCATCCTCGTTACGAATCGGAGGAAATTCCGCCAAGCATTTTCAATGCGAGTCCAGCCCGGCCGGATGACAAGGTTGAGACCGTCAGTGTCAGCCATTTGATCGTCGCGCGGAATGCCTTGTCCGAAACGACAGTGGCGGCGTTTTACCGCCAGCAGTTCGCCCTCCGCCAGGCGATTGCCAGGCAGGTGCCTGGCGCTGCGCAGATCACCAAGCCGGACACCGAGAAAGAAGCCGAGCTGCCGGTTCACCGGGGAGCGGCGGCCGTGATCGACGGGACCGAGCGCACCTTCCTCGACAGATACGGCGACTATTTCTGGTTTGCGCTCCTGCTTCTCTCCGGCATTGGTTCGGCCGGCGCCTGGCTGCGTCAATATCTGAATCGGGATGAACGCGACGAGAACACTGGCCATCGCAACAGAATCCTGGCGCTGGTTTCCAAGGTGCGCACTGCGGAGTTCGACCACGAACTGCTGGCGATGCAGCAGGAGGTCGACGCCATCATCGTCGAAACACTTGGCTGCTACGATGACGGCGCCATCGAGGAGGAGGAGCTGGCAGCCTTCGGCCTGGTGCTCGAACTGTTCGATCATGCCCTCAGCGAGAGGCGCGCAGCGTTGCAAATTTCTCCTTCGAACGTGCTCGCCGCGCGGCGGTAGCGATACTGGCTTTGGTTCCTGGAAAGGAACGGTTGGGCGCTCAAGGCGTTTGAGCCATGAAAGGACACTTGCATGACCGAGAAATTCGATCCGGCACCGCCGGACAAGAACGCGGAAGATCTCAAGCGCGGCATCCGACGCGACAAGGCCAGGGACGACGAGTTGGACAAGGGCTTGAAGGACAGTTTCCCGGCGTCGGACCCGGTGAGCAGCACCCAGGCGTCCAAGGCGACCCCGGACGCATGAAAGGAGGGATAGACTATGGGCCTCGCAGCCTATGATATCGTTGGCACGGATGGTGCCTGGCATGTCGACCACGATGGCGAAATCCGGAACACTTACCAGACCAAGGAAGCCGCTTTCGAGGCGGCTGTGGCCGCGGCATCGCTCGCCATGCGGCAGGGTCACTCGGTCCGGCTGACGGTGCCGGAAAGCGAGAACGCCGTCGGCGCGGAAAATTCGGGCGGATGACCCTCAAGGGCATTCTGATTCTACACGGCCGCCAGCAAATGGGCGGGCGCAAACGGCTTGCGCAAAAAGGTCGTATTGGGCGGCAGCGGCGCCATCACCGTCCCCGACATCAGCACGATGTTGAGCCCCGGATGAGCACTGCGAGCGTACTCTGCGAGCTCGAGCCCGGTCATTCTTCCCGCGAGGTTGTGATCGGTAATGAGCGCCCGTAGCTCACTGCCCGTAGACGCGACGATAAGCTCCGCCGCTTCCGCGGTGGCACATTCGACAACTTCGAACCCTTCGTCCTTGAGAAGGTCGGATAGAACTTCGCGCTGGAGCGAGTCGTCCTCGACCAGCAGCATGACGAAATTCGACATGCGGTCATTCCCCACTTATCGAATGTTAATGCGCGTCCTGGAAGATTGTTCGGTTGTGATGTCTTCGTTCGGCGCTCCTTGCGCCACGGCATGATCAGTCGAACATGTCGCATTTCTCCTTGAGCTTTCGACGGAGGCGCCGAAGCGGGGACCGGACAGGAGCGGCAATGGCAATCATCTTCATCACGGGCAGCACGGACGGTCTGGGCCGCGCAGCTGCCCAGTCTCTCCTCGAACAAGGCCACCAAATCGTCCTGCACGCACGATCGGCGGAACGTGCGGCGGCAATCGCCGGGCTTGAATCGCAATCCGCACGGGTCGTGATCGGCGACCTCAAAAGCGTCGCCCAGACCAGACATTTGGCAGATCAGGTCAACGCAATCGGACGAATGGACGCGGTCATCCACAACGCCGGGGTCTATACCGAGCGCAGCCGCGGCCCGACGCCCGAAGGCCACGCCTCCACTTTGGCGGTCAACACGCTCGCGCCCTATTTGCTCACCGCCCTGATGAAGCGCCCCGATCGGCTGGTGTATCTCAGCAGCGGACTTCATCGCGGTGGAGAGGGATCGTTGAGCGATCTCGACTGGACCAGGCGAACCTGGGATCCGGCCAAGGCGTACGCGGAGAGCAAGCTGCACATGGTCGCACTGGCCTTTGCCTTGGCGCGGCGTTGGCCGCAGGTGCTGAGCAACGCCGTCGATCCCGGCTGGGCGCGCACCAAAATGGGCGGTGCCGGAGCGCCGGTCGGCGTGGCCACCGGACAACGGACGCAGACCTGGCTGGCGGTGAGCGATGATCCCGCCGCTCTGGTCAGCGGTCGTTACTGGCATGACCTCCGGCAACAAGAGCCGGCGCACGAAGCGACCGATCCCGATTTTCAGGACAGGCTTCTCGACAGACTGGGCGAGTTGACGGGGGTGACACTGCCTCCGGCGTAGAAACAATTCGCCTGAAGTCCACATCTTCCCAAAGCGTTCGGAGGACGATGCTGCCCCTCATGCGCACGGCATTGCCACGTGCTGCATGATGCCATAATGCGCCTGTTTTGCCCGACAAGTCAAACGAAATTCTGAAAATCAAAAATTCAATCCGAACAAGCCCTTCGCTACTGTGCATGGGGTTGTTTTCGCGATTTTTATTTTCCGGCCCCGAAAAGCGCGGACCAGACCTGTCTCGTCGCGCTCGCGGCGGCCTAAAGGCCTCGCCTCAGCTGTCCACCTTCAGCGCGGCAATAAAAGCTTCCTGCGGGATGTCGACCTTGCCGAACTGCCGCATCTTCTTCTTGCCTTCCTTCTGCTTCTCCAGAAGTTTGCGCTTACGGGTGATGTCGCCGCCGTAGCACTTTGCGGTGACGTCCTTGCGCAACGCGCGCACGGTTTCGCGCGCGATCACCTTGCCGCCGATCGCTGCCTGGATCGGGATCTGGAACATGTGCGGCGGGATCAAATCCTTCATCTTCTCGACCATGGCGCGGCCGCGGCCTTCGGCGCGGGTGCGATGGACCAGCATCGAGAGCGCGTCGACCGGCTCGTTGTTGACGAGGATCTGCATCTTGACCAGATCGGCCGGCTTGTAGTCGGTGAGATGATAGTCGAACGAGGCGTAGCCCTTGGAGACCGACTTCAGGCGGTCGTAGAAGTCGAACACGACCTCGTTGAGCGGCAGATCGTATTTCACCATGGCGCGGGAGCCGACATAGGTCAGCTCCTTCTGCACGCCGCGGCGGTCCTGGCACAGCTTCAGCACGCTGCCGAGATATTCGTCGGGGGTGAGGATCGTGGCCTCGATCCAGGGTTCCTGGATCTCCGCGATCTTGACCACATCCGGCATGTCGACAGGATTGTGGATCGAGATTTCCTGCCCATCGGTCAGGCTCATCTTGTAGATCACGCTCGGCGCGGTCGCGATCAGGTTGAGATCGAATTCGCGCGACAGGCGCTCCTGGATGATCTCCAGATGCAACAGCCCGAGGAAGCCGCAGCGGAAGCCGAAGCCGAGTGCGGCCGAGGTCTCCATTTCGTAGGAGAAGCTGGCATCGTTGAGGCGCAGCTTGCCCATCGCCGCGCGCAAGGTCTCGAAGTCGTCGGCGTCGGCGGGGAACAGGCCGCAGAACACCACGGGGATGGCCGGCTTGAAGCCCGCCAGCATCTCGGTCACCGGCTTCTTGTCGTCGGTGATGGTGTCGCCGACGCGGGTGTCGGCCACTTCCTTGATGGCGGCGGTGATGAAGCCGATCTCGCCGGGGCCGAGCTCGTCGACCTGCGTCATCTTCGGGGTGAAGAAGCCGACGCGCTCGATGTCATAGGCAGCACCGGTGCCCATCATGCGGACCCGGCTGCCCTTCTTCATGACGCCGTCGACGACGCGGATCAGCACCACCACGCCGAGATAGACGTCGTACCAGCTGTCGACCAGCAACGCCTTCAGCGTCGCGTCGCGGTCGCCCTTCGGCGGCGGCAGGCGGGTGACGATCGCTTCCAGCACGTCGGGCACGCCGAGGCCGGTCTTGGCCGAGATCATCACGGAGTCGGAGGCGTCGATGCCGATGACGTCCTCGATCTGTTGCTTGACCTTTTCCGGCTCTGCGGCGGGAAGGTCGACCTTGTTCAGGACCGGAACGATCTCATGCCCGGCATCGAGCGCGTGGTAGACGTTGGCGAGCGTCTGCGCTTCGACGCCCTGGCTGGCGTCGACCACCAGCAGGGAACCCTCGCAGGCCGCCAGCGACCGCGAGACTTCGTAGGCGAAGTCGACGTGGCCGGGCGTGTCCATCAGGTTGAAGATGTAATCCTTGCCGTCCTTGGCGCGGTAGGCGAGGCGCACCGTCTGCGCCTTGATGGTGATGCCGCGCTCGCGCTCGATGTCCATGGAATCGAGCACCTGCTCCTTGCCCGCCATTTCACGGTCGGTGAGGCCGCCGGTCATCTGGATCAGGCGGTCGGCCAGCGTCGATTTGCCATGGTCGATATGGGCGACGATGGAGAAATTGCGGATGTTGGAAATGGGGACGGTCGTCATGGGCGCGGGATACCACTCACACCCCCGTGCGGCAACCATTCACTTGGTCCTGCTGCGCCCCCAGAAGGCGCGCCCGGCAGTGCGCCTGCGCGTCCGGGACGGGGCAGCCGGCCCTGCCTCCCGCGGGACCAGGAGGGTGGACGGCATCGATCCGCCAGCCGCTGCGATCTCCGGCCTCCCTGCCATCGATTTCAGCGACCGCCTCTGCTAGTTTTCCGGCTTTCTGTCATGGAAACAGGCAATGCATTGGAAGCGCCTTTCCGCTTTGTTGGTTGCGGCGTGTTTCGCCTTCCCGGCCGCTGCTGAAAAACGCGTGGCTCTCGTCATAGGCAATTCCGCCTACCAGAACGTGTCGCGGCTGGAAAATCCCAGGAATGACGCGCTGCTGGTGGCCGATACCTTGCATAGGCTCGGCTTCACGCTGGTCGGCGGCGGCGCCCAGGTCGAGCTGGACAAGGCAGGCTTCGACAATGCGGTCCAACGTTTCGGCAACCAGTTGATCGGCGCAGATGTCGCCCTGTTCTATTACGCCGGACACGGCATCCAGGTCCGCGGCACGAACTATCTCGTTCCGGTCTCGGCGAATCCGACGCGCGAGTCCGATGTGGATTTCCAAATGGTCGACGCCGCGCTGGTGCTGCGGCAGATGGACGGCGCAGGAACCAAGCTGAACATCGTCATTCTCGATGCATGCAGGAACAATCCGTTCGGTGGTCGCGGCCTCCGTGGCTCCGACGGAGGTTTGGCGCAAATCCGGGCGCCGGAGGGAACGCTGCTCTCCTACGCCACGCAACCGGGCAACGTCGCGCTCGACGGATCCGATGGGCACAGTCCCTACACGCGCGCGCTGGTCGAGACGATGCAGAGACCCGGGCTCGACGTGCTCCAGGCGTTCAATCAGGTGGGGCTCATTGTGAAGCGCTCGACCGGTAGCTCGCAGCAACCCTGGGTCTCCAGCTCGCCGATCGATGGATCATTCTACTTTTCAGGCGCGCCTGCAGTGCAGGTCGCGCCGGTCAACGTGCCGGCAACGGTCGCGTCGCCCCCTGCGAACCTTCCGCCTTCCACACCTCCGGTTGTGAGAACCCAATCGGATTTCCTTTTCCCGGATTCGGATAGCCGGCTGCTTGCCGACGGCGATTTGAAGACGCTGAGCAAGGGAGAGCTGCGCCTCGCCCGCAACGAAATCTTTGCGCGGCGAGGGCGCTACTTCAACTCGCCCGAACTGACCGCGAGGTTCAGCAAGTTCTCCTGGTATGTACCGCGCACCTGGGACCCGCCGCTGAACGCCATCGAGAAGGCAAATGTCGCCCTGATCGACCGCTATGAATCCGGCGGCCCGGTTCAAGGCAGCTTCATCTTTCCCGATTCAGATCGACGCCTACTCACGCCGGCGGATCTGCGCGGGCTGTCGAACGAGGAAATCCGTATCGCACGCAACGAGATCTACGCGCGGCGGGGGCGATATTTCGAGGCGGCAGATCTCAAGGCCCGCTTTGAACGCTTCCCGTGGTACGCTCCCAACACGTGGAATCCGAAGCTCAATTCGATCGAGGAGACGAATGCCGCGCTGCTCGATCAGGCCGGCAGGCGTCGATGACAATCGCATTGCGGGCAGCACAGATCGTCGTCGCCTTGGTGGCTGCGTCCGTGCCGGCGGACGCTCAAACCAGAACCGAACTTCTGGATCAGCTGGTGCGTGCCTATCCCGATTTCCTGACCGGCCACGATGGCAAGCAAATTTCGTGGCGCGATGGCACCAAGATGCCGGTGGACGATGGTGTCGACGACAAATCGTTTGACCAGCGGCTGCGCAATGCCTCGATCATCGACCAGCTCCGGTTGGCCTATCCCGTAGGGGCTTCTGCGCCGCCCGCGCTGAACGCCGATCCCGGCAGATTCCGGAACGAAGCGTTTTTCACGAAGATGTATGGTGACTGCCGTGCTGGAGCGGTGCAGCGGAATCTCGTGACCATCACCTGGTTGCCGCGATCATGGGGGAAGGCGGTCCAGGTGACGCGGATCAATGGCGTCGCGGATCGGCTCAAGGAGGTGTCGGCGGAAATCGACAAGCTCGAACCAGCGCTGAGGGCCGCAGCCTTTCCCATTGCCGGCGTGCTGTCGTGCCGGCCGGTCGCCGATACCGGTAAGATGAGCATGCATGGCTATGCCGTCGCGATCGATCTGAACCTGCGATATTCCGACTATTGGCTGTGGGCGGGCCGCGGAAAGTCGATCCCGTACAAGAACAGGATGCCGCAGGAGATCGTCGATATCTTCGAACGCCACGGGTTCATCTGGGGAGGCAAATGGTATCATTACGACACGATGCACTTTGAATATCGCCCGGAACTAATGGCCCGGTGATTCCGTATCGTTTCCGTGCTCCAGGCCGTCATTCATTCACGCCAAGCTGATTTCACTCAAGCGCGAAACGCGCTACCCAAGCGGCCATGTCTACAACCTCGATCCCCTCCACCCGGACACGCGCAAAAGCCCGGGTGAGTTTCAAGCGTTTCCGGGCCTGGCTGGTTGCCAGCGCCACCCGCCCCGAGGCGCGCCTCTGGCTGGTGATCCAGCTCGCCATCGTGCATGCGGTGCTCTGGACCTTCATCCTGATCAATCTCAAGGCCGCGCAGGACGTTCACATGGACGTCGCGGAAGCCTGGGGCTGGGGGCAGAAATTCCTCTGGGGCTATGGCAAGCACCCGCCGCTGTCGGGTTGGGTCGCCGGCCTCTGGTTCACACTGTTCCCGCCGACGGATTGGGCGACCTATGCGCTGGCGATGGCGACCGTCGGCACCGGTATGGTGATCTGCTGGCTCATCGCGCTGCGCGTCGTGGATCCGCGGCGCGCGTTCCTGGTCGTGGTGATGGTCGCGCTCTACCCGATCTTCAATTTCAAGGGCTTCAAGTACAATCCCGACCTGCTCCAGCTCGTCACCTTGCCGCTCCTCGTGCTCGCTTATCTCAATGCGTTCGAAAAGCGGAGCTGGCAATCCGGAGTCTTGCTCGGCCTTGCCGGCGCGCTGGCGCTGATGACCAAATATTGGGTGCTGACCATGATCGGCGCCATCGGGCTTGCCGCGCTGATCCATCCGGGGCGAATGAGATTCCTGTCATCGCCGGCGCCATGGGTTGCGATCGCGACGATGGCGGCGGCGATGATCCCGCACATCGTCTGGCTGGCGGACGCGCATTTCGTGCCGCTGACCTATGCCGGCGACACCTACAGCCTCGAGGACAGCGGCCAGGTGCATCAGCTCGTGGCCGGCTATGCCCTGCACAACGTCGCGCTGCTGGCACTGCCGGTGGCGCTGGCCGCGCTGGCGATGGCGCTGGTGCCGCCTTGGTTCAGGCTGCTCCTGCGTGCGCCCTCGCGCATCGTCACGCTGGCCTGGGCGCGCGGCGCGAATGCGAGCGTGAACCTTTCGCAGGCGCGCAACGTCTGGCTCATTCAGATCATCGTCGCGGTCGGCCCCGCGCTCGGCGCGCTGGCCTTCAGCATCTACATGAAGACCGATTGGGGCATCTCGCTGTTCTTTCTGGTGCCGCTCTCGCTGGTCGCGATCCCGGCCTTGCGGGTGCAGAGTGCTGCGCTGTTCAACATTGTCGCGATCTGGCTCGTGCTCAGCGTCGCCACGCTCATTGCCTCGCCCTGGATCGCCGCGCGCGAGATGGCGGCCAATGCGGGCAACACGGCGACCTATGGCGCGCGCTCGGATCTCGCGCGCGAGCTGACGCAGGCCTGGCACGCGCGCTTCGCCTCGCGCTGGGCGGTCGTCGCCGGCACCATGGAGTCGATCCAGCCGATGGTGTTCTACAGCCCGGATCATCCGGCCGCGTTCACGCCGCTCGAACCCTGGGGGTCCGGGTTGATTTCGCCCGATGACGTCAAGCGATACGGCTTCATCGGCGTGTTCGATCCGGCCGACGGCCGCCTGCCAGCCTTCGAGAAATGGGTGTCCGAAGTTGCGCCGAATGCCGAGCGCATCGTGATGACGACGCGCCGTTTCACCCACGGCAAGGCCGGTCCGTCGATGAGCTGGAACATCTACATCGCGCCGCCGGGGAATTGATCGAGGCGACGCCGCCTAGATCCCTTCCTCGTTGAATTTGCTTTCAACGAGTTCGGTGATCGCCGCGAGCGCTGCTTCGGCGTCATCGCCGGCAGCGGCGACCGTGATGGTGGTGCCCGGACCGGCGGCGAGCATCATCAGGCCCATGATCGAGGTGCCGCCGACGGTTTCGCCGCCGCGCGTCACCCAGACCTGCGCGCTGAAGCGCTCGACGGCCTGGACGAACTTTGCGGAGGCCCGCGCGTGCAGGCCGCGCTTGTTGATGATCAGGAGGTCCTTGGAGATCGCGCCCGCGGGCACGCCCGTCCCGGCTTGCGGCGCCTCGTCGCTCATTTGCCGGCGAGGACGCGGCTGGCGATGGTGACGTATTTGCGGCCGGCTTCCTGGGCCATCGCGATCGCGTCGGGGAGCGGACGCTCTTCGCGCACCTTGGCCAGCTTCACCAGCATGGGAAGGTTGATGCCCGCGAGCACCTCGACCTTCGGCCGGCTCATGCAGGATATTGCCAGGTTGGATGGCGTGCCGCCGAACATGTCGGTGAGGATCGCGACGCCATCGCCGGAATCGACGCGGTTAACCGCCTCGATGATGTCGCTTCGACAGAGATCGGAATCATCTTCGGCGCCGATCGTGATCGCTTCGATTTGCTTTTGTGGGCCCATGACATGTTCAAGCGCTGCCTTGAATTCGTCGGCAAGGCGCCCGTGGGTCACAAGTACTAGACCAATCATCGGAAAACTCCTCGCGGGCGCTTTTGGTGCACCGCACGAACGCGCCACTTTGACCATCCAGAGCCCCTGCGCAAGAGGGGATGTTGCGTATCTCCCTGAATCTAGACGGATGGATAAGGGGAGTTGCGCCGGTCTATTCGGTCGCGAGTGTGGGGTTCATATGGTTACCATTTCCCTTCAAACAATCGCCTGAAGGGTTAACGGAAGATGAACTCTTGGTAGTGGTCAAGGCGGCGACAACCAGAGGAAGGGGCGAATAGTCGCGGCCGACGGGGATTCGCGGTATTTCGACACCTAAAATGCCTGTTTTCAGGGATTCGCCTGGCGGCAGCCGCTCCGCGTCCGCGGCGTCCAGATCGACCACGAGGCCGACGGTCGCATGCTCCACAAAGTCGCAGCGGCGGATTCCCAGCCCCCGGATCTCGATCAGGCCGGCCAGGATCGGGGCGGGGCGGACCTCAATTTCGCGGCCGACTGTCGCCAGATGGACACGGTCATCACCGACCAGAACGGCCCTTTCGAGCACGCCGCTACGTCCCGCCATGATCAAATCGAAGGCAAGGCGCGACTTGCCGGAGCCCGAGGGCCCGCGGATCAGCACCGCCAGATCTCCAACCTTGACCGCCGAGGCGTGAATGCTGGGGCCGCCGTCGCTCATAGCGCCGGCAGCCTCACCACGAAGCGCGCGCCGACAACACTGGGCGCGCCGTCCTCGTCCGGCGGGCCGGGGCGGTTCTCGGCCCAGATGCGTCCGCCATGCGCGTCGACGATCTGCTTGGAGATCGACAGGCCGAGGCCGGAATTCTGGCCAAAGCCCTGATGAGGTCGGTCGGTGTAGAAGCGCTCGAAGATGCGCTCCAGCGCGTCGTCCCGGATTCCGGGGCCGTCGTCGTCGATCACGATCTCGATCTCTCCGCGAACGCGGCGGCAGGTGAGGCGCACCTTGTTGCCGGGCTCGGAGAAGGACTGTGCGTTGGAGAGCAGGTTGGAGACGACCTGTCCGAGCCGCGAATCGTGGCCGGTCACGGCGAAATTGTCGGTCGGGCTGCGGCCCTCGAAACGCATTTCGACCGCGACGTCATGGCCGAGCTTGGTTTCATTGGCGACGGAGACGAGCGTCGTCAGCAGGCGGCGCAGGTCGACCGGGATCGCATCCTGGCGTTGCAGTTCGGCATCGAGACGGCTGGCATCGGAGATGTCCGAGATCAGCCGGTCGAGCCGCTTGACGTCATGCTCGATCACCTCGAGCAGGCGCGCGCGGCTGTTCTCGTTGCGCGCCAGCGGCAACGTCTCGACCGCGGAGCGCAAAGAGGTCAACGGGTTCTTCAATTCGTGCGCGACGTCGGCGGCGAACATCTCGATCGCTTCGATGCGGCTGTAGAGTGCACTGGTCATGTCGCGCAGCGCACCGGAGAGATGGCCGATCTCGTCGCGACGACGGGTGAAGTCGGGAATCTCGACCCGGGTCCTGATGCGGCGGCGGATCAGCTCGGCGCTGTCGGCGAGCCGGCGGACCGGACCTGCGATCGTGCTGGCGAGCAGCAGCGACAGCATGATCATGACCGCGGCGGCGACGCCGCCCACCTTGAGGATGGCGAGGCGCTCGGCGGTGACCATCTGGTCGATGTCGTCGCCCTGCGTCGACAGCATCAGCGCGCCGTGGATGGCGCGCGAGCGCAGCACGGGGACCGCGACAGAGACGATCACCTCGCCGCGCGCATTGACCCGCACCATCGAGCGCTTCTGGCCCTGGAGCGCGTCGCCGACCTCCGCATAGCCATTGCCGTTCTCGGGGCCGAGCTCGCGATAGAGCGGCAGGTCGCCGCGATTGAGCCAGGTACGGACCGCGACCATGCCGCGTTCGACTACTCCCGGCTTCTCGGCGGAGACCGACGGCAGGGGGAAGCGCACCACTGTATCGAGGCTGCGGCTGTCGACCAGCAGGCTGCCGTTCGGGTCGTAGATGCGGGCGCGCGTCTTGGTCGGCGAGATCAGCGTGCGCAGCACCGGCGCCACGCGCTCCGGATTGATCGGAAAATCCAGCGGGGAATACTCGTCCGACCCGCCATAGGTCTCGCCGGGCTTGAGGTCGAGCAACCGGTCGGGGTCGATGGTGATGGCGTTGGTCTGCACCGTCGCGGAGGCCGCGATCGCGCCGGCGATGATCTCCGCCTGTACCAGCAGGCTCTGCGCGCGCGCGTCGATCAGGCCGGCGCGGAATTGCGACAGATAGAGGATGCTCGCCACCAGCGCGACTAGGCCGGCGAGGTTGAGCGAGACGATGCGGCGGGTCAGGCTCGAGAAGGACAGCGCGAAGAAGAACTGCCCGGCGCGCTTCAGCCAGTTCAGCGGACGCCAGCCCCGCACGGCCGGCTTGTCCTCGGCCAATTGATCCGGAGCGCCGCGGGCGGTGACGTCCTCGGCGTTCTGGTTCTCGTCAGGCTGCGTTCGGTCAAGCAATGCTCACGCCCGCGTTAGGACAGCTCGTGCGAAGGTCTCCGCATCCTAGAGCCATCCCGGTCCCGATGGAATCAGAACCGGCGATGCTCTCGGTCTTTGGTGGAGGCGCGCGCGCCTCAGGCTTCCTTGAAGCGGTAGCCGACGCCGTAGAGCGTCTCGATCATCTCGAACTCGTTGTCGACGACCTTGAACTTTTTGCGCAGTCGCTTGATGTGGCTGTCGATGGTGCGGTCGTCGACATAGACCTGGTCGTCATAGGCGGCGTCCATCAGCGCGTTGCGGCTCTTCACCACGCCGGGCCGGGTCGCGAGCGCCTGCAGGATCAGGAATTCGGTGACGGTCAGCGTCACAGGCTCGTTTTTCCAGGTGCAGGTGTGCCGTTCAGGATCCATGCGCAGCAGGCCGCGGTCGAGCGCCTTGGCGTCGTTCTCCTTCGGCGTGACGGTCGGATCCTTCGGCGCCGAACGGCGCAGCACCGCCTTGACGCGCTCGACCAGCAGGCGCTGCGAGAACGGTTTGCGGATGAAGTCGTCGGCGCCCATCTTGAGGCCGAACAGCTCGTCGATCTCTTCGTCCTTGGAGGTCAGGAAGATCACGGGCAGGTCGGATTTCTGCCGCAGCCGGCGCAACGTCTCCATGCCGTCCATGCGCGGCATCTTGATGTCGAGGATGGCGAGATCGGGCTGGGTGGTGCGGAAACCGTCGAGCGCCGAGGCGCCGTCGGTATAGGTCATGATGCGGTAGCCTTCGGCCTCCAGCGCGATCGAGACGGATGTGAGAATGTTGCGGTCGTCGTCGACCAAAGCGATTGTGGGCATGAGCCTCTGCTTTCTGCTTTCCGTTTGGGTCGTGGCTTGAAACGGCGAGCAATCCACTGATGCGCCGCATACATGGGTGCCGATGTTGGCATTCGAACCTTGTCACCGAGCAATGCAAGCTAGGCTGAAGTGTGACCAAGTTCCACGAAACACGGCAGATTCGCCGCATCTCGACCCATAACCGGGCCCCGGTTTACCCGAAAAAAGGCCCTCCATGCAACCACCTGACCCGAGAAAGCCGATGCAACCGACCTCCGATTTCGACCCCGGAAAGCTCGCCAAATCGCTGCTGCGGCGGTCACGGCAGGGGGCATTGGCGACGTTGATGGCAGGCAGCGGCGATCCCTATTGCTCCCTGGTCAATCTGGCGAGTCATCCGGATGGCTCTCCGATCCTGCTGATCTCGGGATTGGCCGTGCACACCAGGAACATCCTGGCCGACAGCCGGGTGTCCCTGATGCTGGACGAGCGGGCGGCGGGCGATCCGCTGGAAGGCGCCCGAATCATGCTGTCCGGCCATGCCGAGCCGGACGATGCCGACAAGGATCTGCTCCAGCGACGGTATCTCAATGCCCATCCCTCGGCGGAAGCTTTTGTTTCCTTTAAGGATTTCTCCTTCTTCCGGATTCGACCCACGGGAACCCATCTGGTCGCCGGCTTCGGCCGGATCGTCGACCTCAAGCCGGACCAATTCCTCACGGACCTCACGGGGGCCGAGGACTTGCTGGCGGCGGAGGAGGGGGCGGTCGAGCACATGAATGCCGACCACCGCGACGCCATGGGCCTCTATGCAACAAAGCTGCTCGGCGCTGCCGCAGGCGACTGGCGCTGCACCGGCTGCGATCCGGAGGGCCTCGACATGCAGGACGGCCAGACCGCCTTGCGGTTGAATTTTCCGGAGCGCGTGGTTGATGGCACGGCGCTGCGCAAGATGCTGGTTCGCCTCGCCGGCGAAGCGCGCACCAGGACGGACGAGAGCGCAACAGATTGAACGCTGCTGCCCATCGCGGCGACCCAAGACCATAATTGGTCAAAAGGCGGCCGGCGAGAGCGTCATGGCAGAATGGAATAAACTAGCGCTGGTTGCGGGTTTGACGCTCGCGATCACCGCATCGCTTGTCACGCCTGGCGTTGCCCAGAAAGGTCTCGCCGCGGAGAGCGCGCGGATCAACGCACTGATGAGCGCCGGCAGATATTCGGAAGCACTGCCCTTGGCGCAAGGCATGGTCGCGAGCCTGGAGAAGAGCGACACCGGTCGCGAACTCGCCGCCGCGCTGAACAACCTCGGCCAGGTTCATGCCGGTCAGGGCCACGACGATCTGGCAGAGCCGCTCTACAAGCGCGCCATCATGCTGATGGAAAGGTCGCTCGGTCTCGAAACCCCGTTGATTGGAGCCGAACTGAGCAATCTCGCCGCGCTCTACCAGCGGCAGAGCCGCTATGCCGAGGCCGAGCCGCTGTTCAGGCGCGCGCTCGCCGTTCGCGAGAAGGGATTGTCGCGCGAGCATCCCGATGTCGGCCAGTCGCTCAATAATCTCGCCACGCTCTACGTGAAACAGCAGCACTATGCCGACGCGGAACCGTTGTTTCAGCGGGCGCTCGCGATCTATCAGAAGGCCGGCGGCCCCGAGCATCCGGCAGTGGCCACGGTCCTGAACAATCTCGGCCAGGTCTATCGCGATCTCAACCGCGATTCGGATGCGGAAGCGCCGATCAAGCGCTCGCTCGCGATCCGGGAGAAGGTGCTGGGACCGGATCATCCCGACCTCGCGCGCTCGCTGAACAATCTCGCCGGCCTCTACGAGCACCAGCAGCGCTACGGCGACGCCGAGCCGCTCTATCGCCGTGCGCTGGTCATCCGCGAACGCGCGCTTGGGCCGGATCATCCTGAGGTCATGACCTCGACCAGCAATCTCGCTTATTTCCTCTACGTGGCCGGGCGCACCGCGGACGCATTGCCGTTCGCGGAAACAACGCTTCGGGGCGATCGCGCCCAGTTGCGCGTCGTGTTGCCGGTCCTGTTCGCCGCGCGCCAACAAGGTCTGCTGCCCAGCGACAAGGCGCTGGACGAAGCGCTCGCCGCGATCCAGCGCGGCACGCAATCCTCCGCCGCATCCGCCGTGAACAAGCTTGCGGTGCGGCTTGCCGCCGGCAGCGACCGGCTCGCGGAGCTGGTGCGCCGGGACCAGGATCTCGCGGCTGAGTCCGAGGCACTCGACAAGGCGATCGTCACCGCGGTGTCGAAGCAATCCGCGCAGCGCGATCTCGCAACCGAGCAGCGCAGCCGCGCGCGGATTGCAACGATTGCGAACGAGCGTGCGGGCTTGCAGAAGACGCTCGCGGTCGAGTTTCCCGACTACGCGTCGCTCTCCAATCCCCTGCCGTTGACGATAAAGGACATCCAGCTGCTGCTGTCGGCCGACGAGGCGATGGTGCTCTACTCCGTCGTCGACAAGCAGAGCTATGTCGTCGCGATCACGCGCGAGGGCGTCGATTGGAAGGCCATTTCGCTCGGCGCCGATGCGCTGACGCAGAAGGTGACGGCATTCCGCAAGGGACTCGACGTCGGCAAAGCGCGCGATGCCTCCGGCAAATCCGGATTGTTCGATCTCGCGCTCGCCAACGAACTCCATGTCGCGCTGCTTGGTCCGGTCGAGGCGTTGACAAAGGACAAGCGCAGCCTGCTGGTGGTGCCGTCGGCTGCGCTGACCGCATTGCCGTTTCATCTGCTGGTCACCGAGAAGCCGCAGGCTGCGATCCCGGACACGCTCGAAGGCTATCGCGGCGCCGCCTGGCTGCTGCGGCGTCAGGCCGTCTCGGTGCTGCCATCGGTCGTGAGCCTGAAATCGCTGCGCGCCTTCGCGCGCCGGGACCAGAGCGTGAAGCCGATGACCGGCTTCGGCGATCCCGTGTTCAATCCCGCACTGGAAGCGCCCGCCGAGCGACGCGCCGCGAGCGGCAAGGTCGCCGCGCGCAGCATCGCGACCATTGCCTATAGCGATTTCTGGCGCGGTGCCGGCGTCGATCGCGCGCGGCTTGCGCAGGCGCTGCCGCAACTGCCCGACACCGCCGATGAGTTGAACGCGGTGGCCAGGGATGTCGGGGCTTCCGCGGCCGATATTCATCTCGGCCGCGACGCCAGCGAGACGACGCTCAAGCGAGCAGCGCTTGCTCAATACGGCATCATCTACTTTGCCACCCACGGCCTCGTTGCCGGCGACATCAAGGGACTGGGTGAGCCCTCGCTCGCGCTCTCCATTCCCGATCAGCCCACGGAGCTCGACGACGGTCTGCTCACCGCAAGTGAAGTCGCCCAGCTCAAGCTCAATGCGGATTGGGTTGTGCTGTCGGCCTGCAACACCATCGCAGGCGATAAGCCCGGCGCCGAGGCCCTGTCGGGACTGGCGCGCTCGTTCTTCTACGCCGGTGCGCGCGCTCTCCTGGTCTCGCATTGGGCCGTGGATTCGGAAGCTGCCACCCGCTTGACCACATCGACTTTCGAGCTGTTAAAAAACGAACCAAAGATCGGGCGTGCTGAAGCCTTGCGCCGCGCGATGTTAACCTATGTTGACGACACCTCGTCACCGCGCAACGCCTATCCCGCGATGTGGGGGCCCTTCGCGCTCATCGGCGAAGGCGAGGTAAGATAGGGTGGACTTGGAATTTACATTGAGACTGTCTATCGCATTGTGCGTCGCAATAACCTCGGGAAACGCCGAAACGCACATTTGGTTGCGCGATCATTGTTGATTTTTTGATGCGCCTGCTCAGAGCTGACATGCGCGACGTTTGGCGCGGTCCTTGAATAAACCAAATCCTAAGGGATCAGCTTGGCAACGCCAGCGTTCATCAGTATTAGGTCGTCCAACCGAGGCCGAACGGCCTGTAATCACGGTGACCGCGGCGGCGCCAAGCATGATCGCGCTGAGTGGGTTCTAGGAGGATTTTTCGTGCAAGAGACGGGCGTGCGCAACGGTGCCTTCGGCGCCGACAAATTCGGCTTAAAGAATCTCAAGCAGGTTCACTGGAACCTCGGTGCGCCGCAACTCTATCAATACTCACTCTCGGCGGGCGAGGCGGTGCTGTCGGCCGATGGCGCGCTCTGCGCCGACACCGGCGAGTTTACCGGCCGCAGCCCCAAGGACAAATTCACGGTGCGTGACGCCACCACCGACAAGAAGATGTGGTGGGCCGGCAACCAGTCGATCACCGCAGAGCAGTTCGAGACGCTCTACCAGGACTTCCTCAAGCATGCCGAAGGCAAGTCGCTGTTCGCACAGGACCTCTATGGCGGCGCCGATCCGGCTTATCGCATCAAGACCCGCGTCTTCACCGAGCTCGCCTGGCACTCGCTGTTCATCCGCACGCTGCTGATCCGTCCCGAGGCGATCGAGCTCTCGGCGTTCGTGCCCGAGCTCACCATCATCGACATGCCGAGCTTCCGCGCCGATCCGAAGCGCCATGGCTGCAAGTCGGAGAACGTCGTCGCGATCGATTTCGCCCGCAAGATCGTGCTGATCGGCGGGTCTTACTATGCCGGCGAGATGAAGAAGTCGGTCTTCACCACGCTGAACTACTATCTGCCCGAGCGCGGCGTGATGCCGATGCATTGCTCGGCCAATGTCGGCGCCAAGGGCGATGCCGCAATCTTCTTCGGCCTCTCCGGCACCGGCAAGACCACGCTGTCAGCCGATCCGAACCGCACGCTGATCGGCGATGACGAGCACGGCTGGGGCCCGAACGGCGTCTTCAATTTCGAAGGCGGCTGCTACGCCAAGTGCATCAAGCTGTCGCAGGAAGCCGAGCCCGAGATCTATGCCGCCTCGACCCGCTTCGGTGCAGTACTCGAGAACTGCGTGCTCGACGAAGACACCCGCGTGGTCGATTTCGACGACGGCTCCAAGACCGAGAACACGCGTTCGGCCTATCCGCTCGAATTCATCCCGAACGCCTCGCGCACCGGCCGCGCGCCGCAGCCCAAGAACGTGGTGATGCTCGCCGCCGACGCCTTTGGCGTGCTGCCGCCGATCGCCAAGCTCTCGCCGGCGCAGGCGATGTATCACTTCCTGTCGGGCTACACCGCGAAGGTCGCGGGCACCGAGCGCGGTCTCGGCAACGAGCCGCAGCCGGAATTCTCGACCTGCTTCGGTTCGCCCTTCCTGCCGCTCGACCCCAGCGTCTATGGCAACATGCTGCGCGACCTGATCGCCCAGCACAATGTCGATTGCTGGCTGGTCAACACGGGGTGGACCGGCGGCAAGTACGGCACCGGCTCGCGCATGCCGATCAAGGTGACGCGCGCGCTGCTGACCGCGGCGCTCGACGGCTCGCTTCGCAACGTCCAATTCCGCACCGACAAATATTTCGGCTTCGCGGTCCCGACCGCGCTGCCGGGCGTGCCGAGCGAGATCCTCAACCCGGTCAACACGTGGAAGGACAAGGACGAGTTCGACAAGACCGCCCGCGCGCTGGTCGGCATGTTCCAGAAGAACTTTGCCAAGTTCGAAGCCCAGGTCGACGCCGAGGTCCGCGCCGCCGCACCGGACGTGAAGCTCGCGGCGGAGTAAGCTTGCGCCGTTTGAAATTCGAAAGGGCGGCCGCGAGGCCGCCTTTTTTTGTCTTTCCTTCTCCCCTTGCGGGAGAAGGTGGCGCGAAGCGCCGGATGAGGGGTTCTCTCCGCGCGTTCAACCGCAAGAGAAGCGCTCGCGGAGAGAACCCCTCACCCGTCTCGTCGCTGCGCGACGAGCCACCCTCTCCCACAAGGGGAGAGGGGAAGAGCACTCACGCCTTGAAATACGCGATCTGCGTGGTCGTCGCGAGCAGCCTTCCGTTCGGCGACCACAGCTCGGCGTTCTGGTCGGCGTAGCTCTTGTGCATGATCTTTGAATCTGCGGTCGCCAGCACGCGGGTGATGTCCTCGGCCGCGAGCTCTTCGCTGTCGGTGTGGAAATACGTCGTCAGCGACACCGTGCCGAACGGCACCAGCTCGCGCCGCGCGTGGAAGATGCGCCCGAAGAAGGCGTCCGACATCGACATCAGCGACAGCATGTCGAGCTTGCGCGGCGTGCGGTCGGTGATCCAGATTTTCGAATAGGTGCCGGCGAGCTCGGACTTGGGCGGGCCGATCCGCATCTCGCCCTCGACGAAGCGGAATTCATACTGGTTGGCCCAGGACGCCGCGATCTTCGGGAACGGCATCGTCTCTTCGAACGGCTTTGCATCCGGATATTGCGCCACCCTGTGCTCCCAGGACGGCCGGCGTTCGGCGAATACGGCGGTGGCGAGCGTTGCGACCTCGCCGCCGCCTTGCGACAGTTCGACGCTCCAGTGCTGGCTGGAGCGGTTGGCCTTCACCAGCCGCACGTCCAGATCGAACGGCCCCTTCGCGATCGGCGCGCAGTAATTGACGGTGAGCGCCAGCGGATCGCCGGCACGTTCCGGATGCTCGATCAGCGCGCGCAGGATAGTCGCAGCCGTGACGCCGCCGAACGGGCCGACAAAGGCCCAATAGTCGTCGCTGGTATGTCCCTGCCAGCTCGAGTCGCCGGCGGTGACGCGGGTGGCGTCGTCGAAAGGGTGCGGGAGTTTGGCGTGCATCGTTCAATCCGGCTTCCAATGACGAACGTCATATCACGTCCGCCGCCGGCTTGTGCAATTACCTCGTGGGTAACCGATTTCACCTCGCGGAAATTCAGCCCGCGACGTCGCGCAGGGTCGGCAGCAGCGGCGTGGTCGGATTGACCGGCACGTTCCAGATCTCCTCGGCATATTCGCGGATGGTGCGGTCCGAGGAGAACCATGCCATGCGCGCGACGTTGAGGATCGAGGCGCGGGTCCAGGCCGGCGCCACCTGCCAGCGCGCATCGACGCTGCGCTGCGCCTCATAATAGGAATCGAAGTCGGCGCTGACCATGTAATGGTCGAGATAGCGCAGCGCATGCGCGATCGATTCGAATCGGCCGGGATCGCCGGGCGAGAACTCGCCGACACCGATCGCGTTGATGGCGCGCTGGAGCTTTGGCGAATTGCGGATCACGTCGGAAGCGTCCAGCCCCTGCTTGCGCCGGATCATCACGTCGCCGGCTTCCATGCCGAAGATCGCGATGTTCTCCGCGCCGACATGGTCGCGGATCTCGATGTTGGCGCCGTCGAGCGTGCCGATGGTGAGGGCGCCGTTCAGCGACAGCTTCATGTTGCCGGTGCCGGAGGCTTCCATGCCGGCGGTCGAGATCTGCTCGGAGAGGTCGGCCGCGGGAATGATCACTTCGGCGAGGCTGACATTGTAGTCGGGCAGGAACACGACCTTGAGCTTGCCGCCGATGGCGGGATCGTTGTTGACGACTTCCGCAACGTCGTTGATCAGCTTGATGATCAGCTTGGCGTAGCGGTAGCTCGCCGCGGCCTTGCCCGCAAAAATCTTCACCCGCGGCACCCAATTGCCGTTGGGATCGTCCTTGATCGCCTGGTACAGCGCGACCGTCTCGATGACGTTGAGGAGCTGGCGCTTGTATTCGTGGATACGCTTGATCTGCACGTCGAACAGCGCGGTCGGATCGACCTTGATGCCGAGCCGCTCGCCAATCAGACGCGCCAGCGCGGTCTTGTTGTGAAGCTTGACCGCGCGGAACCTCTTCTGGAATTCGACGTCGCTGGCGCGGGCTTCGATCAGGCTGAGCTGCGTCGGATCGTCGAGCACGGCATCGCCGCAGGTCTCGCGCAATAGATCGGTCAGCTTCGGGTTCGCCAGCATCAGCCAGCGGCGGAAGGTGATGCCGTTGGTCTTGTTGGTGATGCGGCCGGGATAGAGATGGTTGAGATCGTGGAACACGGTCTCGCGCATCAGGTCCGAATGCATCGCGGAGACGCCGTTGATGCGGTGCGAGCCGACGAAGGCGAGCTGGCCCATGCGCACGCGCCGCCCGCTCCTCTCGTCGATCAGCGAGACCGAGGCGCGAAAGTCGATGTCGCCGGGGGCGCGCGCCTCCGCGAGCGCGAGATGCTGCACGTTGATGCGGTAGATGATCTCGAGATGCCGCGGCAACAGCCGTTCGAACAGCTCGACCGGCCAGGTCTCCAGCGCCTCGGGCAGCAGGGTGTGGTTGGTGTAGGACAGCGTGGCGACCGTAATCTTCCAGGCCTCGTCCCAGCGGAAATTGTGATCGTCGATCAGGATCCGCATCAGCTCGGTGACGGCGAGGCTCGGATGGGTGTCGTTGAGTTGCACCGCGACCTTGCTCGACAGGCTGCGGAGCTGGCCGTCGGATGCAAGATGCCGCTTGATCAGGTCCTGCAGCGAAGCCGAGACGAAGAAATATTCCTGGCGCAGGCGCAGCTCGCGGCCCGCCGGGCTCTCGTCGTTCGGATAGAGGAATTTGCAGATGGCTTCGGCGCGC
Source organism: Bradyrhizobium sp. MV1.5 (assembly GCF_055807615.1). Classification (NCBI taxonomy): domain Bacteria; kingdom Pseudomonadati; phylum Pseudomonadota; class Alphaproteobacteria; order Hyphomicrobiales; family Nitrobacteraceae; genus Bradyrhizobium; species Bradyrhizobium sp. MV1.5. Next base: position 9,212 of record NZ_JBVVPL010000047.1, on the reverse strand, counting down.
GACTGCTCGGCGCTGGCGCTGACATAGTCGCCGGTGTTGAAGGCGTCGAGCTTCAACGGATCGGGCGAGCGTGCCGACCACAGCCGCAGCGCGTTGACGTGCTGACCGCGCCAGCCGACGATCGGCGTGTCATAGGCCATCGCCTGCACGGTCTCGGACGGATGCCAGATCGCGCGATCGCGGCCCTTGTCGTCGACATGCTCGACGCCGCCGCCGAAGCGAATGTCATAGATCACTTCGGGCCGCTGCAATTCCCAGGGGTTGCCGAAGCCCAGCCATTCGTCTGGATATTCCTGCTGCCAGCCCTGATTGATGATCTGGCGGAACAGGCCGTAATCATAGCGGATGCCGTAGCCGATCGCGGGGATCGACAGCGTCGCCATGCTTTCCATGAAGCAGGCGGCGAGACGGCCCAAGCCGCCATTGCCGAGCGCCGCGTCCGGCTCGCATTTGCGCAGCTCCGGCAAGGAGACGCCGAGATCGCCGAGCGCGACCTCGAAGATCTTCAGCAGCCCCATATTGTTCAGCGCGTCGCTGAACAGGCGGCCGATCAGGAATTCGAGCGAGAGATAATAGACGCGCTTGCGCCCCGCATCGTAGCTGTGTTTCTCCGCCGTGAGCCAGCGATGCACGATGCGGTCGCGCAGCGCCAGCGCCGCGGCCTGGTACCAGTCGTGCTTGGTCGCCATGCCCGCATCCTTGCCGATGGCAAGGCGCAGCTTCGCCAGGATCGCACCCTTGATCTCAGCCAGCGCGAGTTCGTCGATGGGCTGGTTGGGGGCGGGGAAATTGGGCTGGAACGATGAATCTTGCAAAGTCGTCACTTCCTGGTCGCGAGAACACTACTGACCCTACGCATCTTGCCTCTGTACCGGAACCATTGCTGGTGCGACCGTGCACTGCGCTGGCGTAAAATTATGCAAGGAACGGGCCGATTTGGGAACCCGGACGCATACGGGGAAACGTGGATTAGGTGCTAGAATGGCGGCCAATTCAGCCATCAGTGTGGAGGAGACGTCCATGAAAGCTCTGATGAGACCTGTGATGCGACGGCTGATCGAAATCGCCGCGGCCACCTTCCTCGTCGTCTGCATCACCGCTTCCAGCGCCGCCTTCGCCGCCGGCAAGATCGGCCGCAGCGCCGACGGCCTGAGCTGCGCGGTTTCGCTCCCGCAAAACGCATCCCCCGCCGCCCGCTGCGCCGCCATCAAGCGCCAATGCGGCGGCAAGTTTTATGCGAGCGCGTGTGGGGATAGGTTGATGTCGGCGATGTGAGGACGATCGCGCGCTACAAAAACGGTGTCGTCCCGGCGAAGGCTCCCACTCAAATGTCGTCCTGGCGAAAGCCAGGACCCATTACCCCGACTTTCAGAGGAGGCCCGACCGGTCATTCCAGTCGGGATTCTCCTCCTCGATCAGCTTGATCTTCCAATCCCGCTTCCAGAACTTCAATTGCTTCTCGCGCGCGATAGCTTCCTGCGGAGTGGCAAATACTTCGACGTGCACCAGGCGGAAGATCTTGTATTTCAGAACGAACTTCGAACCCCGACCCGAACGGTGCAGCTCAAACCGCGCGCGGATGTCGTTGGTGATTCCGATATAGATCGTCCCGTGGTGGCGGCTTGCGAGGATGTAGACGAAGTAGCTGCTCATGGCCCAACCTCGCAAAAAGCAACGCTGACCGGGGTAATGGGTCCTGGCTTTCGCCAGAACGACGCTCTCATCCAACGCGCCGGCATCAGAACAAATTAAGAACACTTTAGCAAGTCTTTGATATATCATTGTGATTCGGCGTGTTGCCGACACAATATCTAGCGTCCGCCAGACTCTGCGAGGACTACATGTCCACCATTGCCTTCGATCAATTTGCCCTCACCAGGATCGCCGATTTCGCGCGCTCGCTGTCGCGGCTGCATCAGGCGGCGCGGCGCTACGCGGTCGACGACGACCAGTTCGACCGCGAGTTCAACGCGGTGTGCCAGTCGATCTGGGGCTACACCATCGACGACGTCAGCGACGATCTGTTTTCGTCGGAGGACCATCTGTTCCTCGACACGCTGGACGAAGCGCATGCGCGCATCTTCGCCGCGGAGCAGGGGTATGACCTCGTCGACGATCAGGGCATGCTCACCGACTGGTGGGGGTTTTGCTGGATGATCCTGGCCGAGAAGCGCGGCCTGCTCACGGCAGACAACCGCGCCGCCGCGCGCGCAGCGATCGAGGAGAAATATCTGGCGGCGCCGAACGTGATCGGCGTGATCATCGGGCGGTGACGGTCTCAACCCTCATCCTGAGGAGCTTGCGCAGCAAGCGTCTCGAAGGATGAAGGCCGAGCCGCAGCAGCCGGGCCTTCATGGTTCGAGACGCGCGTTCCGCGCTCCTCACCATGAGGATTTCAATCCAGCCCCGCGCGCTTTGCCGGCTTTTGTGTCTTCGGCACCGTCACGTCGGGCAGAGTCTCGCGCACGATCTCCGCGGCGGAGCCATCCGCCGCCACCGTGTCGGCGCGCACCGGCGCCACCTTCATCTCGCCGAGTCGCGCGCGGACCTGCGCGGTGAGACCGGGATAGGAGGCGACGGGGGTGAAGTCCGCGGTCTGGTCGTTGCCGACGCGGATGCCGGTATAGGCGACGAGACCGTCGCTGGTGGCGATCACGTCGCCGGGTTTTAGCGACGAGTCCAGCGCCAGATCGACCGGAGCAAGTCCGACCGGCTCGCGGCCGTTGCAGGTGCAGTCGGCGCGCAGCGCCTTGCGATAGGCGAACGCGTTCTCGCTGTCGGCATAGCGCTCGCCTGTCTGCGACGCGGCGCCGTCGATCGAGGAGCCGAAATAGATCTTGGTGGCGCTCGCAGGACAGAAGGCCTGACACATCTGCGCGGGCGAGGTGAGACCGCGCATCAGCGGAAAATATTTGCCGTCGCAGCTGCGCACGCAGAACGCCGGTCCCGAGCCGCCGGCCGCGGCCGAACGCGTCGGCGGCACGTATTGCGGGGATGCGGCATTCTGCTGGCCGGTGAAGGGGTCGGCGTAGGAGCTCGCCTGCTGCGGCACCTCACGCTGCGGCCGCTGCTGCTGCATTCCGCCGAAGAAGAAGTCGAACAGGCCTTCGGCCGAAACCGGGGCCGGAGCCGCAAGCAGCGGTGCTGCCAGTGTGGCGGCTACGAGCATCGCGCGACGCCGCCGGCGCGCATGGGACATGACTGTACGCAAACGCTTACTCCACCCGACGCTAACCAACCGGCCGGGACCATCAGGTCTCAGCACATGATTCACCATAAGGCGGGATGGTAAATGAGCGGTTGAGGGGGGAGGTCTTAGCGCGGACTCTCGTGCCCCGGACGCAGCGCAGCGCTCCTTGAGCGGTGCGCTGCAGAGCCGGGGCCTATGTCGATGGGGGAGCAAGGCCAGGTCCCGGTTCTGCGGCGCATCGTTACACGCTGCGCCGCGCCCGGGACACGAGAAGTATCAAGCCTTCAAGAACTCCGACGCCTTGTACAGCGAGCGGAATGGCAGGCCGGCCGCGCCAAAGGTGTCGTCGGCGCCTTCCTCGCGGTCGACCATGGTCAGCACCAGCACCACTTCAGCGCCGGTCTCGCGCACCGCTTCCACCGCCTTCATCGCCGAGCCCCCGGTGGTGGTGACATCCTCCACGATCACGACGCGCTTGCCCTCCAGCGTCTCGCCCCTGGGCAGCCCCTCGATCGCGAGCTTCGCGCCATGCTCCTTCGGCTTCTTGCGCACGAAGAAGGCCGCGATGGGATGGCCCTTGATCCAGGAGATCTGCGCCAGCGCGCCGGCCAGCGGCACCGCGCCCATCTCGAGCCCGCCGATGAAATCGAGATTGTCGTCCTTCAGCGCCTCATAGGTCAGCTCGGCGAGCAGAGTCGCACCCTCCGGGTCGAGCATGGTCGGCTTGAGGTTGAAATAGAAGTCGCTCTTGCGGCCCGACGCGAGCGTCACCTCGCCGCGGCCGAAGGAGCGCCGGCGGATGATCTCGAACAGGCGGGCGCGGGAGGCTGATTTAGACACGGCGGGCCCTCGGGAGCGTTTTTGGAAGTGGCGGAATTTATCCGCGACGGCCCCGACATTCCAGAGGGGGCTTCCCCCGTCAACAGGGATCGGCCATCCCGGCCCGCCGGTTGTGGGGGTGCAACGTTCTGGAGTAGGTGGATGCGGGATATCTGGGGCAAGAAGACTGGGCAAGGAAACGCGACAAATGACCATCGAGCTGCACACCTGGAACACGCCGAACGGCCGCAAGATCTCGGTTGCGCTGGAGGAAATGGGGCTGCCCTACAAGGTGATCCCGGTGAATATCAGCAAGGGCGAACAGATGGCGCCGGAGTTCCTGAAGCTCTCGCCCAACAACAAGATTCCCGCGATCCTCGATCCCGATGGCCCGGACGGCAAGCCGGTCAGCATCTTCGAATCGGGCGCGATCCTGCTGTATCTCGGCGAAAAGACCGGCAAATTCCTGCCGAAACCGCTTTCGGGCCGCATCCCCGTCTATGAATGGCTGATGTGGCAGATGGGCGGCTTCGGGCCGATGCCGGGCCAGGTGCACCATTTCATCGCGCTCGAGAACGAGCAGGACCGCGCCTACGGCCTCAAGCGCTACATGGCGGAGACGCGACGGCTCTACGGCGTCCTCGACCGCCGGCTGGAGGCCCGCGACTTCGTCGCCGGCGAGCTCTCGGTTGCTGATTTTGCCATCCTGGGCTGGGCCTGGCGTCACCCTCGCCACAAGGTTGACCTAACTGACTTTCCCAATGTGAAGCGCTGGTACGAGGCCCTGATGGCACGCCCGGCGGTGAAGCGGGGCATGGAGGCGAAGCTGGATTAGTTTCTCAGCTTCCGCATCGCGTGCCCCGGACGCAGTGCAGCGCGCAAGCGGTGCACTGCAGAGCCGGGGCCCATGCGGCGACGACACTGGGTCCCGGCTCTGCGCAGCACCGCAAGAGCGCTGCAGCGCGTCCGGGACACGAGCGCGCGGTTCGCGGCGTCGGCTACACCTTCCGCGCCTCGACCGCCATCCGCACCGCAAGCCCCGCCAGCACCGTGCCCATCAGCCAGCGCTGCACCAGCATCCAGCTTGGCCGGCTTGCGAGAAACAGCGCGATCGATCCTGCCGCGAGCGCGATCATGGCGTTCACGCTGACGCTGATCGCGATCTGGATCGCGCCGAGCACCACAGACTGCGCCAGCAGGCTGCCGGCGGCGGGATCGATGAACTGCGGCAGCAGCGCGAGGTAAAGCATCGCGATCTTCGGGTTGAGCAGATTGGTGACGAAGCCCATTGCGAACAATTTGCGCGGGCTGTCGATCGCAAGCTGCTTCACCTGGAACGGCGAGCGCCCGCCCGGCTTCACCGCCTGCCAGGCCAGCCACAATAGATAACCGGCGCCGGCAAAGCGCAGCGCGTCGTAGGCGAAGGGAACGGCGAGCAGCAGCGCCGTGATGCCGAACGCCGCGCACAGCATGTAGAACACGAAGCCGAGCGCCACGCCGCCGAGCGAGACGATGCCCGCCACTGGGCCCTGCGTGATCGAACGCGAGATCAGGTAGATCATGTTCGGCCCGGGCGTGAGCACGAGGCCGAGGCAGACGAGAGCGAAGCCGAGCAGGGCGGAGGTGTGGGGCATGGCTGAACCGGCGCGGGAGATGGTATGTTTTTAGTATGGGTGGCGCAGTGGGGCCATCGCGCAATTGCTCGGAGGACAATTCGATTCGCCGCCGCGTGCTCGGTGCGCTCCCTCGCCCCGTTCTTACGGGGAGAGGGTTGGGGTGAGGGGCTCTCTCCACGCATGAGATGGCCGTGGTACCTGTACCCCCTCACCCGGATCGCAAGAGCGATCCGACCTCTCCCCGCAAGCGGGGTGAGGTAAGAAAAAAATCAATGCGCCTCGTCCCAATTGTTCGCCGCGCGTGCATCGACGTGCAGCGGCACCGAGAGCAGCACGGCCGGGAACGGCGCGTCCTGCATCACGTGCTGCACGACGGGGAGCGTGGCCTCGACCTCCGCGTCCGGCACCTCGAAGATCAATTCGTCATGCACCTGCAGCAGCATCTGCGCAGACAGTTTCTTCAGGACCAGGGCGTCCTCCATCCGCGTCATGGCGCGGCGGATGATGTCGGCGGCGGTGCCCTGGAGCCGGGCGTTGATCGCGGCGCGCTCGTTGAAGGCGCGCACCGAGGCGTTCGAGGCCTTGATGTCGGGATAGTACATCTTCCGTCCGAACAGCGTGGTGACGTAGCCGTGGTTCCGGCAGAAGTCGCGCGTCTCGTCCATGTAGGCGCGGATCCCGGGGAAGCGCTCGAAGTATTTCTTGATGTAGGCGGAGGCCTCTTCGCGCCCGATGCCGAGCTGGTTGGCGAGGCCGAACGCTGAAATGCCGTAGATGATGCCGAAATTGATCGCCTTGGCGCGGCGCCGGATTTCGCTCGGCATGCCCTTGATGGGCACGCCGAACATTTCCGATGCCGTCATGGCGTGAATGTCGAGACCGTCGCGGAACGCCTGCTGCAGCACGGGAATGTCGGCGATCTCGGCGAGCAGCCGTAGCTCGATCTGCGAATAGTCGGCGGAGACCAGCTTGTGCCCCGGCGTTGCGATGAAGGCGCGGCGGATTTTTCTGCCGTCCTCGGTGCGCACCGGAATGTTCTGCAAATTCGGCTCGTTCGACGACAGCCGGCCCGTCGTGGTGGCGGCCAGCGCATAGGTCGTGTGGACGCGGTGGGTCTGGGGATTGACGTAGGTCGGCAGCGCGTCGGTGTAGGTCGATTTCAGCTTCGAGACCTGGCGCCACTCCAGAATCTTCTTCGGGAGGTCGTGGCCCTGCTCGGCGAGCTCGTCGAGCACCTGAGCGGTGGTGGACCACGCGCCGGTCTTGGTCTTGGTTCCGCCGGACAGTCCCATCTTGCCGAACAGGATGTCGCCGATCTGCTTCGGGCTGCCGACATTGACGGGCTCGCCCGCGATCTGCTGGATCTCGGCTTCGACACGGGCCGCGGTCTGGGCGAAGTCGCCGGAGAGGCGCGACAGCACCTGGCGGTCGATCGAGATGCCGCGCCGCTCCATGCGTGCGAGCACCGATACCAGGGGTCGTTCCAGCGTCTCGTAGACCGTGGTCATGTGCTCGGCGACGAGGCGCGGCTTCAGCACGCGCCAGACGCGCAAGGTCACGTCGGCGCCTTCCGCCGATAGCGGCGCGGCCTTGTCGACCGGCACCTGGTCGAACGTGATCTTGCCCTTGCCGCTGCCGAGGAGCTCGCCCTCCTTGAGCATGGCGTGGCCAAACCAGCGCTCGGACAGCTGCTCCAGCGCGTGCGAGCCGCGGCCGGCGTCGAGCACGTAGGAGATCAGCTGCGCATCGTCGGTGTTGCGCAGTGTGATGCCGTGCTGCGCCAGCATCACCGCGGTGAATTTGACGTCGAAGCCGATCTTGAGAATGCCTGGTGATTCCAGTACCGGCCGTAGCGCCTCGATTGCATCAGTGTGCTTGACCTGGTCGGGCGCGAGTCCCGCGTCGAACAGGCCGGCGCCGCCGCCGGATTGCTTGTGCGCCAGCGGCACGTAGCAGGCCTCGTTCGGCGCCAGCGCCAGAGCGATGCCGCAGAGATCGGCCTGCATCGGATCGATCGAGTTTGCCCGGATCTCGACCGCGACGTGGCCGGCATCATGGATACGCGCGATGAAGGCGTTCAATTCCGCGAGCGTCTTGATGGCCTGGTACTTGCTGCGGTCAACCGGGAGCTTGCGCAAAGCCTCTTCGCGCGCGGCGGCGAGAGAAATCGGCGCGCCCTTCGGGCTCGCGGCCTTGTCCTCCTTGCTCGCCGATGCGTTGCGCTGGCCCACTGGCGCTTGCGGCGGCGCGCCGGTTCCCGGGGCCGGCACGACGTCCGAAGGCGGCAGCGGCGAGAAGACGCTGGCACCGCTGGCATAGCCCGGATCGGCATCGACGTTGGCCGGATCGATCTGCGAGAACTCGGCGACGCGGCGCGTCAGCGTGGAAAATTCCATCGCCTTCAGGAACGCGATCAGCTTGCGCGCATCGGGCTCGTGGACGGCGAGATCGTCCAGCGGGACTTCGAGGTCGACCTTGTCGTCGAGCAATACCAGCTGCCGCGAGATGCGCGCCTTCTCGGCGTTCTCGATCAACGCCTCGCGCCGCTTCGGCTGCTTGATCTCGGTGGCGCGGAACAGCAGCTGCTCGAGATCGCCATATTCAACGATCAGCTGCGCGGCGGTCTTGATGCCGATGCCGGGCACGCCAGGAACGTTGTCGGTGGAATCGCCGGCCAGCGCCTGCACTTCCACCACCTTCTCCGGCGGTACGCCAAACTTCTCGATCACCTCGGGGATGCCGATGCGGCGGTCCTTCATGGTGTCGTACATGGTGACGCAATCGGTGACGAGTTGCATCAGGTCCTTGTCGGAGGACACGATTGTCGCGCTCGCGCCGCGCTCGCAGGCTTGCCGCACATAGGTCGCAATCAGATCGTCGGCCTCGAAGCCGACCTGTTCCAGGCAGGGCAGGTCGAAGGCGCGCACCGCCTCGCGGATCAGCGCGAATTGCGGGATCAGATCGTCCGGGGCCGGCGCCCGGTGCGCCTTGTACTCAGGATAGATCTTGTTGCGGAAGGTGATTTCCGACTTGTCGAAGATGATCGCCAGATGCGTCGGCCGGTTGTCCTCGGGCATCTCGCGCAACAGCTTCCACAGCATGTTGCAGAAACCGAGCACGGCGTTGACCTGCAAGCCGTCGGACTTGCGGTTCATCGGCGGCAGCGCGTGATAGGCGCGGAAGATGTAGCCGGAACCGTCGACCAGGAAGACATGGTCGCCCTTGCCGGCGGCCTTGGCGCCGATTGGTTTGGCAGCAGCTGTCGCAGCAGCCGGCTTTGTTTCGGCCTTGGCGACGGTCTTCGGGGATGTCTTGGGAGATGTCTTGGGCATGGCCGCAATGTATGAATTTTTGCGGACTTTGACAGCCTTGGGAGGGGGATTTTTGGACCCGTGGCGCTGCTATCCCCACTGTCATTCCCCGCGAAAGCGGGGAATCCAGTACGCCGCGGCCTCTCGGCTCAATCACTGACGTCTCGGCGTGCTGGGTCGGGCCGGGGACCCCGGCGGCGCCAACGAGACGGGGGGGATTTAGCCCCCCGCCCCCCCCCCCCCGGGGTGGTTGGCGCCGGGCAGCAACCCAACGGG
>NZ_JBVVPL010000046.1:0-46499 GCF_055807615.1 Bradyrhizobium sp. MV1.5 | reverse complement strand
GCCGCATTGTTGTTCAGGATGCCGCCGCTCAGAACGGCGTTGCCGGTGAGGTCGATCTCGCCGTTGTCCGTGACCGTGCCGGCACCGCTGATCGTGGCGCCATTGACCGTCAGCTTGCCGTTGGCATCGACCGTGACGTTGCCGGTGTTGGCGACGGTCGAGCCCTGGTCGATCGTCAACCAGCCATTCGCCAGCACCTTGATCGTGCCGGCGGAGACGTTGGAGACGGTCTCGTGGGCGAACTCCGCAGTGCCCTTGACGTTGACCGCTCCTGAATTGTTCAGCGTGCCGTCCTCGAGGACGCTGCTGCCATCGAGTTCCAGCGTGCCGGCGATGGTGACCGTGCCGCCGCTGATGGTGGCGGTGTCGACGATCAGCGTCGTGCCGGCATCGGCCTTCAGCGTGCCGCCGGCATTGTTAATTCCTGCAAGCGTCTTCAGCGTGCCGCCGAACAGCTCGATCGTGCCGGAATTGGTGATCGTGGTGCTCTTGGCAAAATCGCCGCCACCCTTGAACGTCAGATAGCCGGCATTGGTGAGCACGCTACTGTCCAGGAACTCGGCCTTGCCACCAACGGAGATCGTGCTTGCCGTGAAATTGGTGAGCTTCGAATCGGCCTTGAGGCTGATCTTGCCCGCAATCGTCAACGCACTTTTGTTGATGACTTCCGGTGCCTTGTGGCCGATCGCGGTGTCGTAATCGTTCATCGTGATCGACTTGGCGTAGGCTGCCGTGTCGATCGTCACCGGATAGGACGGCGTCAGCCCATGCAGCTGGTCGGTGATGACGATGACGTCGTCATTGATGGTCGGGACCGTGCCGGTTGCCCAGTTGGCCGCATCCTTCCAGAAGCCGCCGGAGGGAGCGCCGGGCTTGTCGGTCGCGATCCACACCACGGCGGGAGCGTCGGTGCCGGTGATCGTGACGGTGATGGTCTGCTGCGAGATGGCGCCTTGCGCGTCCTTGAGCGTCACGGTGTAGACCAGCGTCAGCACCTCACCCTTGGGGATGAAGTCGGCGAGATAGACCGGCAGGTCAGCCAGCGACCAGTTGATGGTGCCGGTGCCGTCCCCGGTGCTATCGGCGCCCGCCGCGATCGCGACCGACATCGCGCTCTGGAACGCCGCAAGCGGCCCCGGCGGAACGGTGCCGTCAGGCAGGGTCGCGCTGGTCAACGCCACCGAGACCGTATGTTTGTCGGTGAGGTCGACGTCGGTGAAGTCCAGCGTGCCCGTCGTCGGAACATCGCTGGTGAGCGGGCCACCCGGCACGCTGGTGCCGCCTTCGAAGATGATGACCGGAACGCTGGTGGTGATCACCGGCTTGTCGTTGGTGCCGGTGATCGTGATGGTGATGTCGATGGTCGACGTTTCGGGATTGACCGAGAAATTATTGTTGACGCGCACCTTGTAGGTCAGCGTCAACGTTTCGCCCGCCGCGAGGAAGTCGAAGACGTGGTCGGGAATCGCGTAGGTCCAGACCGCCGAGCCGTTGTTGTTGTTACCGGCGGCTGCGGCGACGCTGATCTGGATCTGCGTTGCCGCGATGTCCTGCTTCTGGAGTGCAGAGAGCGCGCCGGTGACATCCTGCTGGCTGGCGTTCTTGTAGACAAAGTTCGGCGTATCGCCGAGGTCTATGCTCACCGTCGGCAGATCGGCCAGGTTTTGATCGACGAAGGTGATGCGACCGGAGATGGTATCGTAATGCGTTGTGTCGCCGGTCGTGTCCGCACGCTCGGTAATCCCGAACGCCGTCTTCACATTGCCGTTGAGATCGAGGCTTTGACGAACGGGCGGGCCGGGAATGCGGGTGCTGGTCGACGGATTATGGCCGGGCGCCTGCGATCCCGGGTCAGGGAGATGCGTGAAGGTCGCGGTCGCGGTGGCACCGGTATCCGTCTTGATGAAGACAATGTTGCCTGTCTGCGTGATCGAGTCGGTGAAATTCTGGGTCAGCTTGGTGTTGCTGTTGTTGTCCGTGAACTTCAGCGTGAACACGTCCGTGATCAGCTTCTGGATGTCCGGCGACATCAGCGCATTGGAGATCGAGACGTTGCCGCCGCTGATCTGGATCATCTGCCCGGCCTGGTTGACCGTCGCGATCGGAAGCAGCGTGACCTTGTCGAACAGGATGTAGGAGCCCGTCGTGCCGTTCGGCTCGACCAGCACCTGGAAGCTTGCCTGCGGCTGCGGATCGCCGCCGCCGGCGGGAACGACGAAGTTGATCTGGCTCAGCACCGCCGTGCCGCGGATGCCCATGGTGGCGACCGGCGTGTCGACCTTCATGTCGCCGTGCTTGGCGGTCTCGCCGGCAACGAAGGTGATGGTGCCCGCGACCAGGCTGAGCAGAGAGGAATTGTTCGACCCGTTGGGGTCATAGACCATCTCGTTCAGCACCATCCGCGCATTGGAGGACAGGCCGAACACCGTGCCGTCGATGAACGTGATGCCGAGCGTCGAGTCGCCACCGGTCGAGACCACGTCGCCCTTCTCGACATTGTCGCCGTTGTTCAGGATGACGGAGACGCCGTTACGGACCGCAGTCGCGCTGCCGGAGAGCTTGGTGACGTGGCCGATGACCTGCGCGGCGGCAATGCCGGAGGCGGCCTGCGCATATTGCACATGGCCGGTGAGTGCGTTGACGACGTCCCCGGTGAGGTGCGCGCCGTCGGGTGAGGCGATCGCCGCGCGCTTGTCGCCCCTGAAATAATCGTGAACGACGAAATCGTGCCCATCATGGGACAGCACGAGGTCGAGACCGGCGCGCTTAAAATCGCCGTTGAAGATCAGGTTCGGGTCGGGAACGACGAATGCGCCATCAGGCACGTGACCGCGGGCCTTTGCGGTAAAAGAATCGACATGGCCATCGGCGGGCGATCGGGAACCCAAGCCGTCCAAGGAAATCGCGGCGTCAAATTTGCCAGCGTAATTCAATCCGGGCACCAAAAAAGGAGTTAAAATCTAAGTAAGTATCGCTCGCCTAAACTTGCATATCATTACCAAGTCCTTAGCGAAACCACCTATTGCTTGTGTGATTTGGCATCACCAAGCAGTCGATGCTCTCAGGCGGCTGGGCGTCCGCAGAGAAGCCGAAGTAATTTTTGAAATACTCATAAGTAAAGTGGCGATTATTTTCGCTCATTTTCAGTAACCCCATGTATTCCATTGTAGAAATCCCACAATCGATACTTCTGTCATCTTTTGTTCGTGGTGCCCCGCACCACACTGCGGCAAATACGGAGCCAAATCTGTGATCCAACTAACAGAACTCGCGAAATAGCGACCCGTTAGCCATAAGGCGCAGAATCAGTTCCACGACAACTTCTGCCTGCAATCGGTCCTTCCTCGCGGCAGCTGCCGCGCTCCTAGCCGGCGAATCGTAAAATTTTACGCAATTTGAGCAGGCCCGTTTCAGCCTGTTGCCCGGTTTTGGGACCCCAGCCGGGCGCGTTAAGCAGAACAAAACCGCCTGCCTCCCACTATCTCCGCGAAAGCAACAAAGCCCGGCACGTGCAGGTCGAGGGGGACCTGGCGAAGCTGGAAGGGGATGTCAGATGGAGACCGCTGCTCGTTCGCGCGCTTGGCGCGCAATCCTTGTGCTGTGCGGATTGATCCTGTTCGGATCGGCCGCCGAGCTTCGCGCTGGCACGCTGCTGTCACCGGGAGCCGGCGTCCTCGTGCGCAAATCCGCCGAGCCGTTCGGCGTGTTCGCCTTCGCCATCTCCGCCGGCAGCCTGCAGCAGAAATGGCTCGCGTTGAGGTCCAGGCTCGACGATGACATGGTACAGCTCGCGCTGTGCGACGGCGACCGGGACAATTGCGCATCGCCTGCGGCACTCAAGCTGCTCGCCATCGTCGACCAAGCCCGCGCCCGCGACGGCCGCGCTCTGCTGGGCGAAACCAATCGCGCCATTAACCTCGCCATCCGTGCGGCCGACGATGGCTCTGACGACGTCTGGAGCTCGCCGCTCGCGACTTTCGCGCGTGGCGCCGGGGATTGCGAGGACTATGCCATTGCCAAGCTCGCCGCCCTTAAGCTCGCGGGCGTTGCCGCCGAAGATCTCCGCATCGTTGTCGTACGCGACATCCGTGCCGGCGAAGAGCATGCGGTTGCCGCTGCACGGCTCGACGGCCACTGGCTGATGCTCGACAACCGCCGCATGGCAATGGTCGAGGACGACGCCGCACGGAGCTACCAGCCGCTGTTCGTGCTCTACCGGTCGGCCGTGATGAAATATGTCGACGAACCCGTGCGGTTCTCGATGATCGCCGCCGAGGCGCGTTGATTTTCTTGCAGCCCGGATGGAGCCACCGGGTCGGCGCACAGCGCCGCCCGATGACGGGCTCCGCGAAATCCGGGGCTGCCGCCTGTCGCACGAATCCCGGATTGCGCTGCGCTCCATCCGGGCTACCAGTATAAAGTACGGCTTGCCCACAAAGCCATTTCGCCGCGCGATCCGGGACGCTAGCATGCCCGCGGCTATGCGGGGGCGACTGGAATGCGGTTCATCGTGCTGACTATGCTTGCGCTGCTGGCCTTGCCGGCGGCTCCACGTTTCACGCAATCCAGCTTCGCGCAATCCGGCCCGTCCGACCGCTCCGTCGCAGACAGGCTGCCGCTGTTCGCCAGGAACAACTGCCAGCAGATCCGCGATCCCGGCAATCAATTGTTCTGCGGTGATGCCGAGCTCGCCGCCGCCGCCGAGAGGCTGAGCACGGGAATCGAGGCGCGGCTTGCCCGCCTGCCCGATCGCCTGCCTGGAATCGAGGAGAACGCGATCTGGATTCGCCAGCGCAACCTCGGTTGCGGCATCGTCAGCCAGACCGCGATCCGCGCCGACGATTTCGACCGCGTGAAGGCATGTCTTCTCAAGGTGACCGATGAGCGCGCCGCGATCGTGCGCGATCCGGATTTCGATTGTCTCGCGGCCAACACCGCCGCGGGCGCGCTGATCTGTGCGGACCCGTCGTTGGCGCTTGCCGAGACCGAGTTGAACAGCCAGGTCCTCGGCCTGATCCGCAAGCTCGATCCGACCGCGGCACGCTTTGCCTTCGCCGAATATGGCCGGTGGACGCGGGAGCGCGACCGCAAATGCAATCTGGTCGGCAAGGAGAACGTGCCGCTCGGGGAGCTCGAGACTGCGGAGGACTGTCTGGCCGGTTATCTGAAGCACAAGGCCGACGAGATCGGCGCGGCGAAAGGCGATCCGAAGAAGGTGTTCGGCCGGCAGGTCACAGCCCGCGCGCCCGACACCGATGCCGTCGACTTCTGCGCCGCGCGAATCCACGCGGCCAATTCCTGCGGCAACTTCCTCCGCATCAACCGCGTCTACGCGCTCGACAGCCAGGTGGCCGAGCAGGAGGCGCAGGTCACGGGCGAGATCGAGATGGCCGTGCTGGCGCCCTTCGCCACCTGCAGCAAGATCGCCACGACGTGCACGGGCACCTGCTGGGACGCCAGAACGGGTCGTCCGCAGCCTGGTGTCGGCAACAAGGAGCGCTCCGCAGACGCCTTCAACGTCACACGCCGCCTGCGAATCCAGCGCACTTTTGCGTTTGTCAAAGCCGCCGATGGCTGGCGCTGCCGGGAAGACGAGTTGGCCCCGGTGAATTCAGGCACCGCGGGCGGGGGATCGTAGATTCTATCTCGGTGTGTCGCGCCTTCTCCCTTCTCCCTTCTCCCCTTGCGGGAGAAGGTGGCGCGAAGCGCCGGATGAGGGGTTGTCTCCGCGAGTTCTACCGAGAGAGATTCACGCCCGGAGAGAACCCCTCACCCGGCTTCGCTCACGCGAAGCCACCCTCTCCCACAAGGGGAGAGGGTGCAGCGCGCGGGCGGCAAGCGATCAAAACATCAGATTGTCCTTCACCAGAACCCAGCGGCCGCCCTTGACCTGCTGCACCTGGGTGATGGTGTTGGCGAGGTGGTCGGTCTTGGAGAATTTGGTCGGCGGCGAGTTGAAGATGTCGAGGAACTTGTCGCCCGATTCCAGCGCGTCCAGCATCTTCTGGCCGGTCAGATCCTTGCCTGCCTTGTTGGCGTAGAACGCGAATGTCATCACCGCGTTGTAGCCGATGATGGCCTGCGTGTTGGCGTCGGTGCTGAACATCTTCTTGTAATTGACCAACCAATCTTTCACCTTGCCCTTTGCGGTGTCCTCGTAGGGGATCTCGAATCCGGACGCCGCGTAGAGCCCTTCCACGGCCTCCTTGCCGAGCATGGGCACCTCCATCACGTTGGTTGGCGTCGCGCCGAGGAAGGTGACGTCCCAGCCGAGCTTCTTGGCTTCCGTCATCGCACCGATGGGCTCACGGAGCACAGCGCCGAGCACGACGAGGTCGCAGCTGTCGGACTTCATCTTGGCGATCTGCGCGCTAAAGTCGGAGGCACCGCGCTTGTAGCTCGTGATCGAGGCCGGCTGGACCTTC
Organism: Bradyrhizobium sp. MV1.5; assembly: GCF_055807615.1. NCBI lineage: Bacteria > Pseudomonadati > Pseudomonadota > Alphaproteobacteria > Hyphomicrobiales > Nitrobacteraceae > Bradyrhizobium > Bradyrhizobium sp. MV1.5. Next base: position 40,074 of record NZ_JBVVPL010000046.1, on the reverse strand, counting down.
ATGGCAGTGAGCTGCTGGTTGAAGCCGTCGAGCACGTTCTTCCCGTACTCGTCGTCCTGATGCATGATGCAGGGCTTCTTGAAGTTCTTCCACTCCATCATGTATTTCAGCGCCGCCCGCGTGCTCTCGACATAGGGCAGCAGATTGTTGAACTTCAGCCGCTCCTGCGGCTTGGCGGGATCGAACTTGAACGTGAACTCCGCTGCCGTCAGCGGGAACAGCTGAAGCACGCCGGCGTCGAGCAGGATATCCTGCGCCGCCAGGACGGTCGGCGAGCCCATTGCCCCCACCATCGCGAAGATCTTGTCGCGCTCGATCAGCTTCTGCGATGCGAGCACGGCCTTCTTCGGATCGTAGCCGCTGTCCTCGAGGACAAGCCGAATCTTTCGCCCCTGGACGCCGCCGGCGGCATTGATCTCCTCGACCGCCATCTTCATGCCGTTCGAGACCGGCACGCCCCAGCCTTTGATCGGCCCCGACAAATCTTGATGGGTGCCGATGACGATCTCGGAGGCCGAGATGCCTTCATTGGTGACCTTGGTTTGCGCGACGGCCGGCAAACAGGTGAGCACCACCGCGCCTGCCGCAAAGCCGAACGCTCTCAACGATCTCGACATTGACGTCTCCTCTCCTTGGGGCCCTTATGGTGCGAAGGGTGGGGCCATCACTCCTTCGCTGTTGTTCAAACAAGATTGTTCAAGCCACCGCCCGCGCCGGGTACATCGCGTCGATTTCGGCGGCGTAACGCTTGTTCACGAAGCCGCGCTTCAGTTTCATGGTCGGCGTCAGCTCCTCGTCCTCCGGAGTGAGCTGGCGTTCGATCAGATAGAATCTCTTGATGGTCTCGACACGGGCGAAATTGGCGTTGACCGCTTCGATCTCGCGCCAGATCAGGTCCTGGATCTCTGTCGCGCGGCACAGGCTGGCATAATTGGTGAAGGGGATGTCGTGGTCTTGCGCGTATTTCTCGACATTCTCCTGGTCGATCATCACGAGGCAGGTGAGGTATGGCCGCTTGTCGCCGATCACCACGGAGTCCGAGATGTAGGGCGAGAATTTCAGCTGATTCTCGATCTCGGACGGCGTGACGTTCTTGCCGCCGGAGGTGATGATGATGTCCTTCATCCGGTCGGTGATGCGGACGAAGCCCTCATTGTCGATGGTGCCGACGTCGCCGGTGTGCAGCCAGCCACGATGGTCGATGGTCTCAGCTGTCCTCTCCGGCTGGTTCAGATAGCCCATGAACAGGAAGTCGCCCCTGATCAGGATCTCCCCCTCGGGCGACAGCGCGACCTCGCCCCAGGACACCGCCTTGCCGACCGAGCCGAGCTTGATCCGCTCCGTCGGCATCATGGTGGCGACGCCGCAATTCTCGGTTTGGCCGTAGACCTCGTGGATGTCGATGCCGAGAGCGAGAAACCAGCGGATCAGCTCCGGTGCGATCGGCGCCGCGCCGGTGAAGGCGATGAGGCATCGGTCGAGCCCGATCATGCGGCGAATGTTGCGGAATGCGAGCCGATAAGCGATGCCGTTCGCGATCCGCAACGACAGCGGCGGCGGTTTCCCTTCGATCCTGTAATCGACCATGCGATAGCCGACGTCGATGGCGCGCCGGTAGACCCATCGCTGCAGCGGGGTCGCGTCCTTCAGCGCGATGGTGATGGCGGAATAGAATTTTTCCCAGATGCGCGGCACCGCGAGGAAGATGGTCGGCTGCACCTCGCGCAGGTTGTCCGGCACCGTCTCGGGACTCTCGGCAAAATTCATCACCGAGCCGAGCGCGACCGAGATGTAATAACCGCCGATCCGTTCGGCGACGTGGCAGAGCGGCAGGAAGATCAGCCGGTCCTCATCCTCGCGCGCCGGAATGAAGTCGTTGGCGTGCCGCATCTGGTGAGTGACGCTGCGATTGCCATGCATCGCGCCCTTGGGCGGACCCGTGGTGCCGGATGTATAGACGAGGACCGCGAGGTCGCTCGCGCTGCGACTGTCGACCATCTCCTGCCACAGCGCCTCGCGGCCGGCCATGTGGTTGCGCCCGAGCGCGCGGAACTCGTCGAGCGACATCACCATGTCGTCGGAGAAGCCGCTGAGGCCCTCCATGTCGAACACGATGATCTTTCGCAGAGACGGACAGCGTGCGCGGCAGGCCAGGATCTTGTCGAGCTGCTCCTCGTCTTCGGCGAAGATCACTTTCGTCCGGGAATCGTTGACGAGATATTCGACTTGGGAGGAGGCATCGGTCGGATAGATCCCGGAAGAGACGCCGCCGGCGCACAGAATGCCCATGTCGACATGGACCCATTCCGGCACGGCGTTGGCGATGATGGAAGCGACGTCGCCGGGCCTGAAGCCGATGGCGTGCAGCGCGTAGGCGACCTCCTTCGAGATCTCCAGCCATTCGCGCCAGCTGGTCGGCTGCCAGATCCCGAATTTCTTCTCGCGTATAGCCGGCCTGTCGCCCCGCGTCTCCGCGGCGCGCAAAAAGCTCTTCGCGATCGTATCTGCGACCGTCAGCACCGCCGGTCGGGCCATGCACATCTCCTCCTTCGCGCTCCCCTCCGCTGCCTGCCTTGCCGGCGGTCTAGTGTTGCGGACGGGTCTCCAGATCTAACGCCAAGTCTTCCTTCAGCGCCAAGTCTTCCTTCAGTTCCTTAGCGCCAAGTCTTCTTCTTTTTCCAGCGCCGCTCGCCTCGTGCGCCGGCTTCCTTGGCGCCAAGGTAGAATTCCTGGATGTCCTTCGAATGCATCAAGCGGTCGCAGCTGTCGTTCATCACGATCCGGCCGATCTCCAGCACATAACCATAATGCGCCGTCTCCAGCGCCACCTTGGCGTTCTGCTCGACCAGCAGGATCGACATGCCCTGCTCCTCGTTGACCCGACGGATGATGGCGAAGATCTCCTTCACCAGGATCGGCGACAGCCCGAGCGAGGGCTCGTCGAGCAGCAACAGCGTCGGCCGGTTCATCAGCGCGCGGCCGATCGCGAGCATCTGCTGCTCGCCGCCGGAAAGCTGTCCGGCCGGCTGGTTGATGCGCTCCTTCAGCCGCGGGAAATAGCCGTAGACGCGCTCCAGATCGTCCGCAACTCCGTTACGATCCTTGCGCGGATAGGCGCCCATCATCAGGTTCTCGCGCACGGAGAGGAACGGGAACACCTCGCGTCCCTCCGGCACGTGGCTGAGGCCCAGCCGCACGATCCTGTCCGCCTCCATGCGCTGGATCGACTTGCCCATGAACTCGATGGCGCCCTTCTGCGGATCGAGAATGCCCGAGATCGTCTTTAGCACCGTGGTCTTGCCGGCGCCGTTTGCGCCCAGCAGCGTGACGATGCGGCCGCGCGGCACTTCGAGCGAGATGCCGCGGATCGCCATGATCGGCCCGTAATAACTCTCGATGTTGGAGAGTTTCAGGATGATGTCTGGTGTCGCCACGGCATCCATCGCGTCAGGCTCCAAGATAGGCGGCGACGACATCGGGATGCTGCTGCACCTCGGCGGGCGAGCCCATCGCCAACACCCTGCCGTAGTTCAGCGCGATGACGCGGTCGGAGACGCGGTTGACCAGCGACATGTCGTGCTCGACCATGAGCACAGTGACGCCGAGCTCGCTCTTCAGGTCGCGGATCCAGAACGACATGTCGTCGGTCTCCTCCACGTTGAGGCCCGAGGACGGTTCGTCGAGCAGGATCAGCTTCGGCTCCGAGCACAGCGCGCGCGCCAGCTCGATCACCTTGCGCACGCCGTAGGGCAGACCCGAGATCAGCTTGTCGCGGTAGGGCTCGAGATCGAGGAATTCGATGACCTGCTCGACCCTGCGTCGATGCAGCTTCTCGTCGGCCCGTACGCCTGGCAGGAACAACAGCTCCTGCCAAAGCTGCGTGGTCGAATGCCGGTGGCGGCCGACCAGCAGGTTCGACAACACCGTCGCGTTCTCGAACAGCTCGATGTTCTGGAACGTGCGGGCGATGCCGAGCCTTGCGATGTCATGGGGCGGCTGCTCCGTGATGTCCTGATCCTCGAAGAAGATGCGGCCCGAGGTCGGCCGGTAGATCCGCGAAATCAGGTTGAAAATCGAACTCTTGCCGGCGCCGTTCGGCCCGATGATCGAGAGGATCTCACCCCTCTCGACCGCGAACGACACCGCATCGACGGCCTTCAGCCCGCCGAAATGCAGCGACAAACTCTCGGCGCGAAAATAGCTCATCGGTTGCGCTCCGACTTCACGTAGATCTTCTGCCGCTTGAAGGTAGCGCGCTTGTAGAGCGGGAACAGCTGGAAGAAGAGTTTGATCTTGAGCCAGCGGCCGTAAAGCCCGAGCGGCTCGAACAGCACGAACAATACGATGATGACGCCGTAGATCGCGCCTTTCAGGCCGTTGAGCGAGGCAAAGGCCGCGACCTTGGACTGGACATTGGCTGCGGTTTGCGTGCCCGCTCCGAAGGTCGCTGCAATGCCGGCGATGATGCCGGGCAGGTCGTCCTTGAGATAGGTCAGGAACGGATCGATCATCACGATGAAGATCGCCCCCAGCACCGCGCCGTGCAGGCTGAAGGTGCCGCCGATCAGGATTACGATGATGAACTCGATCGAGAGCTGGAGCGTGAACATCTCCGGCGAGATGAACGAGAGCTTGTGCGCGAACAGGACGCCGGCGAAGCCGGTGATCGCCGCGGAGATCGCAAAGGACTTCACCTTGTACAGCGCGACATTGACGCCCATGCTGCGCGCCGCGGTCTCGCTGTCGCGAATCGCGACGAAGGCGCGCCCGGTCGGCGAACGCAGTAAATTGAGCGTGCCGACGATGGTCAGCACCAGCACGGCGAGGCAGAGGAAATAGAAGGTCGGGCTGTCGCGCGAGACTGTGACCCCAAACAGCGACACCGCCTTGATTCGCATGCCCTCGTTGCCGTTGGTGACGCTCTCCCAACGCGCCAGAATCTCCTCGACGATGAAGGCGAAGGAGATGGTGGCAATGACGAGATAGATGCCTTGCAGCCGCAGCGCGGGGAAGCCGACCAGCGCACCGATCAGCCCGGTCAGGAGCCCGGCGGCGAGAAAGTAGACCGGAAACGGCACACCATATTTCTGCAAATAGGCCGCCGTATACGCACCGATCGCGAGAAACGCCGCATGCCCGAGCGAGGCCTGCCCAGTGAAACCCGTCAAGATCAACAGCGCCACGCCGACGGTCGCATAGATGCAGACGAATACGAGCTGGCTCATCAGATAGCTGGAGAGCACATAGGGCGCGATCAGCAGCACGGCCAGCAGGAGACCGTATGAGACGTAATAGCCCGAATGCGGAAACAGCCTGATGTCGTCCTCGTAGTCGGTCTTGAACAGGAAGCGCATGCGTTCAGACCTTCTTGCGGACGTGAAGGCCGAACAGGCCTTCGGGCTTGAGCAAGAGCACGGCGAGCAGCACGATGTAGGGCGCTACGTCCTTCCAGCCCTCTGCCAGATAGAAGCCGGCCATGCTCTCGATGACGCCGATCAGGACGCCGCCGACGACGGCGCCGGGGATCGAGCCGAAGCCGCCGAGCACGGCGGCCGGAAACGCCTTCAGGCCCAGCACCAGACCGACATTGGAATGGATGAAGGTGATCGGCGCCAGCAGCACGCCGGCGCAGGTCGCAACCGCCGCGCTGATCGCCCACACGATCGACACCACGCGCTTGACCGGGATGCCCATGTAATAGGCGGCCAGCATGTTCTCGGAACTGGCGCGCATCGCGGTGCCGAGCGTGGTCTTGTTGAAGAACAGCCAGAGCAGCGCGCAGAGGATGACCGTCGCCGCGATTACCGAGAGCTTGTCATGGGCGAGCACCAGCGAACCGATGCGCAGCACGCCCTGGCTGAACGGCGTGTCGATCTTGAAATCGTCGGTGCCCCAGATCATGCCGGAGACCGAGCGCAGGAAATAGCCGAGCCCGATGGTGGCCATGATGATGGAGAATTGCGGATAGCCGAGGATCGGCCGCACCACCACGCGCTCGGCCAGCATGCCGAACAGCGCCATCGCCGCCACCGCGCCGGCAAAGCCGACCCAGTAGTTCAGCCCCATCATGCCGATGAAGGTGAAGGCAAAGAAGCCGCCCAGCATCATCAGATCGCCCTGGGCGAAATTGACGACCTCGGTGGCCTTGTAGACAAGCACGAAGCCGAGTGCGATCAGGCCGTAGACGCAGCCGAGCGCAACACCGCTGACCAGCTGCTGAACGAAATCCAGCATCGTCGCGCATCCTCCCGATACAACTGGCGGTTCTTCATGACCGCCTTGCCGCATCTTGTGTTCAGTCGCTACGCAGTCGTTTCGCTGCGCTCGCGCCATTCGTCCCTTCGCCAATTCAGCCTGAACCGCCAAGCGCTGTCAACAAACGGTGACTTGCCATTAGTCCAATCCGGATGACGGAATTTACGGCAGCGCGATTCACGGTGCCGAAACATCTTCGGGGCATGGTCGCGAGCGATGCAAAACCGCAAGGTGTGGCCGTGATGAAGCGGGACGACTCGGCGCTCGAAGTCCTGGGGTTAACGAAGTGTTTTGACCGTCTGGCGGTCGATAACCTCGATCTCACCATCCATGCCGGCGAATTCTATGCGCTGGTCGGCCCCAACGGCGCCGGCAAGACCACCACTTTGCGCATGGTTGCAGGCCTTTTACGGCCCGATGCCGGCGCGGTCTCCATCTTCGGCGTCGATGCGCTCCAAAATCCCGTCGCCGCCAAGCAGGTGATGGCATGGGTCTCCGACGAACCCATGATCTACGACAAGCTCACGCCGCTCGAATATCTCGAATTCGTGGCCGGTCTGTGGGGCATCGCACCATCGGCCTCGGAACCGGTTGCCGCGGAGCTCCTGAACTCGCTCGGGCTCGAACCGCACCGGCACGAACGCTGCGAGGGATTTTCCAAGGGCATGCGCCAGAAGGTCGCCCTCGCCGGCGCACTGGTGCACGATCCCCGCCTCATCATCCTCGACGAGCCGCTGACGGGACTGGACGCCGTCTCCGCCCGCCATGTCAAGGGACTCCTCAGCGAGCGCGTCCGCGCCGGCTGCACCGTCATCATGACCACGCATATCCTCGAGGTCGCCGAACGCATGGCCGACCGCATCGGCGTGATCGCAGCCGGCCGCCTGGTTGCCGAGGGCACGCTGACCGAGCTGCGCCAGCAAAACGGGCACGCCGATACCAGTCTGGAAGATCTCTTCATCGCGCTGGTGACGCTCCAGGAAGCCGCATGAGCTCGGCCACCGCGCTGTCCTGGTTCGCCCGCCACGAGCTCCGGCTCGCCTGGCGCGAATGGCTCGCCATGATGACCGGCGGGCGGCGCAAACGAACGCGTGCCGCGGTGATCGGCCTGCTGTTCTTCGCGGCCCTCCTGCACGTGCCGGCCTGGGCTGTGATCGGCCGCTTCGCCGACCTGCAATTGCCGCTCGACAAATCCTCGCTGATCGTGATCTCGGCGACGATTTTTCTCGCCTGGACGCTGATGCTGTCGCAGGCGATCGAATCGGTGACCCGGGTGTTTTACGCACGCGCCGATCTCGACCTCATCATGTCCTCACCCGCGACGCTGGCCAATCTGTTCTCGGTGCGCATCGCTGCGATCGCGCTCGCCATCACGGTGATGGCGCTGCTGTTCTCGACGCCCTTCATCGACGTGCTCGTATTCGGGGGCGGCGCGCGCTGGCTCGCAGCGTTCGGCGTCGTCGTCGCGATGGGCCTGTCGGCCGCAGCGATCGCGATCGCCGTCACCATCCTGCTGTTCCGCCTGATCGGTCCGGCGCGGACACGGTTCGTCGCCCAGATCCTCGCCGCCATCATCGGCGCCGGCTTCGTGATCGCGCTCCAGGTGGCCGCAATCATATCCTACGGCACGCTGTCGCGCTTCACCATCCTGACCTCGGGCACGATCGCCAACTACGCGCCCGATGCCGATAGCATCTGGTGGTGGCCGGCGCGGGCGGCGATGGGCGACGCCGAAGCGCTGCTGCTGCTCCTGGCGCTCGGGCTCGTGCTGCTCGGAAGCGTCATGGCGATCTTCTCGGGCCGCTTTGCGGACACGGCGATCGATGCCGCCGCCTATGCCGCGTCCGGCCGTCGCAGCGCGAAGGAGCGCCCGTTCCGCGGCGGATCGCGGCAGCATGCCCTGCGGCGCAAGGAATTTTCACTGCTCTGGCGCGATCCCTGGCTGATCTCGCAGACGCTGATGCAGCTGCTCTATCTGGTGCCGCCGGCGTTGCTGCTCTGGCGCAACTTTGCCGACAGCTCCGCGGCGCTGACGCTGATCACGCCCGTCATCGTCATGGCGGCGGGACAACTCGCCGGCGGGCTTGCCTGGCTGACGATCTCGGGCGAGGACGCGCCCGACCTGGTTGCGACCGCGCCGCTGACGCCGTCCAGCGTCATCCGCGCCAAGATCGAGGTGGTGCTGATCGCGATCGCCGTGATCTTCTGCCCGTTGATCGCGGCGGTAGCTTTCGCCTCGGCGTTCCAGGCCGCGGTCAGCGCCGGTGCGGTGATCGTCAGCGCGGCCTCCGCGACCGCAATTCAGCTCTGGTTCCGGGTGCAGGCCCGGCGCAGCCAATTCCGCCGCCGCCAGACCTCGTCGCGGCTTGCGACCTTCGCCGAGGCGTTCTCCTCGATCGGCTGGGCTGCCAGCGCCGCGCTGGTGCTCACGCTGCCCATCGTCGGTCTCGTCAGCGGCCTGATCACCGCGGGCCTCGTCGCCATCACCTGGAAGTTCAGCCCGCGGCGGGAGTGATAAAGGGCCGGCGTGAGGGTGGGACACTGACGCGCTGTTGATCGCGCGTCGTTGGCCACGCGCTGCATTGCAAGCTAGACTTTCCCCTGAAGTCATCGGGGATGGATTCATGCGACGACTGGTTTCGGCGGCTCTGGCGCTGTTCGGCGCATTCCTCTCGCCTGCCCTCGCCCAACAGCCACAACGCAGCGAATGCCTGGCGATGGCGAATGCGCCGCCGCGCCTCATGTCGGTCGCGTTCAGGCAGGCGGCGGCCGCGCCCGAGGTCGAGATTACCTATGCCGGCCATTCCACCTATTTCATCGACACGCCCGGCGGCTTGCGCATCGCCACCGACTATAGCGGGGCCTACCAGGTGGGCCGGCTGCCCGATGTCGTCACCATGAACCGGGCCCACAGCACGCACTATTCTCTATATCCCGACAAGCGCATTCCTCGTGTGCTGCATGGCTGGGGCGAGGACGGCAAGCCGGCCATCGTGTCGGAGCGCATCGGCGACACCTTCATCCGCAATGTCACCACCGACATCCGCCGCTATTTCGGCGACGATTCCGGCGCCGACATGATCCGCGACGGCAATTCGATCTTCATCTTCGAGGTGGCCGGCCTCTGCATCGGCCATCTCGGCCATCTCCACCACAAGCTCGACGACAGCCACTTTGCCCAGATCGGACGGCTCGACATCGTGATGGTGCCGATCGACGGCACCTACACCATGTCGCTCGACGGCGTCTCCGAGATCACCAAACGGCTGCGCGCCTCGGTCGTGCTGCCGATGCACCGCTTCGCCACCCCGCTCGACGATTTCATGCAACGCATCGGCCAGCAGTTCGAGATCGACCGGCGCATGGAACGAAGTTTCCGGATGTCGAGAGACACGCTGCCGTCGAAGCCGACGGTGATCATCCTCGACGGCGTCTGACGCGCAATTTTCTCCAAGTCGGCTGCCCGCCGGTCGTGCTGATCTCCTCGCAACAGGAGATCGACATGACCGACTTTGCGAGATTATTGCACGCGGACGCACCGAACCCCGAGCACGCGGCGGCGCTCCAGCTTTACGGCCGCTTCGTCGGCGATTGGGACGCCGAGATCACCGCCCACGGAGCCGATGGAACGAAACACACCGCGCCCGGCGAAATCCATTTCGGCTGGGTGCTGGAGGGCCGCGCCGTCCAGGACGTCTGGATCATTCCGCGCCCGGCCGGCAGCCCGGCCTTGCCGATCGCCGGCAATTGGTACGGCACGACGCTGCGGGTCTACGATCCGACCATCGATGCATGGCGGATTTCCTGGTTCGATCCCGGCCGCCGCATATTCCGCCAGCAGATCGGCCGTCCACGCGATGCCGACATCGTGCAGGAAGGCACGACCGAAGCCGGCGACCTGACGCGCTGGAGTTTTACGGAGATCACCGAGGATTTCTTCCACTGGCTCGGCGAGGTCAAGCCGACCAGCGCAACCGATTGGCGGCTGATGGTCGATGTGAGGGCGAAGCGGCGCAAGGGATGACGACGGCGCCGCTGTGCCCGCGATGACGGGTGCGGTTGCGCAATGCGCGCTGCTGCGTGCGAGGACGAGGTGCTAGGCTCCCCAAACAAGAAGCGTACGTAAAGGGAGTGCACGCCGATGGCTGCAAGCGGTCTGCCCGCCAACACGAGCGGGCTATTCGTCGAGCCGCGCGAGGACTGGCTCGCGCTGCATCAGGAGGAGATCATCGATCCCTCGCGGCCGATCGTCGATCCCCATCACCATCTCTGGGATCGCGGGCACCGCTACCTGATCGAGGAGATGGCGGCCGATATCGCCTCCGGCCACAACGTCATCGCCACCGTCTATGTCGATTGCCGCTCGATGTATCGTGCGCACGGGCCCGAAGCATTCCGGCCGGTCGGTGAGGTCGAGTTCGCCAACGGCGTCGCCGCGATGAGCGCCAGCGGCGGCTACGGCAGGGCCGCGATTTGCGCCGGCATCGTCAGCCACGTCAATCTGCTGCTCGGCGATGCCGCAAAACCGGTGCTGGAGGCCGAGATCGCGGCGGGCAACGGTCGCTTCCGCGGCATCCGGCATTCCTCGGCCTGGGACCAGGATCCTGCTGTCGCCGGCATGTATGCGAGCCGGCCGCAGGGATTGCTGCAGGACCCGGCCTTCCGCAAGGGCTTCGCCTGTCTGGCGCCGCTGAACCTGAGCTTCGACGCCTGGCTGTTCCATCCGCAGATCGGCGAGCTGACCGAGCTCGCCCGCGCATTTCCCGACACCAGGATCGTGCTCGACCATTGCGGCGGACCGGCCGGAATCGGCCGCTTTGCCGGGCGACGCGAGGAGGTGTTTCCGCAATGGCGCGCCTCGATCCAGGAGATCGCCAAATGCGAGAACGTGATGGTGAAGCTCGGCGGGCTCGCGATGTGCCTGCTCGGCTACGACTTCCATTTGCGCGAGAGGCCGCCGTCATCCGAGCAGCTTGCCGCCGCGTGGCGGCCCTACGTCGAGACCTGCATCGAGGCGTTTGGACCCAAGCGCGCGATGTTCGAGAGCAATTTCCCGCCCGACAAGGGCCAGTGCAGCTACCAGGTGATCTTCAACGCCTTCAAGCGTATCGCGGCGCCCTTGAGCGAGACCGAGAAGATGGCGTTGTTCTCGCAGACCGCGAGCGATTTCTACCGGCTCGATTTGCCTTAAAGGGATTGGCGCCATGACGAGAACAGGGGCCGGGATGTTGATCCCGGCCCCTGTTCCGTCGTGACCGCTGGGAAGCGTCGTAGAACTGTTTGAACTCTAATTAGCGCCCATCAGCGAGGCCGGACGGCGCTCGCCGGTGGAGACGAAGATCTTCTTGAGCTTGTTGACGACGCGGATCAGGAAGCCGATCATCACGGGATTGGTCTTGCGGCAGAACGCGATCTTCTTGACGTGGCCTTCGACATGCCATTTGGCGTGCGCGCCGTCGCGGAAGAAGATGACGTCCCCTGGGCCGTAGCGCTTCGGCGGCATCCCGTCGCTTTCGAGCACGATCGACCCTTCCATGATCATGATCGTCTCGTCGATGTCATAGTACCAGTTGAAGCGGCCTTCGGTGCAAGCCCAGATGATGGTCGAAGCGGTGCCATCGGCGCTGGTGGATAGGATGTGCGAGCGCGACACCGGATTGCCTTCAATGATCCAGGACGGTTCGATCGGCCGCAGCTCGAGGTCTACATTGCAATTACCGATTTCAATCAACGCACGCGACATCTGTTCCCCCAGGGGATAAAATATGATCCGCCGGGTCTCGGCCCGGATTGTTCAAAGATGGCGGGAACGCTAGTAGCCGGTTTTTAATTCTTTCTTACGCGGGGCCCGACAATCAGCCGCAAGTTGCAGACGCGAAACGGTTAACGTCGCGATTCCCCTGCAATTTCGTGCACATGAACCCTTCTTTTCCGGGGTGCGACAAAGTGCGCGAAGCTACTGAAAGGAGCCAATGCCGATGCCCCTCACCCCGGAGGTTCTCGCAGCTGAAGGCGAGGTCGTGGCCTGGCTCGGCAGCCTTGATGTCTCCTTCGCAACCGACGAGGAGCCCTGGTTCACCGTCGACGGCATCGAAAGCCCCCGGCAGATCGGCAGTGACGGCTCCGGCGGCGCGTTCGTGCTGCTGCCATCCCAGAACGTGCTCTACGTCTCGTCGGAAGGCCGCGCGGGAATCATCGCGGAGAGTTTCGAGGCTTTCGTCCAGCTCGTTGTGGCGCGCCCCTATTGGCTCGACATCCTCAAATTTTCCGCCGGCGGTGACCTCCATGAGATGCGGCGGGCGGCGGACGCGCTGGAGGCCGCACTCGACGACGAGGACGACGTCAACGAGGCCCGCGAGCAAATCCGCGGGAGTCTCGACCTGCCCGAGGCGAATGATCCGGTCGGTGCGCTCTACGACGCGGTGGCGGCCTCCGACACCATCGTGCGGGCTACCGACGGCAGCCCGTTCACGACGCTGTTCAACCGCTTCAGCATCGACAACAGCCCGATGCTGCGCAATGCGGCGGCGTAAGAGGTGCCTTGAGGATCCTTGCTCGGCCTGCATGGTTCGAGACGCGCCGTAACCGGCGCTTCTCACCATGAGGATCCAAGATGTCGCAACGAATCAAGACCTCATCCTGAGGAGCCCGCCAGCGCGGGCGTCTCGAAGGATGGACAGCAAGACGCGCTACTTCGCCCATTCGCCCTTGCGAAACACCGGCACTTTGCTGCCGTCGGCCAGAATTCCGTCGATGTCGGTCTCGGCCGAGCCGATCATCCAGTCGATATGGATCAGGCTCTGATTGCCGCCTTGCGCCGCGATCTGCTGCGGCGTGAGCTGGGCGCCGTTGACGAAGCACTTCGAATAGCACTGGCCAAGCGCGATGTGCGAGGCCGCGTTCTCGTCGAACAGCGTGTTGTAGAACAACAGCCCGCTCTGCGAGATCGGCGAGGAATGCGGCACCAGCGCCACTTCGCCGAGACGCCGCGCGCCATCGTCGGTGTCCAGCACCTTGTTCAGCACCTCCTCGCCGCGCGAAGCCTTCGCGTCCACGATCCTGCCGTCCTCGAAACGCACCGCGATGTTGTCGATCAGCGTGCCCTGGTAGGACAGTGGCTTCGAGCTCACGACATGGCCGTAGACACGCCGGCAATGCGGCGTGGTGAAGACCTCTTCGGTCGGGATATTGGCGTTGCAGCTGATGCCGTTCTTGGACAGCGAGGCACCGCCCTCCCATTCATGGCCGTCGGCGAGGCCGATCGTGAGGTCGGTGCCCGGTCCCGAGTACTGGAGCGCGCGGAAACGCTGGCCGTTGAGCCAGTTGGTGCGCTCGCGCAGCACCGCGTTGTGGCTCACCCAATTGGCCGGTGCGTCGTCGCGATCGACGCGGGACGCCGCGAAGATCGCGTCCGCCAGCTTGCCGATCGCAACCTCTTCAGGATCGTTCGGAAAGACTTGCTTCGCCCAGGACGGGCTCGGATAGGCAATGATGTTCCAGTTGGTGTCGAAATTGACGATCTTTTCCAGCGCGGGCTGATAGGCCATGGAATTCGCCTTGCTGGCGCGCGCGACCTTGGAAGCATCTTCGCCCGAGAGCAGCATCGGATTGTCGCCGACGATGGCGAGACGGGCGGTGTTGTTCGAGAACGCCTTGGCCATGCCCTCATAGAGCCAGTTGGCGGCGCGATCGAAGCTGTCGTCGTGGCCGTGGCGATAGCGCGCCAGCGTCATCTCTTCGTCGGAGAGAATGGGCGTCACGATGCCGGCGCCGGCCTTGTAGGCATGCACGGCAATCCGCCGCACCAGCGGCAACGCGATCGCAGGTGCCGTCAAGAGCAGATCCTGGCCCGGCCGCAAGCCCAGGCCCACCTTCACCGCCACCTCGGCCAGCCGGTCGAGCTTCACGGGATCGATGGGAGTGGAGGTGATGCGTTGATCAGTCATGCCGGGTCCTCTGCCGAACGTCTCTTGCTCAATTTAAGTCTAGCATCGCGAGACACAAGTGCGCGAGTGCCTTGCAACACCCCAAATATACGCAGTTTCGCGCATTTTGGTTTTCAACGTGTTGCCGATTTCAGCACCCGGTCGACCATGGCGGGAGCAAGGCCGAGGTAATTTTTCGGTGATGTCAGCGCCTCGATCGTGGCACGGTCGATTCTGACAGAGACGCGGGAATCGGACGACAGCGCGTCCGCCAGTGTCAGGCCGTTCTCATTGGCGAGCCGGCAGGCGTCGTAGACCACGTCATGGGCCTCCTGCCGCCCGATCTCAGGCGCGAGCCCCATCATGACGGCTTCGGCCACGATCAGACCGCGGCTGACGGCGAGATTCTCGTTCATCTTGCTTTCATCCACGATGAGGCCGGCGAGCGCGAACTTCGCCTGATGCAACGCGCCGGCGGTCAGCACGAAACTCTCTGGGATCGCCATCCATTCGGCGTGCCAGGGCCCGGTGGCGCGCTCGAAATCCTGCACCATGGCATCCAGCATGAGGCCGGCGTGCTGGCGCACCGCCTTCGACGCGGCGAGCATCAGTTCCGAGGAGATCGGGTTGCGCTTCTGAGGCATGGTCGAGGAAGCACCGCGTCCCTTGACGAAGGGCTCGTAGACCTCGGCGAATTCGGTCGAGGCCATGATCATGATGTCGAGCGCGATCTTGCCGAGCGAGCCGGTGACAAGCGCCAGGAAATTCACGGCCTCGGCAAAACCGTCGCGTGCGACATGCCAGGTCGAGGCGGGAACGCCAAGCTTCAGTTCGGCGCAGAGCGCTTCCTGCACCTCGAACCCCTTGTCGCCGAGGGAGGCCAGCGTGCCGGCGGCGCCGGCGAACTGGCCGACCAGGACGCGCGGCTTCAATTCACGGATCCGCTCGGCATGGCGGTCGAACATCGCGAGCCAGATCGCTGTCTTGTAGCCGAAGGTGACCGGCAGCGCCTGCTGGAGATGGGTGCGGCCCGCCATCGGCGTGTCACGGTAGCGCTTCGAGAGGTCGGCGAGGATTGTGCGCAGCGCGGCGATGTCCTGTTCGACGATCTCGAGCCCGGCGCGCAGTTGCAGCACCACGGCGGTGTCCATGATGTCCTGCGTGGTCGCGCCCCAATGCACATAGCGGCCGGCATCGCCGCATTGCTTCACTATCTGATGCACGAGCGGCAGGATCGGATAGCCGACGACATCGGTCTCCTGCCGCAACAGGTCGAAATCCAGCGCGGCAGCGTCGGTCCGCGCCGCGATCTGATCGGCGGCATCCTGCGGAATCACCCCGCACTTCGCTTCCGCCTTCGCCAGGGCCACCTCGACCTCGGCATAGCGCGCGACCGTCGCGATATCGGAAAACACCTCCCGCATCTGCGGCGTGCCGAAGGCATCGCGGAACAACATGGAATCCAGCACGGTGGTCGAGGCATGAAAAGCGGGCATGGGCGTTTCTTCGTGGTTGGTGTTTTGTGCGAGGGCAGCTTACGCACACGGAACCGTTCGGCAATGGACATTCACTATTCGTCAGGTTTTCAGACGTCCAAACTGTCGCCCCGGCATGTTCTTACCCGGGCTGCATTCCTCCCCATAAATCGCATGCCTGCCATCACGCGATCGTGGTGAACCGGACAGGCCCTCCGGCGCACTCACAGAGATCAGCCGAAATCCGTTTGCTTTCATCATTGCCCGATATTGCCTTGAGGTCTGAGTTTTCGCCGTGCAGTTTCTGTTCCGGGATCACCTGCTCGATACCGATCTGCGCGAGCTGAGCCGCGAGCAGGTTCCCGTTGCCGTGGAGCCGCAGGTCTTCGATCTCGTCGTCCACCTCATGGAGAACCGCGATCGGGTGGTCAGCAAGGACGAGCTCATCGACAAGATCTGGCACGGGCGCAGCGTCTCCGAATCCACCCTGACCAGCCGGATCAATGCGGCACGCAAGGCGGTCGGCGACACCGGCGCGAGCCAGGCGCTGATCCGCACCATCTCACGCAAGGGTTTTCGTTTCGTCGGCGACGTCGAGACCAAGCGGGGGGCAACCGCGCCGGAATCCGATTTCGGAGCGAAGCTTCTGCAGGCCCCGCTGCAGCTACCGGACCGGCCGGCGATCGCGGTGCTGCCCTTCACCAACATGAGCGGCGACCTCGAGCAGGATTATTTCTCCGACGGGATCAGCGAGGACATCATCACCGCGCTGTCGAAGCTGCGCTGGTTCTTCGTCATCGCGCGCAACTCCTCCTTCGTCTACAAAGGCCGCGCCGTGCACATGCACGAGGTCGCGCGCGAGCTCGGCGTGCGCTACGTGCTCGAAGGCAGTGTGCGGCGGAGTGGCGATCGCGTGCGCATCTCCGCGCAGCTCAACGACGTCTCGACCGGCAGCCATCTCTGGGCCGAACGATACGACCGCGAGCTTGCCGACATCTTCGCGGTGCAGGACGAGATCACCGAGGCGATCGTCGCCGCGATCGAGCCGCAGCTCTATACCGCCGAGAGTTTTCGCGCCCAGCAGAAGCCGCCGGGAAGCCTGGATGCCTGGGACCTCGTGATGCGTGCATTGTCGCATTACTGGCGCATCACCCGCGAGGACAATGCCGCCGCGCAAGGACTGCTCGAGAAGGCCGTCGCGCTCGATCCCGCCTATGGCAAGGCGCTCGGCCTGCTCGCGACCAGCCACATCTTCGGCGCGCATATGGGCTGGTCCGACATGGCCGCGACCGTGCCGGTGGCCGAGCGCGCCGCGCTCGCGGCGGTGGAGGCCGATCGTGAGGATGCCTGGGCCCATCACGGCCTGGCATACACTTATCTATTCCGCCGCCGCTTCGACGACGCACTGGCGGAATTCGAGCTGGCGCTGAACCTCAATCCGAACTTTGCGATGGCGCATGCCTTCTACGGCGTGACGCTGTGCTACGCCGGACGATGGCAGAACGGCGATGTCGCGGCGCGCCGCGCGCTGCGGCTGAGCCCGCGCGACCCGCTCGCCGCGATCTATTGCGGCGTCGCGGCCTATGCCCGGTTCATCGGCCGCGACTACGAAGGCGCCGCACAGATGGCGCGCGAGTCGATGCGGCAGCGCGCCGATTTCGTCGGCGCGCATCGCGTGCTGACGGCCGCCGCCGGAATGTCAGGGGATCCCGCGCGCGCCGCTTCCGCCCTGGAAGGCTTGCGCCGCGCCCAACCCGGCATCTCGCTGGCCTGGATCACGCGCGAGCTGCCGATGCTGCGGGACGAGGATCGCGAGCATTACCTCGAAGGATTGCGGCGCGCGGGGATGAGGTAGCGAATCTCTCCTCTCCCCGCTGCGGGGAGAGGAGAAGGGCGCCGCTACTCCTGCATCATCTCGCCGCTGCCGCCGAACTCGGCCGGGAAATCCTTGAGCTTGGGCAGGCCGTCGCGCATCGGCAGCACCGTCTCGGCGTAATTGACGTGGACGCCGGGCGCAAACGCGAGCGTGGGGATGGTGGCAGTGAAGACGTCGACCAGGCCGAGCGGGGGATGGTTGGTCATGAGATGACCGCCGCACTTCTTGCAATATTTGCGCTGGCTGAGCGGCGTCTTCGCAAAGGTCTCGACATTCTGAGCACCTTCGGTGATGCGCACGGCCTCGGGCTTCCACAGACTGAAGGCGTTCACCGGACCGCCCGACCACGAGCGGCACGAGCTGCAATGGCAATAGCCCATCGCTTCCGGCGCGCCTGTGACCTCGATCGTGATCGCGCCACAGAAGCAGCTTCCAACATGTTTCATTAGGTCGTCTCCGTTGATGATTGTTTAGATTCCTCTCCCCGCTCCTGTTTGCCGATAACTCGGCAAAACGAATGCGGGGTCGCGACGAGCTTCGCTCGCGCAGGTAACGTCGGGGTGAGGGGATCACCCCGAGAAGCGTTGAAGGTTGCGTCCGGCAAGCTCCGATACGCGCCTCGGCGCCGCCGCGCATCCTCCTTTCGGCGGACGCGACGGAAAGACGCGCAAGCTATACCGACTTGCGCCAGGGAATAAGCATCGACACCCGTTGTTTGTACTGCCGGTACTCGTCGCCGAAGAGATCGATGAGATCGTGCTCCTCCAGCGCGATGCCAACGAAGATGTAGAGCGTGGTCACGGCGGCGAACAGCAGATGGCCCGCGGTCATGACCGGCGCCGCCCAGAACGCGATGATGAAGCCGAGATAGATCGGATGACGGACGAATTTGTAGAGCAGCGGCGTCTTGAATCGCGGCGGCGACGCTTCCTTGCCGACGAGATGATTGGTCACCTGATGCAATCCGAACAGCTCGAAATGATTGATGATGAAGGTCGAGGTAAACACCAGGACCCAGCCTACCAGCGACAGCGTGACGATCGTCACAGCAAGATCCGGGTTCGCGACCTCCCATATGACCGTGGGCAGCGGGCGCCACTGCCAGAACAGGAGGAGCAATGACAGGCTCGCAAACAGCACATAGGTGCTGCGCTCGACCGGCTTGGGGACGTACTGCGTCCACCAGGCCTTGAATTGCCGCCGCGCCATCACGCTGTGCTGGACCGCAAACAGGGCCATCAGGAGCAGATTGATGATGACGGCCTCGGCCACGGGCGTGTCGGTCCCGGTGTCGATGGTCTTCGGCACCACCAGCCCCATGACGAAGCCGATGGCGTAGAGAATGGTGACGAAAAACACGAGATACGCCGCAATTCCGTACAGAAAGGCGATGAACTTGAAAATGCGTGAGCCCGCAACGGGGGCGATAGGATGAACCTGATGATCAATTTGGGTCATAAGCAGCTCCGTTGTGCCAAAACGCCGGCACTTCATTGGTCGCTGCACCATGCCGCACCCGAGGTCCCAGGACTTTCGCGGACGGTTGATTTTCGCCTGAGACGACTTTGATTTTTGCTTGAGACGACAAAAACGTGCGATTTTGCTTTGAAAACAACGTGCTCGACGGCGACCTGCGGGAACTCACCTGCAGCGGAGCCGCCGTGCCGTTGCAGCCGCAGGTGTTCGATCTCCTGCTCTATCTGGTGGCGCAGCGCACCCGTGTGGTCAGCAAGGATGACCTGATCAGCCAGATCTGGAGCGATCGGATCATCTCGGATTCCGCCCTGAACAGCCGGATCAACGCCGCCCGCAAGGCGCTCGGCGACGACGGTGCGAGCCAGCGGCTGATCAAGACCATTCCGCGAAAAGGCTTTCGTTTCGTCGGCGAGGTCCGGGAAGAAGCGGCAGTCGCGACCGCCCCCACGCAACCCGCCGCTGCCCTGCCGCGCGCCCTGGCGGACCGTCCGGCGGTCGCGGTGCTCGCTTTCGAGAACATGAGCGGCGATCCCGCACAGGACTATTTCGGCGACGGCATCAGCGAGGACATCCTCACCGCGCTGTCGAAGCAGCGCTGGTTCATGGTGATCGCCCGCAACTCGTCCTTTACCTACAAGGGGCGCGCGGTCCACATCCGGCAGATCGCCGAGGAACTCGGCGTCCGCTACGTCGTCGAAGGCAGCGTGCGCAAGTCGGACAACCGGGTACGCATCACGGCGCAGCTCAACGACGCCACAACCGGCAGCCATCTCTGGGCCGAGCGCTACGACCGCGAGCTGGTCGACGTGTTCGCCGTGCAGGACGAAATCACCAACGCGATCGCCGCGGCGATCGAGCCGCAGATTCATGCGGCGGAAAGTTTTCGCGCCCATCGCAAGCCCCCCGCGAGCCTGGATGCCTGGGATCTCCTGATGCGGGCGCTGTCGCATTACTGGCGCGTGACGCGGCAGGATCACGAGGCCGCGCAGGCGCTGCTCGAACGCGCGATCGGGATCGATCCGAATTACGGCCAGGCGCTGTCGGTGCTCGCGGCGAACCACATGTTCGGCGTGCATCTCGGCTGGGCCGAGCTTGCCGTGGTGGCGCCGGTGGCGGAAGCCGCCGCGCTCGCCGCGGTGCGCTGCGACCACGAGGACGCCTGGGCGCACGCCGCGCTCGGCAGCGTCTACTTCTCGACGCGAAGGCTTGCGGACGCACTGTCCGAGTTCGAGCAGGCGCTGGCGCTCAATCCGAACTTCTCGCTGGCGCAGGGCTATTACGCACTGGCGCTGTCCTATGCCGGGCGGCCGAAGGATTCATTCGAGGCAGCGCAGAGGGCAATGCGGCTCTCGCCGCGCGATCCATCCCTGGCGATCTATCACGGCATCGCCGGCTATGCCCGCTTCACCGAGCGGCGCTATGGCGAAGCCATCGCGCTCGCGCGGGAGGCGATCCGCCACCGCGGCGACCTCACCGGCGCCTACCGCGTGCTGGCGGTTTCTGCCGGCATGACCGGCGACGGCGTGCTTGCGGAGATGGCGCTGGGCGAGCTCCGCCGCACCCAGCCCAACATCTCGCTGCACTGGATTTCGACGCAATTGCCATGGGCCAACGAGGCCGACCGCGAGCACTATCTGGAAGGATTCCGGCGGGCCGGCTTGCGCTAGACGATCGTCATGCCGGGTCTACGTCGCGCTTCCGCCGCAGATGGACGACAACGTCGAGTCGCGCGATCTCGTGACCCGGGAGCGCTTCGGGGATCCTGGTGAAGGTCAGGCCGTCGGTGACGTCGACCAGCACATCCTCGCCTTCGAGGTAGAAATGCGGATGCACGGACGTGTCGGTGTCGAAGAACGACTTGATGCCGTCGGCTGCGATCCGGCGCAATAGGCCGGCTTCGGTGAACTGGTTCAGCGTGTTGTAGACGGTCGCAAGCGACAGCCGCAGATTGGCGGCCGTCGCTTCTTCATAAAGCCCCTCCGCTGTCACATGACGATGAGGGCGGAGAAACAGCATTTGGCCGAGCGCCAGGCGGTGGCGCGTCAGCCTGAGGCCGGCATCGCCGAGCAATTGCGCGCAACGTGCCGACGCCTCGTCCGCGAGAGAGATGGTGATATCGCCTGAATCGGCTTCGGGAATGGTGGAATGGACGTTCATTGCCGATGCACTCGCAGTTGACCGGGCACGCGGAAACTTCATGCGTCCTGCCATCAGATCGCAGAAGCCGCAGCCCGGCTTTGATCCGAATCAAATCGGGAGCGAGCCCGCCTCTGACCTATCGCAAGGTGGCCAGGTTTATTCCCGGCCAGAATAGCCTGACATCAATGAGGCTCACATGTCCAAGCCGGTTCCCGACAAGGCAGAGATCGCACTCGAATATCCCGACAAATTCTATGTCGGCACGTTCGGGCATTCATCGCGGTTCGAGGCACGACTCGACGGCAGCGGCGTTGCGCTGGTGCTGCAGCAACCGGGCACGGCGGACGAACGCAAATCGGTGCACCTGCACCTCAATTTCGGCTTGCTCGCCGGGATCCTGCGCGAGCTCGCGGGCAGTGTCGCGGCCATCCCCAAGGACGACATCGCGCACCGGGAGCAACTCGCGGACGCGCTTGCCGAGTTGCAACGGGTGCTGCGGCCCTCCTGAAGCCGCGCGGCGCGCCGGCGCCGGTTTGGCCGTCAAACGCCATAACAGGACGCGCTGTACATTTTTTGTGCGAACATTGTCGAGACTTTCATCTTGCGGCGCCGAATGAGACCGTGTGAGCCTCGATCCCGGATGGGGACTGGGATGGGCCGGCCGTAGCTTTGCGCGCCACGACGTGCGAAGCGTTTGCGCTGGTCTCGCTTGAGAAAGATACGACATGTCAAAACGAGTGTTGCTTGGTGTCCTCCTGGCTTGCGGCCTCGCGGCCCCGGCGCTGGCGCAAGAGCCGAAAGCGGGTGGAGCGATCAACGCCGTGATTCAGCCCGAGCCGCCCGGCCTGATGCTGGCGATGGTCCAGAACGGCCCGGTGCAGATGGTCTCGGGCAACATTTTCGAGGGCCTGCTTCGCTACAGCCCCAAGCTCGAACCCCAGCCGGAGCTCGCCGAGAGCTGGAGCGTCAGCGAGGACGCAAAAACCTATACGTTCAAGCTCAGGAAGGGCGTGACCTGGCATGACGGCAAGCCCTTCACCGCCGCCGACGTGCTGTTCTCGCTCGAGATGCTGAAACAGACGCATGCGCGCGCCCGCAACAACCTCGCGCAGGTCGACAAGGTCGAGGCTCCCGACGACTACACGGTGGTGTTCACGCTGAAGCAGCCGTTCGGTCCGTTCCTCGGCATCTTCGAGGTCGGCTCGATGCCGATGGTGCCGAAGCATCTCTATGAGGGCACCGACTGGAAGACCAATCCCTACAACAACGCCCCTGTCGGCACCGGCCCCTTCATGTTCAAGGAATGGCAGAAGGGCTCCTTCATCCGCCTGGTCAAGAACCCGAACTATTACGAGAAGGGCAAGCCCTATCTCGACGAGATCTACTGGCAGATCATTCCCGATGCCGCGGCGCGCTCGGTGGCATATGAGACCGGCAAGGTCGACGTGCTGCCCGGCGGCTCGGTCGAGAATTTCGACGTGCCGCGGCTGTCCAAGCTGAAGGACACCTGCGTCACCGGCGCCGGCTGGGAGTTCTTCTCGCCGCTGGCCTGGCTGTGGCTCAACAACCGCCAGGGTCCGCTCGCCGACAAGCGGGTGCGGCAGGCGGTCATGTTTGCGATCGACCGCGACTTCGCCAAGGACGTGATCTGGAACGGGCTCGGCAAGGTTGCGACCGGCCCGTCCGCATCGACCATCAAATACTATACCAGCGACGTGCCGAAATATCCGTACGATCCGGCCAAGGCCAAGGCGCTGCTGAAGGAAGCCGGTTACAAGGGCGAGAAGATCCGCCTTCTGCCGCTCGCCTATGGCGAGACCTGGCAGCGCTGGGGTGAAGCCGTGAAGCAGAACCTCCAGGACGTCGGCATGAACATCGAGACCATCGCCACCGACGTCGCCGGCGGCAACCAGAAGATCGGCGACTGGGACTACGACATCGCTTTCACCTATCTCTACCAGTACGGCGACCCCGCACTCGGCGTCGGCCGCAACTACGTTTCCAGCGCCATCGCCAAGGGCCAGGTGTTCAACAACGTCGAGGGTTACTCCAACCCGGAGATCGACAAGCTGTTCGCCGACGGCGCGGTGGCAACGCCCGACTCCAAGCGCAAGGAGATCTACGAGAAGGCGCAGAAGATCCTGGTCGAGGACGTGCCGGTGGCCTGGATGCTCGAGCTGCAATTCCCGACCATCATGCGCTGCAAGGTCAAGAACCTGATCACCACCGGCATCGGGGTCAATGACGGCTTCAAGGACGCATGGCTCGACAAGTAATGACAGGCGTTCCAAGCTCCTCTTACCTCTCCCGCTTGCGGGAGAGGTCGCGAAGCGCCAATACCGGAGCCGGGGAGGGTTGGAGACACGTGGGCAAACCACAGCGGAAATAAACCCAACCCAACCCCAACCCCCGGGCGGGGGAGGGGGCGCACCGCGACTGCCGCTGCGTTCAACCTGATTTGATCGCCACCTAACAATGCTCTCCTTCGTCGCTCAGCGTGTCGTGAAGGGCGTGATCGTCCTGCTTGCGATCGTCGTCCTCAATTTCTTCCTGATCCGGCTCGCGCCCGGCGATCCCGCGGTCGTGATGGCGGGCGAGGCCGGCGCCAGCGACCAGATCTTCGTTCAGCAGCTCAGGGAGAAGTTCGGCCTCGACAAGCCGCTGCCCGAGCAGCTCTTCGTCTACGTCAAGGGCGTCGTGACGCTCGACCTCGGCTTCTCCTTTCGCCAGCAGGCGCCGGTCGCGAAGCTGATTCTGGAACGGCTGCCGGCGACGCTTCTGCTCACGCTGACGGCGTTCGCGATCTCACTGGTGCTCGGCATCCTGTTCGGCACATTCGCGGCGCGCTTCGCGGGGACTTGGCTCGATACCGCCATCACGATCTTCGCGCTGATCTTCTACGCCATGCCTATTTTCTGGGTGGCGCTGATGGGCATCCTGCTGTTCTCGGTCACTGTCGATTGGCTGCCGAGCTTCGGCTACGAGACGGTCGGAGCCAATCTCACCGGCCCTGCCCATGTGGTCGACGTCGCAAGGCACCTGGTCATGCCGGCAATGACGCTCGGCCTGTTCTTCATGGCGACCTACACCCGCATGACGCGCGCCTCGATGCTGGAGGTGAAGCGTCTCGATTTCGTCAAGACCGCGCGCGCCAAAGGCCTGTCCGACGCCGTGATCCAGCGCCGTCATGTGCTGCGCAATGCGCTGCTGCCCGTCGTGACGCTCGCCGGCGTCCACTCCGGCACCCTGATCGGCGGCGCCGTCATCACCGAGACCGTGTTCGCCTGGCCCGGCATCGGGCGCCTGATGTACGACGCCCTGCTGCAGCGCGACTACAATCTGCTGCTCGGCGTCTTCGTGATCTGCTCCGCCATGGTGCTGATCTTCAACCTCATCACCGATCTGGTCTATCGGCTGGTCGACCCGCGCATCGAATTCACCACATGAAACAGTTCTGGAAATCGATGCTGAGGAGCCCGAGCGGCGTCATTGGGCTCATCATCCTGCTCCTTGCGATCTCGGTCGCCTTGTTCGGTCCGATGCTGTTCCCGAACTCGCCCTGGCGCATGGTGCAGCGGCCGTTCCTGCCGCCGTTCACGCTCGCGACCGTGCCGCTCGGCACCGACGCACTCGGTCGCGACGTGTTCGCCGGCATGATCTTTGGCGCACGCGTCTCGCTGCTCGTCGGCATGGTCTCCACCCTGGTGGCGCTGGTCGTCGGCGTTCCCATCGGCGCCATGGCCGGCTATTTCGGCGGCAGGGTCGACGACGCCCTGATGCGCTTCACCGAGTTCTTCCAGACCATTCCGAGCTTTGCGCTCGCGATCGTGCTGGTCGCGATCCTGCAGCCCTCGATCTATTCGATCGTCGCCTCGATTGCGCTGGTAAGCTGGCCGCCGGTCGCGCGCCTCGTCCGCGGCGAGGTGCTGTCGCTGCGCACGCGGGAGTATGTGCAGGCCGCCATAGTCACGGGCCAGAGCAACACCTGGATCATCCTGCGCGAAATCCTGCCGAACACGTTGTCGCCGGTGATCGTGCTGGCCTCACTGATGGTAGCGACCGCGATCCTGCTGGAATCCTCGCTGGCGTTCCTCGGCCTCGGCGATCCCAACCTGATCTCCTGGGGCTACATGGTCGGCGCCGGCCGCACCGTGATCCGCCAGGCCTGGTGGATCACCGTGTTTCCCGGTGTCGCGATCCTGATTTCGGTGCTCGGGCTCAATTTGATCGGCGAAGGCCTCAACGACGCGCTCAATCCGCGCCTGTCGCGGGAGGGCCGCTGATCATGACCGCACCGCCCGCCGTCTGCATCAAGAATCTGCGGATCGCATTGCCCAAGGGGGCGGAACGGCCATTCGCGGTCGACGGCGTCTCGCTCGATTTGAGGCCCGGCAAGATCGTCTGCGTCGTCGGCGAATCCGGCTCCGGCAAATCGATGTGCGCGCATGCGCTGATGGGTCTATTGCCTGACACGGTCACCGTCACCTCCGGCGAAATCCGGTTCGAAGGCCGCGACCTGCTCAAACTCGACGACGACGGCTGGCGCGATCTGCGCGGCCGACGGCTCGCGATGATCTTTCAGGAGCCGATGACCGCGCTCAATCCGTTGATGCGGATCGGCGACCAGATGGCGGAGATGTTCGAGGCGCACGGCCTGCTCACGCCGAAGGAGCGGCGCGCCAAGGCGCTGTCGCTGGCGCGCGAGGTCGGCCTGCCCGACCCCGAGCGCATCGTGCGCGCCTATCCGCACCAGCTCTCTGGCGGCCAGCGCCAGCGCGCCATGATCGCGATGGCGCTCGCGCTCGAACCGGCGGTGCTGGTCGCGGACGAGCCGACCACCGCGCTCGACGTCACCACGCAGGCGCAGATCCTCAAACTGATCCGCAACCTCCAGCGCAATCGCAACATGGCGGTGATGTTCATCACCCATGATTTCGGCGTCGTCGCCGACATCGCCGACCAGGTCGCCGTGTTGCGCCATGGCAAGGTGGTCGAGGAAGGCCCCGCCTCGGCGGTCTTCAACGCGCCGCAGCACGACTACACCAAGGCGCTGCTCGCCGCCGTGCCCTCGATGGACCCGCCCGCCCGCGCCCCCCTCGACGACCAGGCCAAGGCGGTCGAGGTGATCGGACTGGACAAGACCTACGTCACCTCGGGCGGCTGGTTTCGCGAGGACCGCCGCGTCGATGCCGCGCGCGAAGTCAACTTCACGATTCTCAAGGGCGAGACGCTCGGCCTGGTCGGCGAATCCGGTTCCGGCAAATCGTCGGTGGCCCGCCTCGTGATGCGGCTGATCGAGGCCGACCGCGGCACCGTTCGGATCGGCGAGACCGATCTCACAAAGCTCTCGGGCAAGGCGCTACGCGCCGAGCGCCATCGCATCCAGATGATCTTCCAGGATCCGTTCGCTTCGCTCAATCCGCGCCGCAAGGTCGGTCATATCATCGCAGACGGCCCGATCGCGGCCGGCACCGATCCGAAAGTCGCGTTCGACCGCGCCCGCGATCTCCTCAAGATGGTCGGCCTCGATGCCGGCGCGCTCGAGCGCTATCCGCATGAATTCTCCGGCGGCCAGCGCCAGCGCATCGGCATTGCGCGCGCGCTCGCGCTTGAGCCCGAGATCATCGTCGCGGACGAGGCCGTCTCCGCGCTCGACGTCTCCGTGCAGGCGCAGGTCCTGAGGCTCCTCGAAGACCTCAAGGCCCGCCTCGGCCTCTCGATGCTGTTCATCACCCACGATCTGCGCGTTGCGGCGCAAATCTGCGACCGCATTGCGGTGATGCAGCGCGGCGTCATCGTCGAGTTGAAGCCGACGGCGCAGCTGTTCGCCGCGCCCGAACATGCCTATACGCGCGAACTGCTCGCGGCGGTGCCGGGGCGCAAGGAGCGCGCGCCGGCAGCGTAAGTCAGCCGATCGCGGCTACTTCGGTCGGGGATTCGTGTTGTTCCAGGTGGGGACTGAGTTCGTTACGCCGACGGAGGGCTGGTTCGACGTTCCGACCGACGGCGCTGTCACGGTCCCGACAGTCTGCCCGGAACTTCCAATAGTCCCTTGCTGTACCGGCGCTCCGGTGCGTCCGCTCGTGCTGCTTGGTGTACCCGTCCCCGATGTTTGTGCGTTTACAGCAAGTGGCGCGGCGGCCAAGCCGAGCGCAATAAGTGCAGCAATGAACCGTTTCGTTCTTGTCATGGCTGATCCTTTCGGGCGCGTTTCTCAATGTCGTCAAGGCGCCCGTGCACTGAGTGACCTTACAACTCCACGCGCTAGAAAATGTGCCGCAGTGCCATCATCCCGCGGGGCTCAACTCTTCATCACGATGCTGCGAAGCGGTCCCGGCCGAACGGATGCACCGTGAGATCGGCGCGGCGCTGAAGGTATCCCGCTCCACCTCAGGAACGGAATGCTCACGGCCTTTTTATCCCACGTGACCGCCCGCACGGCTGCAAAGCCGAAGCCGGCACCCCACATCCGTATGAAATGATTCCCATCATGTGATGATGGATTGAGGATCTAATTGGAGCCGACATGGGCCAGGTTATTGAGTTTGTCTCGAAATCCGAGCGCGAGCGCATTCGCCTCATCCAGGAAGCGCGCGCGATCTACGACAGTATCTTCCCGCCGGCTGATCCGGTGAGCGAGCAATCAAGCGGAGCCTCTGCACGTCGCGGCGACGGAGGCAACCTCGCGTGATCAAGATCATCGCCGTGCTCTGCAACCTCGCCTCTCCAGCGAACTGTCATGAGCAAACCGTCACCACATCCGACTTCGCCGACGTCTCGATGCAATCGTGCCTGATGGGTGCGCCACAGCTCGCCGAATGGATGAACCAGCATCCGGCCGAGCGTCTCGCCGGGTGGCGCTGCGTGATCGGCCAACAGGCCGGCCGGGGAATTTAGGATCCGGGGGCGCGCTGTCCCTGAACGATCCGAAATGCCTGGAGCGGCTACCTCACGGGCGGGTTGGTGTTGTTCCAGGTCGGGACTGCGTTGGTCACGCCGACCGACGGCCAATTATACGTGCCGATCGATGGCGCCGTGACCGTCCCGACCGACTGTCCGCTCGACCCGTAGGCTCTGGGCTGTGCTGCCAACGATCCGGCGCTCCCATAGCCCGGAGCCACCACGCCGGTGCTGTAAGATCGGCTTGACCGGTGCTTCTTGGCTTCAGCCGCGAACGGCGCGGCAAGCAACCCGACGGTGACGAGGGCGGCAATGGCGGATTTGATGCTTGTCATGGCTGATCCCTTCATTCTGTGGGCCCCTTGCCATCTGTTCATTCCGTGGAGGATTCCTATAGGCAGCCGTTCATAACGCCGTGCGCGGGCGCAGGTGCCGGGGAGCGGTCGCACGACTAGCACGCCCGCCCTCTCGCATGCCTCGCCTTCGGATGGACCCGAATCAGCGCTAGTGCATTCACCTCATCGACTTCGCGTATTGAGGCGACATGACCGGCCCCGAACTGAAGCAACTCCGCAACGATCTCTCAGACGTCCTCGAGCGCAAGCTCACCGCTGCCGACATGGCCCGGCTTTGCGGATTGCCGGAGAAGGGCGGCGCCGACACTATCCGGCGCTGGGAAGTGAGCGGCCCGACACCGTCGGCGACCAAAGTGCTGCGCGTGCTGGCAATGGCGAGCGAGCGCTATCCGATCCTGGAGAAGTTCGACGTCTTCGATCGTCATGACGTGCGCGAGGAAGACCGGCCCGCAAAGCGCGCGGCATTCCGCGAACAGATGCGCGATGAGGCACTGCGCCGTCTTGGTTAACGAGATGCGCGCACAAGTTATTCTGATAGCGCTGGGTTAAGCGTTCCTTCACCACTTCTTAAGCCGCCATTAAGCACGAAAATCATTTACGGCCCAATAAGTTAGGTTGGCTGCCGTTGTGCCATGCATGTGACAGCATTTTCGTCAAAAGCGAGCTATCTGCAGAACCAACGACGGCGCGGAAAGCGCGCCTGCCGGGGACCTAAGTGTTGGAGTTTGGACTATGAAGAAGATTCTGTTTGCGACCGTTGCGCTGCTCGTGGTGGGCGCTGCCGCACCGGCGGTCGGTGCCGATCTCGGTAACCGCAATTACTATAAGTCGCCCGCGCCCGCCTATGCCGCGCCGATCTACAACTGGACCGGCTTCTATATCGGCGGCCATGTCGGCGGCGCGTTCTCCAGCGACAACAATTTCAGCGGCCTCTCCACCGGCAATAACGGCAACGGCCGTTTCCTCGGCGGCTTGCAGGCCGGTGCGGACTGGCAGTTCAACCCGAACTTCGTCGTCGGCGTCGAAGGCCAGTATTCCTGGCTCTCCGGCAGCGTCGGCGCGGTGTTCCCGGGTGGCGTCGCCTACACCAACGACCAGCGCGGTCTCGGCTCGATCACCGGCCGCGTCGGCTACACCTGGGGTCCGGGCCTGGTCTACGTGAAGGGCGGCTACGCCTATTCTGACAACAACGAGAAGGTGACCGTCGGCGGCGTGCCGACCGGCTTCATCATTAGCGGCGACCACCGCAACGGCTACACCGTCGGCGCCGGCCTCGAATACATGTTCGCGCCGAACTGGTCGGCCAAGGCCGAGTACCAGTACTACAATTTCGGCGACGCGCACTTCACCGCGGGCCCGCTGGCGGGAACCGGCAACTTCACCACCGACGACCACACCATCAAGGCGGGCGTCAACTACCGCTTCAACTGGGCCAACTCGGCGGTCGCGCGCTACTGAACGGTTACCAAGACCTTATCGTGATGGAAGGGCCGGCATCATTGCCGGCCCTTCTTTTTTAGCTGTGCGGAACGCACCCAAGCGATTGAGCAACTTGCGATTTTTTAACCTGGCCCGAGGATACTCCGCGGCGAAAACATAAGATCACGCGTGGGGGAATTTCGATGGCGATCCGTCTGGGCCTTGGCCGTTTGCTTGGTGGTATCCGGCCTCGTTTCAAAATGCCGACATGGGGCGTGCGCGGCAGCCTGTTCACGGCCTTCGCGGTGATCGCGGGCATGGGCCTCGTGATTGCAGCCGGCGCCGGCTTCGTCTTCAACCATCTCGGCAGCACCATGATGGACCTGAGCGGCCGCGACATCCCGCGCCTTTCCGCCAGCCTTCAACTCGCATCGCAAAGCGCAACGCTCGCGGCGCAGGGGCCGGGCCTCCTGGCGTCGCCGTCCGATGAGGCGCTGAACGAACGCACCAAGAAGGTGCAGGAGATCCAGCAGCTCGCCATGGCCAAGCTTGGCGAGATCATCGAGCTCGGCGCCGACAAGCAGGTCGCAACCGCGTTGCGCGACACCGCCAAGAGCATCGACGAGGCGACCCAGAGCCTGGTGTCGGCCGCGCGCGAACGGCTCGATGCCGGCGCGCTGCATGACAAGCAATATGAAGCGCTCCGCAAGGCACAGCTCACCTTCGTCGGTGCGGCCGGTCCTGCCATGCTGGATGCGCAGACGCGCCTGAACGCGATCCTCGGCGCGGCGGAAGTTTCCGCCGACGATGCCACCGAAGCCGCCCGCACCGTCTCCCAGGTCGCGACCATCTCCGCCAACGGCAATCTGATGGCCGCCGACATGATGGCGGCGCTGTCGGCCAACAACAGCGATACGCTGGAGGCGATCGAGAAAGAGTTCAAGGCGACGCGCGACCGCGTCAAGTCGAACCTCGAGGACCTGCCGAACATGGCCTCGATGCAAGCGGTGCGCGACACCGTGCAAAAGCTGTTCGCCTTCGGTGAAGGCAAGTCCGGCGTGTTCAAGATCCGCCAGAAGGAGCTCGACGCGATCGACTACGGCCAGACCATCCTGGACGAGACCCGCAAGCTCAATGTCGGCCTCGGCATCAGCGTGCAGCAGCTGGTCGAGGGCGTGCAGAAGGAGACCAACGCGTCGACCTTCCAGGCGCGGCATGAGATCTCGCTCGCGACCACCGCGATGCTGGCACTCGGCGCACTGATGCTGGTCGGCTCGGCGCTGTTCGTCTGGCTCTATGTCGGTCGCAACATCCTCCGCCGCATTCGCGAGCTTCAACGCGCCATGCAATTGCTCTCGGCCGGCGACCTCGACACCGAGATCGTCCGCTCCCGGCAGAACGACGAGATCGGCGCGATGAAGGAAACGCTGACGGTGTTCCGCGACAGCATGATCGAAGCCCGGGCGCTTGCGAGCGAGCAGGACAGGGATCGCGTCGCCAAGGCCGAGCGTGCGGCGCAGATGGAGGCGAAGATTGCAGACTTCGAGAGCACGGTGCGCTCCGCACTCGACAATCTCGCGCAGTCAGCCAATTCGATGCAATCGACCGCGCAGAGCATGTCGACCACGGCAGACCAGTCCAATGCGCTGGTGAACGCGGTTGCCTCCGCGGCCGAAGAGACCTCGGTCAACGTGCAGACCGTATCGTCAGGTACCGAGCAGCTCTCGTCCTCGATCGAGGAGATCAGCAAGCAGGTCGTCACCTCGGCCGCGATCGCCAGGAAGGCGGTCGACGAAGCCGGCGCGACCGACGCCACGGTGCAGAGCCTCGCCGACAGCGCGAGCCGCATCAGCGTCGTGGTCGACCTGATCCAGACCATCGCCTCGCAGACCAATCTGCTGGCGCTCAACGCCACCATCGAGGCGGCGCGCGCGGGCGAAGCCGGTCGTGGCTTCGCGGTGGTCGCCTCCGAGGTGAAGAGCTTGGCAAGCCAGACCGCCAAGGCGACGGAGGAGATCCGGAACCAGATCGCCAGCATGCAGTCGGTGACGACTTCGGCGGTCGGCGCCATCCAGGGCATCGGCCGGATCATCGGCGAGATCAACGACGTCACCACGACGATCGCCGCCGCGGTCGAGGAACAAGGCGCGGCCACACGCGAGATCGCCCGCAACATCCAGCATGCGGCCGGCGGCACCAGCGAGGTCTCCAGCAACATCGTCGGCGTCTCCACGGCTTCGGCGGAAGCCGGCGCAGCGGCGAACGAAGTGCTCGGCGCCTCCGACGCGCTCCGCCGCGAAGCCGACATGCTGCGCGGAGAGATCGACGCGTTCCTCAACAACATGCGGGCGGCGTAAGAGGTCGTTCCGTAGCCCGGAATGACCGCTATGCGGGCCGCGCCAGCGTCCTTTTTCGGCTGGCGCGGAGGGAGCGGCGGGTTTAAGCCGGTAGCATGAACGCAAAGACCGACACCGTGCAGTCCTCCGCCGACGCCCTGCGCTATCCCTGGGAACAGCATCCCGGCCCCGAAGAGGTCGTCGAGGTGAAGCCGGGCGTGTTGTGGGCGCGGTTGAAGCTGCCGTTCCGCCTCAACCATGTGAACATCTACCTGCTCGCCGACGGCGACGGCTACGCCATGATCGACGCCGGCTTCGGCAATGAGGAGACCATCGAAGCCTGGACGAAGCTGTTCGACGGGCCGTTGAAGGGCGTCAACATCACGCGCCTGATCGTGACCCATTCCCATCCCGATCATGTCGGTCTGGCCGGGTGGATCGTCGAGCGGTTCAACTGCCCGCTGGTGATGTCGCAGGTCGAATATCTGCAATCGGTCTATCACCAGAACCGCGGCACCGAGGAGCGGAAGGAGGCGCAGCGGCTGTTCTTCCGCCGCCACGGCATGGACGAGTCGCTCACCGAAAAACTGCTCGGCCGCGGCCAGGACTATCTCAAGCGCGTCTCGGTGTTGCCGCCGTCCTACCGCCGCATCTCGCATGGCGAGGACGTCGTGATCGGCACGCGCCGCTTCAAGGTGATCACCGGCGGCGGTCACGCGCTCGACCAGGTGATGCTGTATTGCGCCGACGACAAGCTGTTCCTCTCGGCCGACCAGGTGCTGAGCAAGATCTCGCCGAACGTCAGCGTGTGGGCGGTCGAACCCGACCAGAACTCGCTCGGCGAATATCTGGCCTCGCTCGCCAGCCTCACCACCACGCTGCCCTATGACGTGCTGGTGCTGCCCGGCCACGGCGTGCCGTTCTACGGACTGAAGACCCGCATCAAGCAACTCGCCGATCACCACGA
The DNA here is from genome assembly GCF_055807615.1 of Bradyrhizobium sp. MV1.5. NCBI lineage: Bacteria > Pseudomonadati > Pseudomonadota > Alphaproteobacteria > Hyphomicrobiales > Nitrobacteraceae > Bradyrhizobium > Bradyrhizobium sp. MV1.5. The sequence goes on along the minus strand of NZ_JBVVPL010000046.1, from coordinate 6,950 downwards.
GGAGCGCTGCCGCCTGATCGCGGAAGCCTGCCGCGAGGTGCCGCAGACCTCGCGCGCCTTGGTGCCCGTGGTGTTCAACAAGCACGTGCTGGACGAACACCAGATGGGTTTCGCCGCCGGCGAACTGGTCGCCCACGTCAATTACATGATCGTCGAGGGCCGGCTGACGGCCGAGACGACGGACGGCGTGTTGCAGTTCAGGACGACCTGAGCGCCGACTTCAATTCAGCGGATGGTGCAGAGCAACATTGCATCTCGCGCGAACTTGATCCGGATCAAGTTTCAAATCGCACGATAGGGCATTTTGCCCAGATGTCCCGCAGGTCCAAATGTGGGATAGCGCATAGACATTGGAGCTGGAAAAGCTCTAAGCATATGCGGGTCTTTGGTCGGTTCCGCTGCAGGTTTGACGATGGATTACGCCCAGTTCTTCAATTCCGCCCTTGATCGTCTCCACACCGAGCGGCGCTATCGCGTGTTCGCCGATCTCGAGCGCATCGCCGGCCGGTTCCCGCATGCGCTCTGGCACTCGCCCAAGGGCAAGCGCGACGTCGTGATCTGGTGCTCCAACGATTATCTCGGCATGGGCCAGCACCCGAAGGTGGTGGGCGCGATGGTCGAGACCGCGACCCGCGTCGGCACCGGCGCCGGCGGCACCCGCAATATCGCCGGCACGCATCATCCGCTGGTGCAGCTCGAGGCCGAGCTCGCCGATCTCCATGGCAAGGAAGCCTCGCTGCTCTTCACGTCCGGCTACGTCTCGAACCAGACCGGCATCGCGACCATCGCGAAGCTCATTCCGAACTGCCTGATCCTGTCGGACGAGCTCAACCACAATTCGATGATCGAGGGCATCCGCCAGTCCGGATGCGAGCGGGTCGTGTTCCGCCACAACGACCTCGCCGATCTCGAAGCGCTGTTGAAGGCTGCGGGCCCGAGCCGGCCCAAGCTGATCGCGTGCGAGAGCCTTTATTCGATGGACGGCGACATCGCACCGCTCGCCAAGATCTGCGACCTCGCCGAGAAGTACGGCGCGATGACCTATGTCGACGAGGTCCACGCCGTCGGCATGTACGGTCCGCGCGGCGGCGGCATCGCCGAGCGCGACGGCGTGATGCATCGCATCGACATTCTCGAGGGCACGCTCGCCAAGGCGTTCGGCTGCCTCGGCGGCTACATCGCCGCCAACGGTCAGACCATCGACGCCGTGCGCTCCTATGCGCCGGGCTTCATCTTCACCACCGCGCTGCCGCCGGCGATCTGCTCGGCCGCGACCGCCGCGATCAAGCATCTGAAGACGTCGAGCTGGGAGCGCGAGCGTCACCAGGATCGCGCCGCCCGGGTCAAGGCGATCCTCAACGCCGCCGGCCTGCCGGTGATGTCGAGCGACACACATATCGTCCCGCTGTTCATCGGCGATGCCGAGAAGTGCAAGCAGGCCTCCGACCTCCTGCTCGAGCAGCACGGCATCTACATCCAGCCGATCAACTATCCGACGGTCGCCAAGGGCTCCGAACGCCTGCGCATCACGCCCTCGCCCTATCACGACGACGGCCTGATCGATCAGCTCGCCGAAGCCCTGCTGCAGGTCTGGGACCGACTGGGTCTGCCGCTCCGCGAGAAGTCGCTGGCGGCGGAGTAGGATTCTTCGCCTTCTCTTCGATCTAAGTTTCACCGTCACCGGAGCTACCCCCCTCCCCACCCTCCCCCACAAGGGGGGGAGGGAGCGAGGAGTTTGGCCTCCCTTACGTCGGTAGCCGCACAGTGTAAGGGTCGGTCTCGAATTTCCTGCAACGCGGACGCTCTCTCCGTTCCCTCCCCCCTTGTGGGGAGGGTCAGGGAGGGGGGTACCACGCAGGGACTCTCTCGGTGAGCCCGAGGCAGCGCAGCTTTTGGGGCAGCACCGCTTAACGACAACCCCGGTTCCCGCACCCACACGGCATTTCGCTGTCGCCTCCACCCGTCCAACGCGCTAGATTTACAGCGAAAATGAGATCGGGCGCGGCCAGCGCGCCACCGGGAGAAGCACGCTCGTCATGCTGCACGATTGGGGCGTGATCGCCGCCGCCTTCGGCTATATCGGCTTTCTGTTCTTGGTGGCGAGCCATGGCGACCGCCGCAGGCCGGCCGGGCGCGGCCGCGCCTCGGGGCTGATCTATCCGCTGTCGCTGGCGATCTACTGCACCTCCTGGACCTTCTTCGGCTCGGTCGGCTTCGCCACCCGCACCTCCACCGACTTCCTCGCGATCTATGTCGGCCCGATCCTGATGATCGGGTTAGGGGCCGGCGTCCTCCGCCGCGTGATCCAGCTCGCGAAGGCCCACAACATCACCTCGATTGCCGACTTCATCGGCGCGCGCTACGGCAAGAGCCAGGCGGTGGCGGCAACCGTCGCGCTGATCGCCATCATCGGCTCGGTGCCCTACATCGCGCTCCAGCTCAAGGCGGTCGCCTCCTCGCTCGAAACCATCCTGAGCGAAGACCAGGCCTTCTCCCACATCCCGATCTTCGGCGACGTGGCGCTGATGGTGACGCTGGCGATGGCGGCCTTTGCCGTGCTGTTCGGCACGCGGCAGACCGACGCCACCGAGCACCAGCACGGCCTGATGCTGGCGGTCGCGACCGAATCCATCATCAAGCTGGTCGCCTTCCTCGCCGCGGGCATCTTCGTCACGTTCTGGATGTTCTCGCCGCACGAATTGATCGAGCGCGCGATGAAGACACCGGAGGCGGTGCGCGTCATCAACTATTCGCCGTCGATCGGCAACTTCCTGACCATGACGCTGCTGTCGCTGTGCGCGATCATGCTGCTGCCGCGCCAGTTCCACGTCAGCGTGGTGGAGAATTCCTCGGACGCCGAAGTCGGCCGCGCGCGCTGGCTGTTTCCGCTCTATCTCGTCGCCATCAATCTGTTCGTGATCCCGATCGCGTTCGCCGGCCTCGTCAGCTTCCCGTTCGGCGCCGCCGATCCTGATATGTACGTGCTGGCGCTGCCGATGGAGGGCGGCGCGGATCTGCTGAGCGTCGCCGTCTTTGTCGGCGGCCTGTCGGCGGCGACCGCGATGGTGATCGTCGAATGCGTCGCGCTCTCCATCATGGTCTCGAACGATCTCGTGGTGCCCCTGGTACTGCAACGACGGCCCGAGGGGCGCACCGGCGGCGCCGATTTCAGCGACTTCCTGCTGCGCTCGCGCCGGCTCGCGATCTTCGCCATCATGGTGATGGCCTATTTCTACTACCGCGCGCTCGGCAACACCCAGCTTGTGGCGATCGGTCTGCTGTCTTTTGCCGCCATCGCCCAGCTTGCACCGAGCTTCTTCGGCGGACTGCTGTGGCGGCGCGCGACCGCGCGCGGCGCGATCGGCGGCATGCTGGTCGGCTTCGCGGTGTGGCTCTACACGCTGTTCATCCCGAGCTTCATGGATACTTCGACGGCCGGCATCCTGCTGCTCCAGCACGGCCCGTTCGGAATCGAGGCGCTGCGGCCGCAGGCGCTGTTCGGCGCCGATTTGCCGCCGCTGATGCACGGGGTGGTCTGGTCGCTGTCGCTCAACGTCCTCACCTATGTGCTGCTGTCGCTGGCGCGCCGGCCGTCTTCGATCGAGCTAGTGCAGGCCGATCTGTTCGTCCCCAACACGCTCGCGCCGATTTCCCCGAACTTCCGGCGCTGGCGCACCACCGTCACGGTGCAGGACATCCAGACCACGGTGGCGCAATATCTCGGGCCTGACCGCGCGCGGCATTCGTTCGAGGCATTCTCCGCGCGGCGCAATGTGCGGCTGGAGTCCGGGGCACCCGCCGATTTCGAGCTGCTGCAGCACGCCGAGCACCTGATCGCCTCCTCGATCGGTGCGGCCTCCTCGCGTCTGGTGATGTCGCTGCTGCTGCGCAAACGGACGGTCTCCGCCAAGGCTGCGCTCAAGCTGCTCGACGATTCCCATGCGGCGCTTCATTTCAACCGCGAGATCCTCCAGACCGCGCTCAACCATGTGCGCCAGGGCATCGCGGTGTTCGATGCCGATCTGCAACTGATCTGCTCCAACAGGCAGTTCGGCGATCTCCTCAACGTTCCCCCGCATTTCATCCAGTTCGGCACGCCGTTGCGTGAAATCCTGGAATTCATGAGCGTGAGCGAGCCGGCGGATCCCATCGACCGCGAGGCCATGCTGGCGCGCAGGCTCGCGGCCTACACCACCGATGGCGAGCCTTATCTCGAACGCCTGCCCGATCGTCACATGGTCATCGAGATCTTGACCAACCGCATGCCCGGCGGCGGCTTCGTCATCACCTTCACCGACGTTACGCCCAGTTTCGAGGCGGCCGAAGCGCTGGAGCGCGCCAATGCGACGCTGGAAAAGCGGGTGCGCGACCGCACCGAGGAGCTGACCCTGCTGAATTCCGAGCTGGCGCTGGCCAAGAGCGCGGCCGAAGACGCCAGCATCTCCAAGACGCGCTTTCTCGCCGCCGCCAGCCACGACATTCTCCAGCCGCTGAACGCGGCGCGGCTCTATGTCACGAGCCTGGTCGAGCGTCAGCACAGCGGCGAGGAGACGCGGCTGGTCGAGAACATCGACGAATCGCTCCAGGCGATCGAGGAGATCCTCGGCGCGCTGCTCGACATTTCCAGGCTCGACGCCGGCGCGATGACGACCTCGATCTCGAGCTTCAAGATGGCCGACCTGATGCGCTCGCTGGAGATCGAGTTCGCGCCGATCGCACGCGCCAAGAATCTGGCGCTCGTGTTCGTGCCGTGCTCGCTGCCGGTCGAGTCGGATCGTCTCCTGCTGCGGCGGCTGCTCCAGAACCTGATCTCCAACGCGATCAAATATACCCCGCGCGGGCGCGTGCTGGTCGGCTGCCGGCGCCGCGGCGCCTCGCTCAAGATCTGCGTCTACGACACCGGCGTCGGCATCCCGACGGTCAAGCGCGGCGAGATCTTCAAGGAATTCCACCGCCTCGAGCAGGGCGCGCGGATCGCCCGCGGCCTCGGCCTTGGCCTGTCGATCGTCGAGCGGTTGGCGCGCGTGCTCAACCACGGCATCGCCATCGATTCCAATGTCGGCGGCGGCTCGGTGTTTTCCGTGACGGTGCCGACGGCGAAGGCGATCACCCACACCGCGGCCGTGACCAGCGCGACGCCGCTCGCACGCACCTCGATCTCGGGGACCCTGATCGTCTGCATCGAGAACGACGCCGCGATCCTCGACGGCATGCGCACGCTGCTGAAGGCCTGGGACGCCGAAGTGATCGCGGTGGCCGATCCCGAGGGCGCGATCGCCGCGATCGAAACTGCCGGCCGCCGCGTGACCGGCCTGCTGGTCGATTATCACCTCGACCGCGGCAACGGCATCGCCGCGATCCGCGACATCCGCCGCCGCTTCGGCGACGGCATCCCCGCGATCCTGATCACCGCCGACCGCAGCCCCGCCGTGCAAATGGCTGCGCGCGACGAAAAGGTCGCGGTGCTCAACAAGCCGGTGAAGCCGGCTTCGCTGCGCGCCCTGCTCGGCCAGTGGCGCACGCAGCAGATGGTTGCGGCGGAATAGCTAGTCAGGCGCCGCCGTCGGCGTCGACGACGGCCTTGGCAAACGCTTCTGGGGCTTCCTGCGGCAGATTGTGGCCGATGCCGCCGGTAATCAGGCGGAAGTCGTACCGGCCGGAGAACTTCTTGGCATAGGCGCTTGGATCGGGATGCGGCGCGCCATTGGCGTCGCCTTCCATCGTGATGGTTGGGACGCCGATCACCGGAGCTGCCGCAAGTTTCTTTTCGAGCTCCTCGTATTTCGCTTCGCCCTGGGCGAGCCCGAGCCGCCAGCGGTAATTGTGGATCGTGATCGCGACGTGATCCTTGTTGTCCAGCGCCGCCGCGCTGCGGTCGAAAGTGGCGTCGTCGAACTTCCACTGCGGCGAAGCCAGCTTCCAGATCAGCTTGGCGAAATCATGGGTGTATTTCTCGTATCCGGCGCGGCCGCGCTCGGTCGAGAAATAGAACTGGTACCACCACAGCAGCTCGGCCGACGGCGGCAGCGGCGCGTTGCCCGCGGCCTGGCTGGAGATCAGATAGCCGCTGACCGAGACCAGCGCGCGGCAGCGATCCGGCCACAGTGCGGCGATGATGTCGGCAGTGCGCGCGCCCCAATCGAAACCGGCGACAACAGCCTTCTTGATGTCGAGCTTGTCCATCAGCGCGATGATGTCGGCGGCCATTGCGGCAGGCTCGCCGTTGCGCGGCGTCTCGGCGGAGAGGAAGTGGGTCGAGCCGTAGCCGCGCAGATAGGGAATGATGACGCGATAGCCGGCCTTTGCCAGGATCGGCGCGACGTCGACGAAGGCGTGAATGTCGTAGGGCCAGCCATGCAGCAGGATTGCGACGGGGCCGTTCGCAGGACCGGCTTCCGCGTAGCCGACATTGAGGACGCCGGCATCAATCTGCTTGATCGCGCCGAACGACGCATTCGTCGCGGAAGAGCGCGGCGCTTCCGATTCGGCGCGGGCGAGGCCGATCACGCCGAGGCCGACGGCGACGGTTCCCGCGGCGACGCCGAAAAACTGGCGCCGGTGCTGATCGATGATCCGTTTCATGGTGCTGCTCCCTCGTTGATCGGTCGTGCACTGACTAGCAGCGGCGACCGCGAGACACCCGTTTGGAGTTGTGAGAAGTTGTGAGGTTCCGGCTCCAGCATCTGCGGCCCGATTGTGAGGCGGCAAGCGGGAATCCAGTACGCCGCGGCGTCTCGATTCCATCACAGGCGTCTCTGGGATACGGGATCGTCCGCCTGCCCGGACGATGACACCGAGCGCGAGGCGACAGACATGCGCTCGCATCCTCGCGGCGCGTTTCGCCCGAGCTTTGATTGGTCGCTCCACCCTCAAATCCAAGAGGGCGCAGGGAAGGCCGGGTGCTGACCTCGCACCCGCGGTCCGCTGCGCGAAAAGCACACGCAGGAAAA
>NZ_JBVVPL010000045.1:0-47528 GCF_055807615.1 Bradyrhizobium sp. MV1.5 | reverse complement strand
GAGAGAGATCGACCACGGTCCAGGTCCGACGAACGGCTCGCGCCTGACGGTGCGAAAGGCTTCCTCGATACGGGGGTGCGCGGCCCGCGCCCCGGCGGCCCGCCGCCGCGCGCGCGCGGCGGAGGCGGTGTGCCGACACTATCTCTCGAATGGCAAGCGGGCGGGACGTTACTGGGTGGTCGGGGACGTCCATAACACCCCGGGCCGTTCGTTGTTCGTGCGCCTTCAGGACTCAGCGAAGGGACCCGCCGGCAAGTGGACCGATGCCGCGACCGGGCAACATGGTGATCTCCTCGACATCATCCGCGAAAGCCTGGGACTGCGAGACTTTCGAGAGGTCGCCGAGGAGGCGAGGCGCTTTCTGAGGCTGCCTCGTCCAGCGCAGCAGTCGGCTCCGAAACCCATGCGTTCGCCAGTTCCGACTGGGTCGCAAGAATCCGCCCGTCGGCTCTTTGCGATATCCAGCCCTATCGAAGGCACGGTGGTCGAAACCTATTTGCGGCGTCGTGGGATAGTCCGCATCCACCATGGGGGCAGCCTTCGCTTCCACCCACGTTGTTACTATCGACCCGATGAACACTTTGCGACCGAAACCTGGCCGGCGATGATCGCCCGCGTCACGGATCTGGAAGGCAGGATCACCGGCGCACACCGTACCTGGCTCGATCCAGAAGGCTTTGATCGCATTCGGCTCGGCAAGGCTCCGATCGATACTCCACGACGGGCCATGGGCGACCTTCTGGGCAACGCTGTTCGGTTCGGCGTGGTTGATGACGTGCTCGCAGCCGGCGAGGGTATCGAAACCATGCTTTCGCTGCGCCACGTGCTGCCGACTATGCCGATGGCCGCTGCGCTTTCGGCCAATCACCTCTCGGCCATGCTGCTGCCCTCTGGCCTGCGTCGCCTCTATATCGCGCGCGATGCTGATGCTGCGGGGGATGCCGTGCAGGCGGTTCTCACGCAGCGCGCGGAAGACGCCGGCATTGAAGTGATCCCACTATCGCCGCGGCTGGGCGACTTCAACGAAGATCTGCACATCTTTGGATTCGAGGCCCTCCGGACGGTGTTGCGGTTTCAGCTTGCGCCAGAGGACGTCGTTCGCTTCGTGCATTTGTCGACGGTGGCCGCGGAATAGCTCCCGGTCTTCGATCAATGTTGATAGGCCGGCGATAGGCGACGCCAATACCGGAAGAGGACGCGACCTTGGCCTTCTACAGGGCGATCGGACGGCAAGCAGCCCGGTCCGGCAATGGCTGCGTCCGGCTATTTTCCGCCGCGCGCCAGCGATAAGGCACATTAGCCATTTGACCGCGCGCTTTGCATCGCGAAGCAAAATAGCCGGCCTCCGCCATCCTTCGCTGTCGCTTCGGCCCGTTCGGGTGCTGGCCCGTTCCGCCCGCCGTTAGAGGATCGCCACGAAGGCCGCGATGGTCGCGGCCGATCCGGCAAAGGACCTCTTCCCATGACCGACCATGACGACATCGAACCGCCGCACGCGACATCTCCGACTAGCCACGTCATCACCGAATTGCAGCTCTTCGGCCATCGTCCTTTGGACGACCAGCCCGATCCAAGACCGCTCCCGGAGGGCAAGATGATCCTGGGTGCCGTGGTCGATATCTTCGACGCCCTGGTTGCAACCTTGAACGATACGCGGCTTGAGCCGGACCTTGACGATCTGCTCTGGTCGACCGTCAACTTGTTTCACCGAGCCGTCGATCGCATCGAACGCCAGCTCGACGATAACGAGCAGGCGCAGCACAAGAGCCAGCGCGAGCAGAACGGCTCTGAAGTGCGATCGGTCGAACTCGAGCGCCTGACGGCCGAAGGCATCTCGCTGATTGAGCGTCGCAATTGCCTGGAGCTCTTCCGGGATCAGGCCATCGAGCAATTTGAGCTCCACACCGGCTCGGCCTGGCGCCCACGGTCGGGATCATTGGTCAACCACCGAACGCTCACCGCAGCAATGATCGACTCCCGCGACTTCATCGCCGCCAAGCGTCATTCCGAGACTGAGGTCATGTTGCCACCAGGACCGAAAATCGCACTCACCGGCGGGTTCGACTTCAATGACCACCACCTCATCTGGGATCGCCTGGACAAGGTTCATGCCAAGCATCCCGACATGGTCCTGCTCCATGGCGGCTCCCCGAAAGGCGCCGAACTGATCGCTGCGAAATGGGCGACCCATCGCAAGGTGCCACAGATCGCCTTCAAGCCCGACTGGACGAAGCATGCCAAGGCAGCCCCCTTCAAGCGCAACGATGCCATGCTCCAACTCCTGCCGATTGGCGTCATGCATTTCCCGGGCACGGGAATTCAGGACAATCTCGCTGACAAGGCGAAGCGGCTCGGCATTCCGGTCTGGAAGTTCGGCGGCGCATGAGGGCCGTCGCCTTGAAGACGTCAAGGTGGAGTTGCACGCCGCAACTCCGCCTCGTTTGGTTTTTACATCCAAAACTGCGCCGTGGTGGTGGTGGAAGGCGAGATTGATAAATCCATGCACATGGAGCCAACCACCATGCTCGCGCTTGGGCTTGTTCTCAACGCACTCGGTCTCGGGTTGTTTTGCTGGGCCATCTTTGCGCTCGCGGTGTTCGCTTTGCCGTTTTTCGTCGCGCTGAGTATCGGGATGTTGGCATTTCGTCATGGCGCAGGCGTCTTCGCTCACTGCTTATCGGGATTGCTTCTGGCACGCTGACGCTTGCCGCTGGTCAGGTCGCCGTCGCCGTTAGTCGGTCCTTGACGTTGCGCGTCGCGATCGCAACCGTATTCGCGGTCCCTGCAGCGATTGCCGGCTATCAGGTGATTTTTGCCCTGTCGCAGATCGGGGTGCCTTCATTGGCTTGGCGCGAGGCATTCGCATGCGGAGGTGCGGTCTGCATCGGCGGCACGGGATGGACACGCTTGACCGTGTTCGCGGGGACCCTCCCGTCGGGGTCGGCGGGGGTGGTGGAGAGTGTGCCTCGACCGGTTCTTACAGCCGCCGCGCACGAGCGGAGAGGCTTTGTCGCCATCATCGGCCGAGCAGCACGGCACACGGCGTCACGTTGAACGAGGGGTCGTCGAGCTTGAGCGAGAGGTAATCGCGTTCCCTCCCCGGGGCGCTCAAGCAAGCCGTACCGGCCTCTGTCTGGTCCACATAGCTGCGGTGGAGCGGCGCGCTCCGTTCGATCATTCGTTCCGGGACTATATTGCCCTTTGCGGCAGATTGTTTCTCTTTCTGCGCTGAACCGTACCAACCCCTTGTTCAGCAGAACCGAGATTCGCCAGTCTTCTCCTCAAGATTGCGGTTCAGCACGCAGACCACGTGGCCTCTTTGATGGCTTGATCTGGCCGAAGACCGGCTGCGCCTCGATCGTCTGAGCCGCAACGCCGTTGCTGCGACTTTCTTCCCCTGGGCTTTGCCCATTCCTCGCGAGGCAAGAAAGTCGCCGCAACGACGTCCTCCGCTGCGCTCCGGCCCGCAAGCGGGTGCGTCGCCGATCGTCTTCGGCCTGCAGATCGCCATCGAGGCCGCGGTGGTCGCGGGCTCGAAACACAACAGGAGAAGTGACATGGCTAACATAGGTTCTTTCAAGAAGGTCGGCAACGACTTCCAGGGCGAGATCGTCACCCTGAGCCTGCAAGCCAAGGGGGTCCGTATCGTCCCCGAAACCAACCGCTCCAACGATAACGCTCCGAGCCACCGCATCTATGTGGGCCGGGCGGAGATCGGGGCGGCCTGGGCGAAGCGTTCCGAGGAGGGTCGCGATTACCTCTCGCTCAAGCTCGACGACCCCTCGTTCAACGCTCCGATCTACGCAAACCTGTTCGATGATGAAGGTGGCGAGGGCTACACCCTGCTCTGGTCGCGGCCGCGCAAGAACGGCGAGTGAGGCTCACTACCGCCAAGCCCCGCCCGAACTGCTCGGGCGGGGCTCTTCTCTTGAACAAAAATCGACTGAGCATGCAGCTGGATCGGCTTGGTCGAGTTGATTTTCACTCGTCTGAGTCACGCACTTACGTGGCGCTTGTCCGCGTGCCTTGAACTCGCCCAATGCTATTGCTTCTTGAAACGTAAAGGTGCTGACTTGCGACCCTTAGGCAACGTCTTGGGTGTCGCCGCTCCCTTGGGTGGCTGAACAAAGAATTCAGATAAATGGACACCCAGCGTCTCGGCGAGTCGGTCGAGAAGATCAATTGTCGGATTCTCAGATTGCCGCTCAAGGCCGCTCATATATGAGCGGTCAATCCCGGCGTCGTAGGCCAGCTGCTCTTGCGGAATACCGCGATCGACGCGGATCCGGCGCACATTCCAGGCCACGAGCGCACGAGCTTTCATGCGCTCAAACAGCCATTAGGCAGACCATCAAACCACTGGCTATAACCGAACTATTTTGGTAAGTTTCGCTTACGATGCATATTGGCGAAGTGCGCGCATAAGCCCACATGACGAAGCCACCGTTAGATCCCGATGTCGCGGATGTCGCGCCGCATGAACCGGTGCTGACGACCTATGACGAGCAGCATCTGGTAACGTACTGGCGACTTCTTGATGCCGAGACTGACGGCGCCGATTGGAAAGAAGTGGCTCGGATCGTGTTGCACATCGATCCGGATCGCGAACCGGCTCGCGCCCGCAATGCGTTTGATAGTCATCTGGCGCGAGCAAAATGGATGGCAGACCACGGCTACCGCGACTTGCTTCGCGGCGGCGCGCTTAAATAGTAAAATCTGTCATGAAGAATTCGCGCTCGAGAACAGATTTCCCCGCTGACGCGTGATCGCCTGCAGGCATCACGCAATGCATAATTGGTGACTTCCCCGACAATCCCAAGCTTCATAAACATTGCGCCGCAATCGACTTACGGCAGGGATAACAGCAATGTCCGAGTTCGACTGGCGCTCACCGGAGGCCTATCAGCACGCTATCAAGTCGGGCGAGATGGCGGATTTCGCCTGGGAGTCACTGCGGCGCAGCCCTAACTATCGAGCTTCCTATCGTGAAAATCGATCGCAGATGACCTCCGAATTCCGAAGGAGATGGGGCGTCTGCTTTCGCTCATGACCCTCAGGGGTCCTTTTGCCAACAGACAATCTTCTGGGCACCTGAGGCGTTGCCGACGGTGGTGCCGCTCGTTCGCAGCACGTCCGGCTCAAAAGCGGTCGGCGCGAGGCTACGGCTTACCGACCTTTCATCGGGCACCATCAGACAGGCATCTGACGGCTGGCATGCCGTATTGCGCATTCAAGGGGCACAACATCATCTCTGGCTGAAAGAGGCGCCGCAGTTTGGCATCACTTATGCTGCCGAACTGCCGCTCGATGCGGACTTTGAGATCCGCGCCCATGCCTCACATCGGCTGTGGCGCGCAATCAAGGGCCGCCGGCCGGGACCTCCTCTTCATCAGCTTTCCGCGCAGCGGCGCGAACGACTCGTCTTGGTGCTGCGAGCGCTCGATGGACGCATGGAAGGTGCTTCCTATCGCGTCATCGCCGAGGTGCTGTTCGGCCGAAAACGCATCCCTGAGCGCGCCTGGAAAACCCACGAGTTGCGCAGCCGGACCATCCGCCTGGTGCAGGCTGGCTTGGCTCTGATGCGCGGTGGCTATCGCGCACTGCTACGTCCCTCGTCTCGTAAGGAGTAGAGCAGGGGTGCCGAAAATCATCGCTTGATCTTCGGCATCCCCCTAAGCACTCCGACTGCGCCATCGTGACCGTCGACGCGCGGCCCGAGCCGGCCGCGCTCCAGACGAGCACGGAGCCTTGCAAATGCCCGATCCGAACGCCGGCCTGCCGCCGCGATACCTGCGCACGCCCGAAGCGGCGCGCTTTCTGGGACTCTCCGGCCGAACCCTGGAAAAGCACCGCACCTATGGGACAGGCCCGACCTACCGCAAGCTCGGCGGTCGCGTTGTGTATGCGCTCGAGGACCTGAAGGCGTGGGTTGACCGCGGCGCCAAAACGTCCACCAGCGATCCCGGCACAGGCACGGTCCTGCCCGCGAAACGGCACACACCCGTTCCCTATGCCGGCAAGGAGCGGCGCTGACCCATGCCGGACAGCAACTCTACTGCGAGCAGCAGGCGGCGGTCAGAGCGCGCCCAACTCGATCTGTTTCGTGCGCTCCCTGGCGATCTGGCGCCACGGGACGCACAAGACCTGATGGCTTACCCGTTCTTTTCGCTGGCAAAATCGAGGCGCAATGTTCCCATCGATTTCCGCGCAGGCACCATCACCATTCGTGTCGAAGCCGTGCCGGAACATGGCATGGCGACGATCTGGGACGCGGACGTTCTGATCTGGGCTGCCTCGCAGATTGTCGAAGCCCGTGATGCCGGCCTGAAAACGTCACGGCTGATGGCAGCGACCCCTTACGAGATCCTGAGCTTCATCGGCCGCGGCACCAGCGTGCGCGACTACGACCGCCTGAAGGCTGCGCTCGACCGGCTGCAATCGACCACCGTGATGACATCGATCCGCCAGCCGAGCGAACGGCGGCGGCATCGCTTCTCCTGGATCAACGAATGGAAAGAGACAGCCGATCTGCACGGGCATGCCCGTGGAATCGAGCTGATCCTGCCCGATTGGTTCTACACGGGCGTTCTCGATGAAGCGCTCGTGCTGACGATTGACCGGGCCTATTTCGATCTGACCGGTGGATTGGAGCGCTGGCTCTATCGCCTCGTCCGCAAGCACGGCGGCCGTCAGAATGGCGGCTGGAGCTTCGATCTCGTGCACTTGCATGCGAAGTCCGGGAGCCTCTCCCCGTTCAAACACTTTGCCTACGACCTGCGTCAGATCGTCCGTCGTCAGACATTGCCAGGCTATCGGCTCATCATCACGCATCATCCGAATGGCGCCGAGCGATTGAATTTCGCACCAGTCCCCATCGGCCCGTCGAGCAAGCGACTTCGCAAGCATGGCCTCGTCCTTCCTGCTGGGGATAAGCTGTGAATTCGCTCGTGCTATCAGGGACCAGAACGCTCGTGCCATCGGGGACGCGATGCTCGTGCTATCGAGGACCGGATTCAGAGCTAAGGTTCTGCGGCGCCAAGACTTCCTGCTCCCGTAACTTTCCTAACGTACTGACACTAACTTCTTGTTGTGAATCAGGGCGTTGTGAACAAGTCGGTCGTACGTGCAACGAGGATGCCTCATGCGCTTATGCTGTCACGCGCAAGACCTTCCTGCAATGCGAATCCGTTCTCCAAGACGCGCGCGGGTGCGCGATCGGGCGCAAAATCACGCAATCACCAGCATCGGCAGCACCGCATCACGCTCGTCGCCTTCCTTTGCGGCAGCTCGCTCGTCGAGGAGAACTCGCTAACGTCCCTGGTTGGCCCGACGGCCACCACATGCCGGAATCTGGAGAATGGGCGGTCAGGCTAACCAGCGCCGTGCTTGCTGGCTTCAAAGGTGTCCATGAAGCCGCCGACAAGAAAAGTTGCGATCTCACCCACATCCCCGTCCCCTCGGGAGACGCCGCTCCGCCGTGGCGGAAGGAAAAGGCGCGCGTGGAAGCGGCACGGTCGCAGAGGCCCTTAAGCCGCCGCAGCGACCCGGCCACGCTTGCCACCGACGCCAAACCGGAAGGTGGTGCCACTGGTCCAGATCTTGTGCGGCAGCACAGCGAGCGCGCGCGCCACTGCGGTCGCCGCGCGCTTCAGACCCTTCTTCCTGGCCAGCCGCGGGCCCCACAGCCGCAACTCAAAATTCTTCGGAATGCGCGTGAGGATCGCGATCGCCGCCTCGTACAGCATCGCCCACGTCAGCTCGTCGCCTCATTTGGAGATGCTGCCGATCCGGTCGGTCTGGCCGGATTGATAGCGCCGCGGCGTCAGCCCGAAACGGGCCTCGACGTTGGTCGACTTCTTGAATCGCGCCGGGTCATCGACGATGGCGCGAAACGTCAGCGCCACGCGATGCAGTTTTGCCAAACGCTGCCGCATGGCGCTGCGGGCGTTCAACAGCGGCGCGACGATCGCTTTCGATTCCTTCTTCCCGGCCAGGAGATCACACACCCGCGCGTCAAGACGGCCGACCGAGATCTCGCCGACCTTGAGTCCGAACGGGCGCAACAGGCCGCGGATCATGTTCTCCATGTCCAGCACCTTGCCGAGCATCGCCTTGCGCGCGGCCAGCAGCGCGCGCGACGTCTGTGCGCTCCCCGACTTGACATGAACGGCGCGGAATCAGCCAGTGCGCATCATCTGCGCAATGCGTTTTGCGTCGTTGCGGGCGGTCTTGTTCAGCATCGCGTTCAGCGCCGCCACGGCATGGCGGGCCTCGATGCAGATCATCGGGAGCCCCTTTTCGGCAACCGCCGTGAACAGCCAGGCGCTGAACGAGAACGCTTCCAGCCCGACGCGCTTGAGATGAATTCCCCATTCCGCCAGCAACAGTTCGATCGCGTCCGGATCCGTGTCCAGCTTCGCTTCCCAGAGGACCTTGCCGTCGCCGTCGACCACACAAACGGTCGTCGCCTCCAGCGACACGTCGAGCCCTGCATAGAAGTCCATCATGCGCCTCCATTGCCGACCGCCGGGATGCGCCGCGCGTTCCATTCGCGATTTGTCGCGAGAAATCATCGTCGCAATGCGACCGGCGATGGGGCACCGGTTAGTACCCCGGCAAGCCTCGAATCCTTCGGAATCCCTTCTAGCGAATTGGAGCACTCGGCTGCGATCCTTGGCAGCAGCGGGAGCGCTGCAACGGTTGGAAAAGCCGATCATCGACCCTCCATCACAACCGTTCTGGCGAAACCAAGGCTCTGACGTCGATGCGCCGGCGACGGCGCACCCGTTGGCATGTCCAAAATTCCTCTCAACACTATGGAGCGGCCAGGTGAGCGACCTCACAACTGTTGAACTCTTGTGGCTCGAGAAGCGGATCGAGAACCGAATCCGGTTCGGCAAGCCCGTATCGGAGAAGATCATTGACCAGCACCGGCGCATTCTCTCGTTTGTGCCCGGCAACATCTTTGCGTTCGTGCGCTGGACCTCCAATGATTTCGGAACCATCCTGTCTCGCATCGACATTCTGCGCGCGATCACGCCGGGGCAGCGGTATTCGACCGTGCCTTGGGTCAGCCCCGGCGGCGAAAGCCTGCTGCGACTGGCCGGCTGGCGAAAGGTGCAGCGCGTTCTCCAGTTGATCGACGCCGTGGAGTCACTCGGCATCGATCCTGCCGATGCAGCCCCCGAATATTGGCATCACGTCCACAACCGTCTTTCCGTCAACGAAACGCCACGACCTTATACGCGTGCGCGCCACCAGGCGTGGCTCCGCCGGCGAAGGATGGTGTTCTGATGGGACGGCTAAGGATCATCCTTGCGATATGTGGGGCCACAACGTTCGCGCTTTGGCCGGTCACCGACACCTCACTATCGTACATCTGGAACGCTTCCGAAAGTGTGCCGATCGGCCTCTACCGTTTGCAAGGGACCGCACGATTGCACATCACGGAGCTCGTGGCCGTTCGGCCACCAGAGCCGCTTGCGAGCTTCCTCGACTTCAACGGCTATTTGCCGAGCGGTCTTCCGATGCTCAAGCGCGTGCTGGCGTTGCCCGGACAGACCGTCTGCAGAACGGGACTCACAATCGTCGTCGACGGCATCGAAATGGGCCAGGCACGTGAGCGCGACGGCCGTGGCAGGCCGTTGCCGGCCTGGCAGGGCTGCCGGGTCGTCGCTGAGGACGAGGTCTTTCTCATGAACTGGCAGTCGGCGGTGTCCTTTGACGGCAGATATTTCGGACCGCTCCCGATATCGGCCGTCATCGGGCAAGCGGTACCGGTGTGGACCAGGGAGGACTGACAAATGCCGGCATTGCTCCACTGGATTGCGGTTTCTCTATTCGACCGATCGTACTGTCATTCCTCCATCCCGGCCGAATTGTCGGCAATCGGCACGCGTCGCGGCAGTCTCGCGCTGCCCCAGGGCCGGCCGGGAAGAGCTCTGTCCTTGGCGGTTGTCCGCACATTGCTATGTCAAGCCGCTGCTTGCTTTTTGGCAATTCTGCTGACGTTCGGAGCGCCATCGGCCGGCAGGGCGGAGGTTGCACCGCGCGCACAAGCTGCCCGCTCCTCAAACCTGCTTCCAGGCCGTGCATACGCCGCGTTCGTGACCGAAGCCTCACATCGGTTCGCAATCCCGGAGCGTTGGATCCGTGCTGTCATCCAGGCCGAAAGCGGTGGTAATGCGCACTCCATATCAACTCGGGGAGCGCTCGGGTTGATGCAAATCATGCCCGCGACCTGGGTCGAGCTGAGCGTTCGTTACGATCTCGGAATCGATCCGTTTGATCCTCACGACAACATTATGGCTGGGGCAGCGTATCTTCGCGAGATGCTCGATCGTTTCGGATCAGCAGGGTTTCTCGCAGCCTATAATGCCGGACCAAGAAGGTACGAGGAGCACCTGGCCACCGGTCGACCGCTTCCGGATGAAACACAGATCTACATCGCTACACTCGCACAATTGATCGGCACTGAGCAGCGCAAGAGCGGTGGTTCGTCTGCCAGACGCTTGGCGGCGTGGCAGCAAGCGCCACTCGTTGTTGAGCGGTCCAAGAGCTTATCGGCTGACACCAACTCGGCATCTCGTTTGCGCACAATGAATTCGTCGAAAGCAGCGCCTAGGGCGGGTGCAACTGCACTCGTCCCTCGCGCGACGGGCCTGTTTGTGCGGCGATCAGACGAGGTGCAGTCCCGATGATCGCAATCGCATTTCGTCGCATGATGTCGAAGCCAGTCGCAACGTTGAGAGTGGTCGGCAGAGAGCTGGGAGTGAGCGACCGGGGAGGGCAGGATAAAAGCCGCAAGGTGCGGCCGGTCGGTTGTGGGCGAAACTGTATCGATTTCAATGATCCGGAAAACATTGCGAATGGCCGACGCAACTTGCGATTTGCGGCAACTCCCCGTCGTCGCTCGGTTTTCGACACGTTCCGGCGGGCAAGATGACCGGTAACGACGATTTCCGCATCCGCCCAGGCCGCATCCGTTCGACGCGCGCGCCTCGGACAAAGCCGTTCTTGGCGCAGGCGCTCAAGGCTGCTCAGAAGCCCGGCGGTCTCTCGCGGGGCAGCCGCAGCAGCGGCAGCAAGTTTGGGCGCGGGCGCGCGGCGAGCCTTGCCGCGACGCGGCTCCTCAACAACCGTGCGCGATCCGCCATGGTCAAGGCGCGGGTCGTGCGCCGAATGCGTTCGCCGGGCGCGCTGCGCGCGCATATCGGTTATCTCCAGCGCGACGGCGTCACCCGCGATGGGACACCGGGCAAGCTCTTTGACGCCGCGGGCGATGACGCCGATGGCCGCGCGTTCGCTGAGCGCTGCCAGGGCGACCGGCATCATTTCCGGTTCATCGTCTCGCCCGACGATGCGGGCGAGCTCGCAAATTTGCGTAGCTTCACGCGTGAGCTCATGGATCAGGCCTCTCGCGACCTCGGCACTCCCCTTGATTGGGTTGCGGTCGATCATTGGAACACCGAGCACCCGCATGTCCACATCCTGGTGCGCGGCCGCGCGGATGACGGAAATGACCTCGTCATCAGCCGTGACTATATCTCGACAGGCTTGCGCGCCCGGGCCGGCGATCTCGTCACGCGCGAGCTTGGCCCGCGATCGGAGCTCGAGATCCGCCACGCCCTTGAAGCGGAGGTGACGGCAGAACGCTGGACCAGGCTCGACCGGGCGCTTGCCCGGGAAGCGGGTGCGGCGGACGGGGTGATCGATCTGAGGCCAGACGGGATTTCCGGGGGCGACCCATTAGGGGAGATTCGCATCGGGCGGATGCGGACACTCGAGCGGCTCGGCGTAGCCGCGCCCGCCGGTCCTGCGCAGTGGGTACTGGCCGTAGACGCCCAGCCGCGGCTGCGTGCGCTCGGTGAGCGCGGCGACATCATCAAGCGACTGCACAATACAATCGCGAAAGAGGGCACGGCACGCGCACCCTCGTCCTGGGCACTCGAAGGCGAACGCCATGGCCAACCGGTCATCGGGCGTCTTATGGCGCGCGGGCTCGACGACGAGCTCAAGGGCACGGCGTTTGCCATCATCGACGGGATCGACGGGCGCGTGCATCACCTGAAACTCCCCGATATCGACTCGGCTGGCAACGGGCCGATCGGCGCCATTGTGGAGGTCCGGCGCTTTGACGATGCGCGCGGTCGAGCACGGATCGCGCTCGCTGTGCGCTCGGACGTGGCGCTGGAGCAGCAGGTCTCGGCGGAGGGAGCGACCTGGCTCGACCGACAGCTTGTGGCACGCGAGCCTACCGATCTCTCACGCGCTGGCTTTGGCGCAGAGGTGCGGACCGCGCTCGAGCGGCGGATCGACGTCCTGGCAGAGCAGGGACTCGCCCGCCGTAATGGCGAAAAGGTCACGCTCGGTCGTAACCTGGTCGAGACCCTTCGCCGCCGTGAGTTGGCAGCCGTCGGACGACGTCTGGCCGAGGAATCAGGGCTTGCGCATTTGCCCACTGAGGCAGGTGAGCAGATTTCGGGGGTCTATCGCCGGCGCCTATCGTTGGCCTCTGGGCGTTTCGCCATGATCGACAATGGGCTTGGTTTCCAGCTCGTGCCGTGGACGCCTTCACTTGAGCACCAACTGGGAAAACAAGTAAGCGGCATCGCGGGACCGGCCAATGTCGAGTGGAGCTTTGGACGCAAACGGGGGCTCGCACTCTGACCCGTCGATTTCTGCTTTGGGGCCGCCGGCAGTTGCTGGGCACGACGGGCTATCATTGAGCCGCACATCGTTCCTATTCAACCCGAACCCTGTTCGCGTCAAAGGGGCAATCTTGAGGGTCCGGCGTGACGACTGGATCTCCATTTCTCAACGAGAGCTGGCAGAGTTCATGAGGTTTTGAGACCATCCTACCCGTTCAATGTTGAGGCGGTTGGCTTCATCAAGTCGTAACAGTGGAATGTAGGCCGACGACCTTAGGCCAACCCTTGTACAACCGACATCAGCCCACCAGCTAGAATGCACCGGATATTGCCATTCGGACGCAGGATCTAGCTGTCAACTCAGCATGCATTGTACCAATTGAGATTCGAATTCCCCTTAGGATCGGAAATCGAGCAGCTTCCACTCTCGGCCATCACCAGCCTGCAGCGAACTCAAAAGGGACATCATCAGGAAGCTGCCACAGGTGATGTCGAAAAGGCGCATGCTAATGGCGCGTCTCAGCCTTCTTCTCGGCCTGGGCAGCCGATACCAAATGCACGACTCGATAACCGTTCTTGTGCAGATATCGCAGCAACGCCGGCATCATCGCGGCAGTGCGGGCTTGGGCATCGTGCAGGAGGATGATGCCCTTTGTCGTGCTCTCTAGCTGCGCGATCACGTTCATGAGCTCTTGGTCTGAGCTTATGTCTTCCCAATCGCTCGCCCAAAGGTCGGTTCCGAACACGACGATCCCGCGCGACTGTAACGCGTCGAGCATTGCAGGCGACGAGCCGAAATAGGGAAAGCGGAAGAATGGCGTCGAAGGGACGTTGGTCGACACGCCCTTGAGCGCCAGTTCATCAGCCGCAATGCCGCGATCGATGTCATCCATTGCCTGCTCGAACGGCATCTTGGACATCATCTGGTGCGACCAGCTATGGTGCGCAATGCTGTGGCCCTGTGAGGCGATGCGGCGGACGAACTCGGGAAATTCTGCCGAGGATCTGCCGACAAGGAAGAAGGTGGCCCGCACGCATTCCTGCGCGAGCGCTTCCAGCACCTTTTGTGTGTTCGGCGGCCTCGGACCGTCATCGAAGGTGAGGACGACCTCGTGATCTGCCAGAGGAAGGGTCTTCGGAAACTCATTCGATCCCACGCGCGGATAGGCCTTCGGATCGACAGCGAGTACGCGCGACGTTCCCAATGCGTCCTGCCGCGGGCAGTCGGTCGCGCTAGCGATGCCATTGCAGGCGAACACCACGGCCGCAGCGCGGGCAAGCCATGATGCCAATCTGTTCAAACGCCTGTTTGCCATCGCCCCCAGCGCGACTTTGCTTGCTGCGCAAACCCGTGCGCGCCGTACGATATTCGATGTCGCTAGCGGGATTTCTGCGCATCAATGGCATATCGGGCCAAAAAGCGTCGTTAGGCCCCGGCTGATGCGATGAACGCGGCGTTCTTAATGATTGAACTTATTTCCGTGCCCTCTCTGCGGGGAAGCATCCTGGTCCGACCTTGGGCATAGTCGACAGGTCGCCAAGTCGCTCGTGTCGAGCACGACAACTTCCGAAAGAGAACGCCACCAGCACCAATTGATCGGAGCAAGGGCGAATCCGCCATATCGAGCAAACGTTGGGTAACGTCTGACGCCGTAGCCGCGACGGTCACGCAACGATGGGATAATCGCCGGCTCTTTCAGTCGTTTTCGGAGCGCGACATGGATCATTGTATGTTGTGGCTAGTATCACCGGTATGTTCCGGATCGTTGGGGATCTTCATTCACGAATGCGACCGTTCGCCTGACCCGCTGATTTCTGCGCCATGACGCGCGCGAGTACGATTCACGGGCGGCACCGCTTGTGCGCACCCCATGAATGCCTCCACATCTCCAATCCATGTCCGCAACAAAGATCATATGGCATCAGGTCTTCCTGGTTTGTCTCGTCGTACTCGCCTTTCTTTGGGCGGCTACCGAATGGACGGCATGGCGGCTCGCCTTCCAACCGCAGCTTGGACCAGCCTGGTTCAGGATTGGGCATTGGCCGATTTACCAGCCGGCAGCCTTCTTCGCTTGGTGGTTCAAATTCGACGCTTACGCACCATTGATCTTCCTGGAGGGCGGTGCCATTGCCGCGAGCGGTGGCATCGCAGCAATTGCGCTAGCGATGATGCTCTCCGTCTTGCGGGCGCAAGAGGCGAGGGACGTCACCACCTATGGCTCGGCGCGCTGGGCGGATGCGCGCGAGGTCAGGCGGGCGGGTCTCTTAGGATCTGACGGCATCGTGCTCGGCCGGCTTGAGGGCCATTATCTGCGGCATGACGGGCCTGAGCACGTGCTCTGCTTTGCTCCTACGCGCTCGGGCAAGGGCGTTGGCCTCGTCATACCGACTCTTTTGACCTGGCCGGCTTCCACGATCGTTCATGACATCAAGGGCGAGAACTTCCAGTTGACTGCCGGCTGGCGCGCGCGATTTGGGCCAGTGCTCCTATTCGACCCGACCAATCCGGCCAGCGCTGCCTACAACCCACTTCTCGAGATCCGTCGTGGTGATTGCGAGGTGCGAGATGCCCAAAACATCGCTGATATCCTCGTCGACCCAGAAGGGGTACTCGAACGCCGCAACCACTGGGAAAAGACCAGCCACTCTCTCCTTGTCGGCGCAATCCTGCATGTCCTGTACGCCGAAGCCGACAAAACCCTCGCAGGCGTCGCCAATTTCCTGTCCGATCCCTCCCGCCCGATCGACGCTACGCTCAACGGCATGCTCGCAACCCCGCATCTTGGAGGTAGCGTTCATCCCGTTGTCGCTTCGGCCGCGCGCGAGCTTCTCAACAAGAGCGAGAACGAGCGCTCCGGCGTGCTCTCGACCGCGATGAGCTTCCTGGGGCTCTATCGCGATCCGGTGGTTGCCAAGATCACCGCACGAAGCGATTGGCGCATCCGCGATCTCGTCGACGGCGCCGAGCCCGTCTCACTCTATCTCGTGGTCCCTCCATCCGACATCGTTCGCACCAAACCGTTGATGCGGCTCGTCCTCAACCAGATCGGGCGGCGGTTGACCGAAAGCCTGGATCCAGACCGGCGCCGGCAAAAACTCCTTCTGATGCTCGATGAATTTGCAGCGCTCGGCCGGCTCGACTTCTTCGAGAGCCAGCTCGCGTTCATGGCAGGGTATGGCATCCGCAGCTTTCTGATCACCCAGAGCCTCAATCAGCTCGAACGCGCCTATGGGCCGAACCATGCCATCCTCGACAATTGCCACGTCCGGATCGCCTTCTCGACCAATGATGAGCGTACCGCCAAGCGCGTATCCGACGCGCTCGGAACCGCGACCCAGTTGCGCGCCATGAAGAACTATGCCGGGCACCGTTTAAGCCCCTGGCTTGGACATCTCATGGTGAGCCGTCAGGAGACCTCCCGCCCGCTGCTGACGCCAGGCGAGGTCATGCAACTTTCGCCGAAAGATGCAGTCGTGATGATTTCCGGGGTGCACCCGGTGCGCGCCACGAAAGTCCGCTACTATGAGGATCCGCAGTTCCAGCGACGTGTGTTGAAGCCGCCCCGCTTCGAACCGCGTACCTTGTCCGCAGGACCGGATGACTGGTCGGCCGGCGCTCCAATTCCGCCATCAGTCGAGCTACTGACCAGACGCAAGCGCAGGAGCGACGAGGCGAACGGTGGTTTGCGTCGCGAGCCGGAATTGCCGAAACATGAGGAGATCGAGGTCAAGGCGCCGCTCGGCGAACACGAGTTCGACGCCGACCTCGATGAGGGTGATGCCGATGCCGTCCAGGCACGAGCTCTGAGCCGCTCGATGCAGGGCGTCGCGCGGACCGTCAGCCTCGACGCGGACGATGGGATGGACCTATGATCGGGGCAGCGTGAAAAAGATCCAGCTCAGCATTTATCTCGATCCGGAAACCTTCAAAACCCTCGAGGCCTTCGCACAACGCCGGGGTCAGCCCAAGTCCCTGGTCGCCGAGGCCGCGATTGCCACCTTTCTTTCTCCCGATGACTCCGATCGGCGCGAGGCCGCGATCGCCAAGCGGCTGGACCGGATCGCGCGCCTGCTTGAGCGCCTCGAGCGCAATGATGGCGTCACGCTTGAGACCATCGCGCTCTTCATCCGTTTCTGGCTGACCTCAACGCCGGCGCTCCCCGAACATTCGACACCCGCCGCGCGCGCCAAGGGCGCAGAACGTTACGATCGCTTTGTTGAGGCGCTGGGACGGCGGCTTGCAAGCGGATCCACCGTCCTGAAAGAGGTGAGCATCGACATGCACGCCTCTGAGAAGCCCGAGTAATCAGTACGGGCGCTCCAATGCGCCCTGGCAGCTTCTGGCGATGGGTACGGCGCTGAGTCAGATAAGCAGACTGCAGGTCGGCAGCACGCCACGAAGCAACAAGCGATGGTCGCGTCACTCAAGGCGCCCGGGCCCGCTGCAACAGCCCGTTAGCTGCCCGCGAATGACATAGGCTTACAAATCCCGCTCTTCTTGAGACCGCCTTGTCTTTCTTTGGCTACGCCAGACCACGACGCAGATGTCGGTGCGGTTGAAGTGACGTTCGGATTGGCCCTTGTGTCAAGTCCATCATCGCTGGGGGCGATTCAGCCGTTTCGATTCCGAAATCGACGCCGCGCGTGCCGCGGTGCGCGGGCAGGTCGCGGCCGCAAATTGGGAGTGAACAAGCAGTGCAAGTCGATGGAGAGCTTGGAGGCCAGCCCAGCTCGATTGTGAATCAAGCCGACAGCGATGCGCAGCCGAGCCCAAACGAAGGAGCGCGAACCAAGAAGGTCACCGTTCAGCTCTCCGAGAGCATGCTTCAGCGGCTTGAAGTTGCGACCGAACGCCCGGGGGTCGGCAAGAGCATGGTCCTCGAGACGGCGCTTGAACGATTCCTGAATCCTTCACCGTCCATCGAGGGCCTCTTTCATGAGGCTCTGGACCGGATAAGTGGCCAGATGGCCAGGCTCGAGCGCGAGATCGCGATCATCGCCGAGACCGTAGCCCTGCATGCGCGCTATCACCTCACCGTGACGCCGCCCGTGCCGCCATCCGGGCAGCGGGAGGCTTGCCTGCTCGGGCAGCAGCGGTTCAAGGTATTGGCGGAGCAAGTCGAACGGCGGGTACGGCTCGGTCAGCCATTGATCCAGGAGACGATCGATCGGCTGGGCAGGCGCGGTCGACCTGCCGGCGAAGCTCTTGGCGGCGCATCACAGCGTGCGGCAGAAGAGCAGCCGAGAAAGGAAGGTCTGTCCGCAGTCGCGGCGGATGGAAACTCCGAGCCGAGCGCTGCCGCCGTGGAGGGCGGCAGCAATCCGAACTTTCGAAACCTGCCCAACTCCTTTTGTTAGGCCGGCCGCCAGAAGCGTGCGGAAGGAGCTTGGGTCGCAAATATTGCCGGTGGCACGAGTTGAGCCAATCCCTGTTTGGCGGCTCATCGCGTGCGTGTTTCTTCCCTTCGCGGCCGGGTACTACCTTTCGTACCTGTTCCGGACGATCAATACACTCATTGCTGGCCGCCTCGCCTCTGATCTCGGGCTTGGCGCTGCCGATATCGGGCTGCTCACGTCAATCTATTTTCTGGTCGTTATGGCGGCCCAGATTCCGATCGGCATGTTACTTGATCGCTTTGGGCCGCGCCGGGTCCAGAGCGTGCTCTTGGCTGTTGCTGCAGGGGGGGCCGCGCTCTTTGGACTATCGACGGGATTCCTGTCGCTTCTTTTTGCTCGCGCGATTGTCGGACTTGGGAGTGCAGCAGCCCTGATGTCCGGGCTGAAAATCATCGTCCTCTGGTTTCCAAGAGAACGAATGGCCCTCATCAATGGCTATATGATCATGCTGGGCTCATTGGGGGCCGTTACCGCAACGGCTCCTGCCGAGGTGCTGCTGGACTGGATCGGATGGCGGGGTCTATTCGGCGTGCTAGGCGCCGCAAGCGCGCTTGCTGCCATTTTGATCTATCTCGTGGTTCCCGAACGAACCACTGGGCCACAGGGTAGCAGGACGCCCGCCACTCTGAAAACAGTCTATTCCGATGCGCGCTTCTGGAGAATGGCGCCCTTATCGGCGACCTGCATCGGGTCCGCTTGGGCACTGCAATCCTTATGGGCGGCGCCCTGGCTTTCCGATGTGGAGCGGCTGGATCGAACGAGACTCGTCAACGAATTGTTCGTGATGGCGGTCGCTTTGAGTCTCGGCGCTCTGGTCTTGGGCGTCCTTGCCAACTGGGTGCGCCGCCGGGCTAAGAAGAGCGAGGCTCTGTTTGGCTTGGTCGCGGCGATGTTGATTGTGGCGGAGCTTGTGCTGATCCTGCATCCGCCCTGGCCTTCACTCCTGCCGTGGTGCGTGCTGTCGATGGCCGGATCAGCCACTGCTCTGACCTACGCCATCATAGCGGATTATTTCCCGGCCGAGCTGGTTGCGCGCGCCAATGGAGGTCTGAATGTCCTGCAATTTGGCTGGGCTTTCGTCGTGCAGTACGGGACGGGACTGATTCTGGAGCAATGGCCTCTAGAGGCGGGGCATTATCCTTTAACGGCCTATCAGACCGCGTTCGGTGTGAACGTTTTGCTGCAGGTGGCAGCGTTGGTCTGGTTCGCCGCCGTCCCGTGGCTGGAGCGCCGGAAACGGAAGGCTGGCGCTTCGGCCACACGTCAGCCGGCAGGAGGCTGGAATTCAGTTGAGGTCGTTATTCCACCAGCCGAGCTCGCCATCCTGGAGGCGGACGATCACGCGGAATGGTGAAGCCAGCCTGTCGCCGGGCTGATGTCCCGGTTCATGATATTCGGCGCGTCAGAAGCGATCGTCCCTAATCTTTCTTCTTCTACGCCAGACTACGATTGACATGGTCTCATTGTTGCTGTCGCGCAGGTTCTGCTTTTTCTAGTTGTCCTCATGTGAGGCGGCTAGACGCTAGCTGCCTCACTCAACTGGGGGGCTGTCGTGGTGATCCATTCATTTCATTCGGAAGCCGAGTTGCGCGGAGCGCGCATGCTCCGCACAGCGTTGGGGCCTGCCATCGCAGGCTTTCTGGAAGATCCGTCGATCGTTGAAGTGATGCTGAACCCCGATGGCCGGCTGTGGATCGATCGGCTGTCGAGCGGCCTTACCGATACCGGCGCGAGTCTATCAGCTGCCGACGGCGAGCGAATTGTCCGGCTGGTCGCGCACTATGTGGGCGCTGAGGTTCATGCCGGCTCGCCCCGAATCTCGGCTGAGCTGCCGGAAACGGGAGAACGTTTCGAAGGTTTGTTGCCGCCGGTCGTCGCCGCGCCGGCCTTCGCGATCCGCAAACCTGCGGTCGCCGTGTTTGGGCTGGACGACTATGTCGCTGCCGGCATCCTGAACTTGGAGCAGGCGAACGCGCTCCGCGATGCGGTCGCTACACGCAAGAACATCCTGGTCGCGGGCGGCACATCGACGGGCAAGACGACGCTGACGAACGCGCTTCTGGCGGAGGTGGCCAAAGGTTCGGACCGCGTCGTTCTCATTGAAGATACGCGGGAGCTTCAGTGCACGGCGCCGAACCTCGTGGCGCTGCGGACCAAGGATGGCGTCGTCTCGCTGTCCGAACTTGTGCGCTCGTCGCTTCGCCTGCGCCCTGATCGTATCCCGATTGGCGAGGTGCGCGGAGCCGAGGCGCTGGATCTGCTCAAAGCCTGGGGGACTGGACATCCGGGCGGAATCGGCACGATCCACGCCGGCACCGCGCTTGGCGCGCTCCGCCGGCTCGAGCAGCTGATCCAGGAGGCCGTCGTCACGGTCCCGCGCGCGCTGATCGCCGAGACCATCAACATCATCGCCGTGCTCTCTGGCCGTGGTGCCGAACGGCGTTTGAGCGAACTCGCTTCTGTCACCGGGCTAGGGTCATCAGGCGACTACACCCTTTCGAAAACCGGAGATCAGTCATGAACGTACGATCATCTTTCGGGCGAGGTTTCGCATCAGTTGCAGCATTCGCTTGTCTGCACCTGGCGAGTAGCCCGGCCTGGGCCGCCGGCTCGAACATGCCCTGGGAGCAGCCCCTCAACCAGATCCTGCAATCGGTCGAAGGACCCGTAGCCAAGATCATCGCGGTCATCATCATCATCGTAACCGGTCTTTCGCTCGCATTCGGCGACACCTCGGGGGGCTTCCGGCGGCTGATCCAGATCGTGTTTGGTCTGTCGATCGCATTTGCCGCCTCGAGCTTCTTCCTGTCGTTCTTCTCGTTCGGCGGCGGGGTGGTGATCTGATGGATGAGCCAGTCCCGGGCTTTGTCGCCCCTGTCCACCGTGCGCTGACCGAGCCGATCCTGATGGGCGGTGCACCGCGATCGGTTGCCATTCTCAACGGCACATTGGCTGCAGCGCTGGGCCTTGGTCTGCGCTTGTGGCTGGCAGGCCTTCTGCTGGCGTTCATCGGTCACATGGCCGCGGTCTGGGCCGCAAAACGCGATCCGGAATTCGTCGAAGTCGTGCGCCGGCACGTTCGTGTTCCCGGTCACCTCAGCGCTTGAGAATAGTCCCATGATGAATCTTGCCGAATACCGCCGCTCGAATACGCGCCTTGCTGATTTCCTGCCTTGGGCTGCTCTGGTCGACGAGGGAATTGTATTGAACAAGGACGCCTCACTTCAGCGGACGGCGCGGTTCAGGGGACCGGACCTCGACAGTTCCGTGCCGGCCGAGCTTGTTGCGGTCGCAAGCCGGCTGAACAATGCGCTCCGGCGTCTCGGATCCGGTTGGGCGGTTTTTGTCGAGGCGCAACGGCATTCGGCAGGGCGCTATCCGCCCGACACATTCCCGGATGTCGCATCCGCCCTGGTGGATGCGGAGCGGAAAGCGCAATTCGAGGAGGCCGGCAGCCATTATGAATCGAGCTACTACCTGACCTTCCTTTATCTGCCGCCTGCAGAGAGTGCAGCTGTGGCAGAGCGTCTCCTGTACGAGGGCGGCCATCGCAGCGCGGGAGCGGATGCGCGCGAGGTGCTGAGTGGCTTCGTCGACCGGACCAACCGCGTGCTGCAGCTCGTTGAGGGCTTTATGCCGGAATGCGGCTGGCTCGAAGACGAGCAAACGCTGACTTACCTGCACTCGACGGTGTCGACCAAGCGGCATCGTGTTCGGGTGCCGGAAATCCCGATGTATCTCGATGCGCTGCTTGCCGATCAGCCGCTAATCGGCGGGCTTGAGCCGATGCTGGGTGACGCGCATGTGCGTGTCTTGACGGTTGTGGGGTTTCCCACTGCGACGACGCCCGGGATCCTCGATGATCTGAACCGCCTCGCATTCCCGTACCGCTGGTCGACGCGGGCGATCATGCTCGACAAGACGGATGCTCTCAAGCTCCTGACCAGGATCAGGCGGCAATGGTTTGCCAAGCGCAAGTCGATTGCCGCGATCCTGAAGGAGGTGATGACCAACGAGGCGTCCACGCTTCTGGATACCGATGCCCACAACAAGGCGATGGATGCAGATCACGCGCTCCAGGAACTCGGCTCGGATCAGATTGGAGAGGCCTTTGTGACGGCAACCGTCACGGTCTGGGACAGGGATCCGCACGCGGCGGACGAAAAGCTCCGCCTCGTTGATAAGGTGATCCAGGGCCGGGACTTTACCTCCATGACCGAGACAGTGAATGCCGTTGAGGCCTGGCTCGGCAGCCTGCCGGGTCAGGTCTATGCAAACGTGCGCCAGCCGCCGGTGTCGACGCTAAATCTCGCCCACATGATCCCGCTCTCTGCGGTCTGGGCGGGAGAGGTGAGGGACCATCATTTCAAGGCGCCTCCGCTGTTCTTCGGCAAGACGGAAGGATCGACCCCTTTCCGCTTCTCGCTCCATGTCGGGGATGTCGGACATACCTTGGTGATTGGGCCGACGGGCGCCGGCAAATCGGTGCTGCTCGCGCTGATGGCGCTGCAGTTCCGGCGATATCCGGCCGCTCAGATCTTTGCCTTCGATTTCGGTGGGTCGATCCGTGCGGCGGCGATCGCCATGGGTGGCGACTGGTATGATCTCGGCGGCGCAGTTGGTGGAGACTCGACAGAATTCGTGGCGCTCCAGCCGCTTGCGCATATCGAGGATATCGGTGAGCGCGGTTGGGCAGCCGATTGGATTGCTTCGATCCTTACGCGCGAGCGCATCGAGGTCACGCCCGAGACCAAGGATCATGTCTGGTCGGCCTTGACCTCGCTCGCCTCGGCGCCAGTTCGGGAGCGGACGCTGACGGGCTTGTCCGTTCTTCTGCAATCCAATGCCTTGAAGCGCGCGCTGCAACCCTATTGCCTCGGCGGGCCGTTTGAGCGGCTGCTGGATGCCGAAGGTGAACGGCTGGGAGAGACCTCCGTCCAGGTGTTTGAGACTGACGGGTTGATCGGGACCGGTGTCGCGCCGGCGGTTCTCTCCTATTTGTTCCACCGGATTGAGGATCGCTTCGACGGCCGTCCGACCCTTCTCATCATCGATGAGGGCTGGCTTGCGCTGGACGATGCCGATTTTGCCGGTAAGCTCCGCGAATGGCTGAAGACGCTGCGCAAGAAGAACGCCTCCGTCGTGTTTGCGACCCAGTCGCTGGCCGATATCGATGGCTCCGCAATTGCGCCCGCCATTATCGAGAGCTGCCTGACCCGGATCCTGCTTCCCAATGACCGCGCGATCGAGCCGCAAATCATGGCGGTCTACCGGCGCTTTGGACTGAATGACCGGCAGATCGAGATCCTCGCCCGCGCGACGCCAAAGCGCGACTACTACTGCCAGTCGCGCCGGGGCAACCGCCTGTTCGAGCTTGGTCTTGGCGAAATCGCGCTCACCTTTGCGGCCGCGTCGTCCAAGACCGACCAGGCTCTCATCGAGCGGGTTCTTGAAGAGCACGGACGAGACGATTTCGTCACCGGCTGGCTCAAGGCGCGCGACCTCAGCTGGGCCTGCAATCTCATTCCGCAGCTTGCCAAGGAAGGTGGCTTGTCATGAAACGTCTCCGTCCGCTGCTGGCAGCAAGCATCATCGCAATTAGCCTGACCCAAGCGCCCCGGGAAGGAAAGGCACAGTGGATCGTGTTCGATCCCAACAACTACGTGCAAAATGTGCTGACGGCCGCGCGCGAGCTGCAACAGATCAACAACCAGATCACGTCGCTGCAAAACGAAGCGCAGATGTTGATCAATCAGGCGAAGAACCTGGCGAGCCTGCCGTATTCGTCGTTGCAGCAGCTCGAGCAATCGATCCAGCGCACGCAGCAGCTGCTCAGTCAAGCGCAGCGCATTGCCTACGATGTCCAGCAGATCGATCTCGCGTTCTCGACAACTTATGCGCCGGCATCCGCGAGCATGTCCAATGGGCTCCTCGTCGCCAACGCCAAGACCCGCTGGCAGAATGCGGTTGCCGGCCTGCAGGACGCCATGCGGGTGCAGGCAACCGTCGTCGGCAATCTCGATACCAACCGCACCCAGATGTCGGCCCTGGTCACGGCGAGCCAGGGCGCGTCAGGTGCTCTGCAGGCAAGTCAGGCCGGCAACCAGCTCCTTGCACTGCAAGCCCAGCAGCTTGCTGATCTCACCGCGACCGTGGCCGCGCAGGGGCGCGCGCAAACGCTCGAAGCCGCGCAAAGAGCAGTAGCCCAGGATCAGGGGAGGGAGCAGCTGCGGCGCTTTCTGACCCAAGGTCAGGGCTATCAACCGACAACCGTGCAGATGTTCCACTGATGATGAAGAACAGATTTGAACGGCTGCCGATGACGGTGGCAGTTAGCCTCATAGTCCTGGTCGTCGCCGCCTGCGCCATTCGCCTGCGCGGCGACGACAGTGCGACCAAATCTTCCGCCTCGCTCGCTGCGAAGCCCGATCCGGCGGCGGCAAAGCTCGAGCAATGCCGCACCGTCACCTACGAGCAGAAAGAGGCTCTTCTCGAATGCGAGAGGATCTGGGCGGAACGGCGCAGCCAGTTCTTGGGGAAAAGCGGATCGGTAAACGGTTCGGACAGCAATGCGGGCACGGCGCCATTTTCCTCCCCGCGGCCGCGTAAGGACGAAAGCCGCCTGCCGTCGCTCTCACCCTCCATTCCAAGCCAAAGCGAGTGAGCAATGGGTGGCACCTCCGTCATCGACCAGTTTCTGGAAGCCTTCACCCGCTACATCGATTCCGGATTTGGCCTGGTCGGAGGCGAAGTCGGATATCTCGCCACGACGTTAGCTGCAATCGACCTCACGCTTGCGGGCCTGTTCTGGTCCCTCGGAAGTGATGAGGAGATTCTTGCCCGACTGGTCAAGAAAACCTTGTTTGTCGGTGTCTTTGCCTACCTGATCGGTAATTGGAACAGCCTTGCCCGCATCGTCTTCGAGAGCTTTGCAGGTCTTGGCCTCAAAGCCTCGGGCACGAGCCTGTCATCGGCAGATTTCTTGCGGCCAGGTCGGATCGCGCAAGTGGGGCTCGATGCCGGCCGTCCGATCCTGGACTCCATCTCGGGCCTGATGGGGTATGTCAGCTTCTTCGAAAATTTCGTCCAGATCGCGGTCCTGCTGTTCGCCTGGATCGTGGTGCTGCTCGCCTTCTTTATTCTCGCCATCCAGCTCTTCGTCACGCTGATCGAGTTCAAGCTGACGACGCTTGCAGGTTTCGTCCTGATCCCCTTCGGTCTGTTCGGCAAGACCGCCTTTGCGGCCGAACGCGTGCTGGGCAACGTCATCTCCTCCGGCGTCAAGGTTTTGGTCCTCGCCGTCATCGTCGGCATTGGATCGACCTTGTTCTCGCAGTTCACGGCAGGTTTCGGCGGCAATCAGCCGACCATCGAGAACGCGATGGCGCTGGTGCTCGGCGCTCTCGCCTTGTTGGGCCTCGGCATTTTCGGACCTGGGATTGCCAATGGCATCGTCTCCGGAGGTCCGCAGCTCGGCGCGGGCAGCGCCGTCGGGACGGGACTTGCCGCCGGTGGAGTCGTTGCGGCTGGCGCTGGCCTTGCGGCTGGCGTTGCCGGGCTTGCCGGCGGAGCGATTGCAGGTGCCGCACGCGGTGGAAGCGCGATTGCAAGCGGCACCATAAGCGTGTTTCGGGCGGGGAGTCAGTCCGGCTCCGAGGCGAGCGCATCCGGGGCTGTAAGTCCCCTGCGTTCGGTCGCAGCTGGTCTTGGTGGAACGGCGAGCGACGCCGGTAAGGGGGAAGGGGGCGCCCCGAGAGCGTCAGACAGTGCGCCCTCTTGGGTTCGGCGCATGAAGAGAGCGCAGACGATCAGCCATGGCGCATCAGCAGCAACCCACGCGATCCGTTCGGGTGATCACGGAGGCGGCGGCGGATCTGTCGACCTCTCGCAAGAGGATCGCTGACTCTTCTGATCGGCCAACTCCATTTTCTCCCCCGTCACTTGAGGTCAAGCAATGTTCAAACGATCGGCTGTTCACTATGGCCGCACGCCAGAAGCCGTCACTCCCTATCAACGCGCAGCCCAGGTCTGGGATGATCGCATTGGGTCTGCGCGCGTGCAGGCCAAGAACTGGCGCCTGATGGCCTTTGGCTCCCTCTTCTTATCGGCTGCTCTCGCCGGCGCCCTGGTCTGGCAATCGGCGCACGGGACGATCACGCCCTGGGTGGTCGAGGTCGATCAATTGGGCGAAGCGAAAGCCGTAGCTCCGGCAAATGCCAGCTATCAACCGACCGATCCGCAAGTAGCTTTTCACCTGGCGCGCTTCATCGAGCATGTGCGTGGCCTGCCGATGGACGCCATCGTCCTGCGCGAAAACTGGCTCCACGCCTACGACTTTACAACCGATCGCGGTGCGGCCGCACTGAATGACTACGCCCGCAACAACGATCCGTTCGCCAAGCTCGGCAAGACGCAAATTGCGATCGAGGTCTCGAGCGTCGTTCGGGCATCTCCTGAGAGCTTTCGCCTCGCTTGGGTCGAACGCCGCTACGACAACGGTCAGCTGGCCGTAACCGAGCGGTGGAGCGCGATCGTCAGCGTCATCGTGGAGATGCCTCGCGATCTCGATCGCCTACGCAAAAATCCCCTTGGCATCTACGTCAACGCCATCAACTGGTCGAAGGAGCTGGGCTAGTCATGCCGTCAGGTCTCGTTATTGCGTCACAGAGGGGCCGCCCGAGCCTGGCTCTGGCTCTTATTGTTGGTGTGTCCACCCTTGGCGGTTGCACCACGTTCAAACCGCCGCAAATTAGTTACGATAGCGATGTCCCGCCAGCTCCAGATCTGCCGGCGCTTGCCGACGACCGGCCGCGGCCGCTGCATGTCCCACCGGCCTGGAAGGCGGCCCGCGGCGGCAAGAACGCGGAAGCCAAGGAGCCGATTGAACGGATTGAGACCGCGAATGACGCCGCACGTGTGCAGCCGCGGAAGGCTGGCTACTTCAATGCGGTGCAGGTGTTTTCGTATAGTCCGGGCGCTCTTTATCAAATCTATGTCGCGCCGGGGCAGATCACGGACATTGCGCTGGAGCCCGGCGAGCAGCTGATCGGCTCGGGACCAGTTGCCGCGGGTGATACTGTGCGTTGGGTGGTCGGCGATACCGAAAGCGGCAGCGGCGACACGCGACGTGTGCACATCATGGTGAAGCCGACGCGCTCCTCGATTGAGACCAATCTCGTCATCAACACCGATCGCCGCACTTACCTGATGGAACTGCGCTCCCGCGAAAGGCCCTACATGCCACAGGTCACATGGTTCTATCCGGAGGACCGGACCGCGCGTGGTCGAGCTCTGCCGCCCACACCCGTCATCCCGGGTCAGGCGCAGCGCCGTTACCGCTACGCCATCGAGGGAGACAGCCCACCGTGGCGTCCTGTCAATGCCTATGACGATGGGCGCAAGGTCTATATCGAGTTTTCGCCCGGCGTCGGCCAGGGCGAGATGCCGCCGCTGTTCGTGATCGGGCCTGACGGCAAAACCGAACTCGTCAACTATCGCGCTTACGGCAATGTGTTGATCGTCGACCGGCTGTTCGCCGCCGCGGAACTGAGGCTGGGCGAGGAGCACCAGCAGAAGGTTAGGATCCTCCGAACCGACGGGAGGTCGCTGTGACAGAGACTGGCCAGCCGAATGACACGCCCAAGGACGCTCCTCGGGTTAAGCCGCCGGAAGATATCGCCGAAACCCTTCGGCTCCGGCCAGATCGGCCGCAAGTTACGCGCCTATCGCGTAAGGTGCTTGCGGGCGGCAGCGCCCTTTTTCTGGTGCTCATCTCTGGTGCGGTCTTCTGGGCTCTGCAGGAGAAGCGATCGCGCTCGCCGGCCGCCGAGGAGCTTTACGCGACCGACCACCACAATGTCGCTGATCAGCTTGCAACCTTGCCGAAGGATTATGCTGAGATCCCGAAGGAGGTGCCGCGCCTTGGACCACCTTTACCCGGCGATCTTGGCCGGCCGATCGTCGCAGCACAGGGCTCTTCGACCCCCAGCCCGCTTGGTGTTGACGCTGAACAGCAGCGCGTCAATCAGGAGAGCGAGGCGGCACGCACCAGCAAGGTGTTTGCCAGCACGAGCGTCCGCGCACAGGCCCCTGTCACATCGCCAAGTGAAGCCCCATCAAATGCAGCGCCATCTGACGAAGCATTTGCCCAGAATGGCCAGGATCGAAAACTTGCGTTCGTCAGTGCTTCCGTTGACCGTCGAACCACGAGTCCCGATCGCCTCGCAAGACCGGTCTCTCCCTTTGTGGTCCAGGCGGGAACGGTCATTCCGGCTGCTCTTATCACGGGGATTCGGTCCGACCTGCCTGGGCAGATCACGGCCCAAGTCACAGAAGCGGTATATGATTCCCCTACCGGGCGAGCTCGCCTTATCCCGCAAGGAGCCCGGTTGATCGGGACGTATGATAGCCAAGTCGCATTTGGCCAATCGCGCGTACTCCTGGTGTGGACGCGCCTCATCATGCCAAATGGGCGGTCGCTCGTGCTGGAGCGGCAGCCGGGCGCAGATGCCGCCGGCTACTCTGGGCTTGAGGATGAGGTCGACAACCATTGGAAGGAGTTATTGGGGGCAGCTGCGCTCTCGACGCTGCTCGCCGTCGGCACCGAGGTGAATTCCGGAGCGGACACCGGTAGCTCCAACAGCGACCTCATTGCCGCGCTCCGGCGCGGGGCAGCGGATTCGGCCAACCAGACTGGCCAGCAGGTGGTCCGTCGCAATCTCAACATCCAGCCGACGTTGACAATTCGTCCGGGATTTCCCGTGCGGGTCATCGTCAATCGCGATCTGGTGCTCGAACCGTATAGAGGTTAAGGTTGACCAAACTCAAACTCAGTGCAATCGAAGACGATAAACCGGTCAAAGTCACGCACGAATTACCTGCGAGCATCCACCGGGATCTTGTGGCCTACGCGGATATCCTCGCGCAGGAGACCGGTCAG
Organism: Bradyrhizobium sp. MV1.5; assembly: GCF_055807615.1. Lineage (NCBI taxonomy): Bacteria > Pseudomonadati > Pseudomonadota > Alphaproteobacteria > Hyphomicrobiales > Nitrobacteraceae > Bradyrhizobium > Bradyrhizobium sp. MV1.5. The sequence continues at coordinate 18,542 of NZ_JBVVPL010000045.1, read as the reverse complement.
CCGATTGGCGACCCGGCCAAGCTTATCGCGCCGATGTTGGCGCGCTTCATGGCGGCGGACCGGAGTTTCCGGAAAGCCCGGCGAGGGCGTCAACGTCAGAGCGGCCGCCAGGAATGACGTCGGAGAGTAGCTGCAGGAATTCCTGCAGGGCTGGATTGTTGTTGTCGCCGCGCCAATAAGCGTAGAACTCGAAGCGGCTCGGGCCCGTCCCATCGCGTAGCTCCCTATACGCAAGACCGCCAAAATTCGCTCCTACATCGGATTCTAATACCAGGCTTATTCCTGTGTGCATGCTGATCAGGCTCTTGATGATGCCTGGACTGACTTCGTGGCGCTCGATTTTGGGGCGATCCTCGGCCGATACGAGCTTAGAAATAAGCAGATCTTCGAGTTCCTTTCCCGGATCGCAATAGCTCAGCAACACCGTCTCGCCGCGGAGGTCAGTCCAGGACACACTCTCGCGCCGCGCCAGCGTATGATCATGCGGAAAGACCACCAGAACGCGCTCGCTCCAAAGCAGCATTTCCTTGCCGTCCAACAATGGCAAGCTACCTGTTACGAGCAGAACATCAAGCGCGCCATTGCGAAGTGCAGCTGCCAAACGCATCCGCGACCGTTCCACCGTTGAGAGGTCGATCTGCGGGAATCGTTGCTTAAATGCGAGGAGTAAAGCCTTCAAATTGCGTGCAGAAAGCGAAGTGCAGAAGCCAACCGTCAGACGACCGGTTTCGCGGTTATGAACAGATGTCGCCGTTGCGATGAGTGCCTCAAATTCTTCCAAGATCGTCCTTGCGTACCGAAGCACCTGGCGGCCGGCCTGGGTAGGGCGCACGCCTCCGCTATAACGCTCGAAGATGACGATACCCAAGTGGTGTTCAATCTCGTCGATCCTTCGGCTGACGCTGGATTGTTGGGACTTCAGCAATTCCGCGGTTGCGCGAAAGCTGCCGCAATCGGCGGCAGCAACGGCCCACCTCAGGTGTTTCAATTCGAGTGCCTTATCGGCTTGTAGGGAGACTCTTGGTCGAGAGCTTTTGCGCATCGTGAGCCATAAGCGGGTTAGGCAATCTGCTTCGGTTCGAAGCGAAGACGCGATTGTACGTGCTTGCAAATACTAGCCAGCCGTTCGGATGACGGGAGCCCATAGTACCGGACCTGAGATGAGCCCCGCCTTGCGGACACGTTCCAAGGCATCGGTTGATACCTCCAGACACCCCGCAACAGCTGTGGTGTTTCCAAGAGCATGAGCTTTCCCAATCCTGCGAAGGGGCCAGCCTGCGCGCCTAAGAATACGCTCCATCCGGGCGTCGGTGACGGTGACGATTTCGGTCAACGCAGTGAATAGGCCAAATTCAATCATGCCCGCAAAGAGCTCGTAGGTCGCTGCAGCAAGTCCACCTCCCGCCTTCGGAGCATCTGAGGGGACATCGAGCGCGAAGCGGCTGCTTTCCCAGATCCGATTGCTTCGTGGTGCGGGCTCCCCGTCCAGCAGGATCGGGAAGGTGTCTCTCAACATAGTTGGGCCGGTCGAGGGCAAAAGCCGGACGCAACCTCGAATCTGTCCGGCTGCGCAGCGGTTGATCAGGTGCACCGGCCTGAGGACGTCAAACTCGTCGACTTCCATGTCACCGCTGACCTCGACGTTCCAGTCTAGGCGCCGCTTGAACACGCGGTACCGTAGCCGGTGCATCTCTGCGAGATCGTGGATGAATACGCCGTAGTATTCGGGCGCGATGAGCTGCATCATTTTTGTCTCCCTGCTTTGTGTCGGCAATTAAGCAGGGAGATTCGGCCCGAGAGCATCCTGTGTAGTTGCACAGGTGTTCGTGGACGGCTAATGATCTATTTTCGAGATTTTGCTTCCGTTAACAGCACGATGGCTTGATGAAGCGACCTGACACCGAGCTTTGCACGGGCGTTGTCCAGGTGAAAGCATGCGGTTCGCTCGGCAATACCGAGAATTGTCCCGATATCGCAAGCTGATTTGCCGCGCGCGGACCATTCAAGGCATTGGTACTCGCGAGGAGACAACAAGACCCCGCCGACCATGCGATCGATCGTCAAAAAACGCTTCGCGTGTGCATGAAAGAAGCTCGCGATGAGCCGCAGGCTCTGGGCGTGCTCGACCAAGGAACGCTCGAAGCAAGTGCTACGCTCGTCCCCCGCAAAACTCAGCGCGGCAATCGGGCCGTGATCATCGTGGATCGGGAATGTAAATCCACATCGAATCCCAAATTTTGCGGCTTCTTCGAATAACGTGCGCTCGGTATCCGGGCAATCTCCGAGTCTGAATCCCAGCCCCCATCGAAAGGGCCTGGGCTGGTGGATTGCATGACGCACTACCGGATCGACAGAGTCATAGCCCCGCTGCAAATAGATACCGGTCCAGGAGGATGGATAAGTCGAGATAAGGTCCGGAGCACTGCTAGGCGTGCGGCGAAACGTAAGATAGGCGAAGAAAGACAAGTTCAATGCGGCGGTGACATCGGCCATGCTTTGCTGAATTGCCTCTCGATGCGTGCTTTCGGTCAATCGCTCGGCAAATTTCTGAAAAACCAGATCCATCGTTGATGAACCCGTAGGCCCTCCTGCAAAGCGTTTTTCGCGTATTCGATCGAGCATCGCGAATAGGGCAAAACAACGAAGAGGTGGAGCCAAAAAGATTGACTTCGCTGGAGTAACGACGCGCGGCGCGTCTAGGCGCTCCGCCCGATACAATGGGAAGTAACTGTAAATCGGGGCTCACCATCTGCCGAAATACTGCACGTGGGAGTGAAAGATCGCCGAATTAATGCGTCGTTCGGGCGTCGTAGCTACAGGTTTGTGTCGCCGCTGCGACTACAAAGGACCGCTCACCAAGGAGATTGCATATGAAAGTCGGTGTTCCCAAGGAAATCAAGACGCACGAATACCGCGTCGGCCTGACACCTGGAGCCGTCCGGGAATACGTCGCTGCCGGTCACACGGTCCTGGTGGAGACGGGTGCCGGTGCAGGCATTGGCGCTGCAGATGATGGTTATCGCAAAGCAGGTGCGAGGATTGCCGAGTCTGCTCGCGAGGTGTTTTCGTCGAGCGAGATGATCGTGAAGGTTAAGGAGCCGCAGCCGTCTGAGTGGACGCAGCTACGAGAGAACCAGATTCTTTTTACTTACCTGCATTTGGCGCCGGACCCCGAGCAGGCTAAAGGCCTCATGAAGTCGGGATGTACTGCCATTGCTTACGAGACCGTTACCGATGCGCATGGAGGGCTTCCGCTGCTTGCTCCGATGAGCGAGGTCGCGGGAAGGCTTTCGATTGAGGCAGCTGGTGCGGCACTGAAACGTTACGCCGGTGGGCGCGGCCTGTTGATCGGCGGTGTGCCAGGCGTTCAACCTGCCCGTATCGTGGTGATTGGAGGCGGCGTTGTCGGCACGCATGCTGCGCGCATGGCCGCCGGCCTGGGTGCTGAGGTGACAATCCTGGACCGTTCGATACCTCGGCTTCGCGAGCTGGATGAGCTCTTTGAAGGACGGGTACGTACCAGATTCTCGACAATCGATGCTGTTGAGGAAGAGGTCTTCGCCGCGGACGTCGTGATCGGCGCCGTTCTGGTTCCGGGTGCAAGTGCGCCGAAGCTGGTCAGCCGCGGTATGCTGAGCTCAATGCGCAAGGGGGCCGTGATTGTCGACGTGGCTATCGATCAGGGCGGATGCTTCGAAACGTCGCGAGCGACCACACACGCCGAGCCGACCTACGAGGTTGATGGTGTCATTCACTACTGTGTTGCCAATATGCCGGGGGCTGTCCCGCTCACCTCAAGCCAAGCCCTGAACAACGCGACTCTGCCTTTTGGCTTGGCCTTGGCCAACAAGGGGTTCGCAGCTGTGCTCGAAAATCCGCATCTGCGCGCAGGCCTGAATGTCTATCGCGGCAGGCTAACTTACAAGGCTGTGGCCGAAAGCCTTGGGCTGCCATTCTCGCCGATCGATCAGGCGGCGGCCTGATCCAGAGGCCTTCCTAGGGGGCGTTTCGTCCCTGACTTGGCGGGGTCACTCCTTCGGGGTGACCCGCTTTTTTAGTAATCTGGCAAAAGCGAGCTCCAAAAGAACCTGCATTTCGCTCCTGGTTGTCCTTACTGCATAGCCAACCGCGACATGTTTTTCATCGCGCTGAACTGGGGAACAGAGGTTTCAATGCTCCTTGCGACGACTTCTCTTGTTTCTTGGGAATAGCCAAAACGCTTCAGCGCGCCCGAAAGAGTCCTCAAAATGGGTTTTCGCGCCGAATTTCGGAGCTACGCGGTGCTCCATTCGACTATTTCGGCTTTGGCAACTTGATAATATTTGTTTCCAGAAACAGAAGCCCAAGAGGCCGACCGTCTCATCGATAGGAATTGACTCGAAACCAGCAGCACCGAGGGCAAATCTATGGATTTTGGTGCTTGGCCCCCGTTGAGGGGTGATCTTGCGTCTACAAGACGCTGCGCATCGGCTTTTTTTGACAATCTGCCGTCTGATGAGGGCCGCGCGGGGACGGTTCGGCAAAACTGGGTGGCGACATGGACAAAGACCGGAGATGCCTATTACCGTCTTGCTGACCTCAACATAAACAAATTAGCCTTCGATGAAGCAAAGGAAGCTTGGCTTTGCGCGCTAACTGCCTTCGAAGTTGCCAGGAGGCTAGTTGCTGATGATGATGCAGGCAAGGCAGGCGTTTCAGCTAAGGTTGAGGCTGGGGTTCAAAGGTTCGGAACGGCTCTCGGCTATCAGGTGGAGAGCGTAGAAATAACTTGCTTCGACGGGGCCGAACTTCAGGCCTACTATTTGCCTGCTGCTAGTACCGGTTTGTCTGCCCCAGCGGTCATTTGCGTCAGCAGCGAAGAAGAAAAGGGAGCGACGCTGCTCGGCAGGCTCCTGCCTGTGGTGATCGGGCGGGGAATGTCTGTCCTTGTTGTCTCTCATGCAGACGTCTTAAATCACTCCCGCGGCAGACCGGCGGCACTACTGTCTCACTGTTTTGATTATTTGTCGGCTCGGCCTGAGGTCGATATCAGCCGAATCGGCGTTTATGGCGACGCACTATCGGCTACTCTAGCTACTGATTTTGCAGTGTATGATCGGAGGGTCGCTGCGGCGGTTTGCGACGGTGGCATCTTGAACTGGGTGCGGACTTCGACGTCCGTCGGCTGGATAACCGGCATCGCAGATGGCCCTGCCAAGGACTGGATATCAGCATGTCGCTCGCGGTCAGCGCGACAGTTGAATTGCCCAATACTCGTGGTGGCTGGCGGCCGCGGCGTAGTCAGCGTATCGGAAGCTGTCAAGCTACAGGCTGATTGTATGGCGGCGTACATCCATTTGGACTTGGCTATGCCGCAGATCATTCGAGGAGGCTTTGGCGAGGAGGTTGAGAACTTCGTGACCGCAGATGACTGTGTCTTTAGATGGCTGAAAAACAAACTCACGAGAGCTAGAGCTCCATGATGGAAATATGAGAAGCGCATGGGAATAGAGCGTCCGACCTTGCTCGCAGGTGCGCCGATCGAATATTGAATTTGGGTAATAGCCAAAGGATCTTGTCGCGTAGTTGCGCAAAACGAGCGCGCTAGCATCTGAAATGACCACTCGCTCCAGAAATCGGCTCAGCTTCACAATAAGTCGTGGCAGAGCCGCTGTTGTACTCAGCGCTCAAACTAACGCTTTTCGAAGACCATATTTTGAACACGTGGCGGTTGGCTCACCAGGCGCTCAATGTCCTCCTTGCCGCGTTCGCTTCGCTACAGCAACATTCATCCGGTTGCAATTCACGGCGTAAGCGATCGCGGTTCTGCCGCCTACAAGACGCCTATGCTCATTTTTTGCGATGCCAATCGGCTATTTTTGGCGAACGAGGCTAGTCGCTTGTTGAGATACTCAAGCGATGCCTCGTCTAGCCCCTCCAACAATGCGGAGTTGAGGGCATCTCTTTTCATCGAGAGCTTTGAGATTTCTGCACGAGCCTTTTGAGTCAAAGACATTTGGAGGAACCGTGCATCATCGGGCGATTGCTCGCGAGCCAGAAATTCCATCGTTTCTAGCTTCTTCGTTTGGTTGGTGACGAATGTCGGATGGATTCGCAGCTTGTTTGCGACGCTAATTCCTGACACACCGCGGCCTTCATCGAGTTCATCGATCGCCATTAGGATCAGCCATTGCGGCTCCGTTAATCCCAGCACCTGGGCCCAACTCTTGTGTATTTCCTCGAGTTGGGAATGGATCTCGACAATGTTCCAGATGAAGTCCCTTACGGCCCTATCGACTTTTTCTTTTTCAGCCATGTTGGTCATTCCGCCATACCTCGGTGGCTTCCGATAGCCGGTCTATGGGCAGCACTGGATGAGAGGTATCCGTCTTAAGGCCGGGTGGAAAGGCCCGGCGCGCATAGACGCCATGTAGAAATAAATTGACTAATATAATTATTCCCAGATAGTGTCTTGGCCAGATCGTTGAAGAGGCTCTTCGGCGATCACGTCAAAATCTCCAATGAGAACCTCTGGGATGCCCCCAAGGGGTTCTTTTTTGCTCGTACCCGACATCCTTGGCGCTCGTTGGAAAGTGTTGCTTGAATGCAACGATGTACGGCAGAAAAGTGATATCGTTCATTAATTAATTGCGGCAAGTGATTTTGCCAATTAGTCATTGAGCGGACGGAGGGGGGGCACCTCGACGTCGTCCGTCAAGCACCCGCCCACAGTAGGTGAGGCTAGTAGCGGCGGATCTTTGAAGGACGGAAACGACGTTTCCAACTTGGAGGTTCAGCAATGAAGTTGATGAAGAGTCTTATCTTTGGTTCAGCCGCAATGTTCGTGGGCGCTGGCGCGCAGGCTGCCGATCTTCCCGTGAAGGCCAAGGCGATCGAGTATGTGAAAATCTGCTCTCTATATGGTGCTGGATTTTTCTACATCCCCGGAAGCGATACCTGTATCAAGCTAGGTGGTTATGTGCGCGCGACCGCGGGGCTGGGTACGAATGGCCTTTGGGTTGCCCCGACCGGCGGTCTCGGTGGCGCGCACAATCGCCTGAGCAACTACTACACCGGTCAATCCCGTTTCGATCTCGGTGTCGATTCCCGTACGGCGACTGAGTATGGTGTTGTTCGCACGTACGCTGAGCTGGCCTTCACCTGGACTGCGGGTGGCTATAACGGTGCCGGTTCAACTGCCCTTAATGGCGCCACGGCCTATAGCGGGAGTAACCCCGCAGGAAGTGGTAGCGGAATGATCTCTGGCGGCAACCTGTCTATCTACTATGCGTTTATCCAGTTCGCTGGTTTCACCTTTGGTCGGGCGCAGTCGCAGTTCTCCTCCCCGTGGACCAACTATCCAGCGAACGGCTACGACGGTTTGCCTGGTGGTGGCGGGTGGGAGGCTGTCAACCAGGTTGCCTACACGGCGGATTTTGGGCAGGGCATCACGGCGAGCTTCTCGGCTGAGGACCAGGTTGTTCGCAACACGACCAATATTTGGAACGTGAGTGGTGCGACCGCCGCAGGTCTTGCGGCTGGCACGTACGGTGCTGGCGACATTGGCGGGTCGCGGACTCCGGACTTTGTGGCGCAGCTGCGAGTCGATCAGGCTTGGGGTCTTTTCCAGGCCTCGGTCGCCGCACATGACAATCACGCTGCGTACTATGGTGTTGATGAAACCACCGGTCATCCCGGCGATAAGTGGGGTTGGGCTGGGCAGCTGGCGCTGTCGATCAAAAACATCCCGACCGGTCCGGGTGACACGATCAACATCCAGGGCGTGTATACCAACGGCGCTACGGGGTACAACTTCCAGCCCTATGGGCCCTACACTTTCGGTCTGTACGGCGCTACGGGGGGGACGGGAGCTTACCAGAGCGTTGGCCTCGCTGGGCTCTCTGACTCTGTCTTCGTTACCGGCGCCGGTCAGCAGTTGACCACTAGCTATGGCTTCAATGGCGGTTATACCCACAACTGGAACGCAAGCTGGAGCAGTTCGCTCTGGGGCGGAATCGGTGCTGTCCGGTACAACAGCACTGCCAAGGGCTACATCTGCGGCGCCTTTGTGACGACGCTCGCGCTATCGAGCGGCCTCGGCGGTTGTAACCCTGACTTCAACTACTCAGTTGTGGGTGCCACCACGCGTTGGAATCCTGTCAAGAATCTGACGTTCACGGCCGAAGTTGCTTACGTCATGCTCGACCAGAAGTATGCGAGCGGAAGCACTGTCACGCTGCCGACCCAAGCAGGCATCGCCAAGCCCGCGGGCGCCTATGAGCTCAAGGATCAGAACAGCTTGGCGCTGCTGCTCCGCGCTCAACGCGCCTGGTGAGTTTTCCGACCAACTAGCGCAAGGAGAAAACCGAACGGCTTTACTGAGCTAAGTTAACCTCCAAGAAGGCCTCCGGCATGCCCGCCGGGGGCCTTTGATTTGACCACTGCTGCTGTGGAGCTGAAGAGCTGAAGGTACAGCTGCTGAATTACTGCGCGAGGTTTGCAAGCCAATTCTGTTCGTAGTACGCCTCATAACTGGCGAACTTAGCTGGACTTGCAGAGGGGCACTAGTTGAGCATCACTTCTAAGTTCGGCGCGCTAGCAGCTTGAATGCAGGGTACTTAACGATGGGCCTTTAAACTTTCTCGTAGTGTGCAACTCAGGAGGACACTCGACGAGTTTAAGGTGCGCCAAAGGCGGAGTCTTAAAGAGAGAGGATCGATGAAGGTCTTGGTGCCGGTAAAGCGGGTGGTCGATTACAACGTCAAGGTCCGCGTCAAGAGCGATGGATCGGGTGTTGAACTCGCCAACGTCAAAATGTCGATGAACCCGTTCGACGAAATTGCTGTCGAAGAAGCGCTGCGCCTGAAGGAAGCCGGCAAGGCGACCGAAGTCGTGGTGGTCTCCATCGGACCGGCGCAGGCGTCGGAAACGATCCGCACCGGTCTCGCCATGGGTGCCGATCGCGGCATCCTGGTGAAGGCCGAGGGTGCGGTCGAGCCGCTCGCCGTCGCCAAGATCCTGAAGAAGATTGCGGACGAAGAGCAGCCGGGCCTGATCATTCTCGGCAAGCAGGCGATCGACGACGACAGCAATCAGACCGGCCAGATGCTGGCCGCGCTGCTCGGCTGGTCGCAGGCGACCTTCGCCTCGAAGCTCGAGGTCGAAGGCAGCGACTTCAAGGTCACCCGCGAAGTCGACGGCGGCTTGCAGACCGTGAAGCTGAAGGGACCGGCGATCGTCACCACCGATCTCCGTCTCAACGAGCCGCGCTACGCCTCGCTGCCGAACATCATGAAGGCCAAAAAGAAGCCGATTGCGGACAAGACTGCCGCCGATTACGGCGTCGATCTCACCGCGCGCCTCGAGGTTCTCAAGACGACCGAGCCGGCGGGCCGCAAGGCGGGCGTCAAGGTCAAGGACGTCGCCGAGCTGGTGTCGAAACTCAAGAACGAAGCCGGGGTGCTCTGATGACGACGCTTCTGATTGCCGAACACGACAATGCGTCGCTCAAGGATGCGACCAACAAGGCCCTGACCGCAGCGGCCGCGCTCGGCGCGGACGTCGAGGTTCTGGTGGCCGGCGAGAACGCCAAGGCCGCGGCGGACGCCGCGGCAAAGCTCGCCGGTGTGAAGAAGGTGCTGCTCGCCGACGGCGCGCTTTACGCGCACGATCTGGCCGAGCCACTGGCCGCGCTGATCGTCTCGCTGGCGCCGTCCTATGACGCCATCGTCGCGCCCGCGACCTCGCGCTTCAAGAACGTGATGCCGCGCGTCGCGGCCCTGCTCGACGTCATGCAGGTCTCGGAGATCACCAAGGTGATCGCCCCCGACACCTATGAGCGCCCGATCTACGCCGGCAACGCCATCCAGACGGTGAAGTCGAAGGACGCCAAGAAGGTCATCACGGTGCGCACCTCCACCTTCGCCGCAGCGGGTGAAGGCGGCAGCGCGTCGGTCGAGAGCGTCGCGGCGGCGGCCGATCCGGGCCTGTCGTCCTTTGTCGGCGAGGAGGTCGCGAAGAGTGACCGTCCCGAGCTGACCTCGGCCAAGATCATCGTCTCCGGTGGCCGCGCCATGCAGAGCCGCGAGAACTTCGCAAAGTACATCGAGCCGCTCGCCGACAAGCTCGGCGCCGGCGTCGGCGCTTCGCGCGCCGCGGTGGATGCGGGCTATGCCCCGAACGACTGGCAGGTCGGCCAGACCGGCAAGGTCGTGGCCCCCGAGCTCTATGTCGCGGTCGGCATTTCCGGCGCGATCCAGCATCTGGCCGGCATGAAGGACTCCAAGGTGATCGTCGCGATCAACAAGGACGAGGACGCGCCGATCTTCCAGGTCGCCGATTACGGCCTGGTCGCCGACCTCTATCAGGCGGTTCCGGAGCTGACGGCCGAACTCGGCAAGTATAACTAGTTAAGAGCGCCGGCCGGATGTGTAAACTCCGGCCGGCACCATTGATTGAAGCAGTCGTGGACAAGAGCGTCTGCCCTGCTGAGCCCCCACGATATCAGAGATCGGCTTGCTCGAACGAGGTGCGGCACAGCGGTTGGCGAGACGATCGGAAGAAACATGGACTCCTCGTGCATGGAGCGCATTGAGTCCCTACCGGCTCCAGTGCCATCGTCTGCACGATCAGGAGCCGGACAAATGGTCCCGACTCAAAGCAACGTGGCAATCTGCAGGTGGAGGCGACAAAAATAAGACCGCTTGCAAGGAAAGTACCTCCGTAGGTGAGGTCGAATAACTGCAACTTCTGGTAAGGCGGCGCGGGACACATGCGCGTATGAGGCCAAATTTGCATAAAGTTGCTTTGTTGAGCGCCTTTTTTGCTGGTTTTGCTCGCTGAGCGCCCTCTACACTAGCAATTGGAAGGCGCAAGACCTTTGGGGAGGGCGGCCGGACCACGCGAAAAGCTCTGCGCTCTCTAACCAAACGTTCTTAGCGCTCCGCGAATTTATTGCCTCTGTAAGCAAGAAAAGCCGAGGGCTGCAGATTGAGGCTGACAAGTTGAGAAGATGTGGTGGTAGTTAGTCGCGGCGCCAAGGATGAGTGCGGGCGCGACTGCAACGATCGTGAAATCCGATCCCAAGGAGGAAAACATGGTTACGCTTCGCGGTGCAGTTATAGCCATTGCTTTCGGATCGCTGTTCGCTGCATCATCGGCGGCATTTGCGGATGACTCTCTTGAGCGTGCCCGTGCCAATGGCGTCTCATTCGGGTTTTCCAACGAGCCGCCGTACGTATTTATGGGCCCCGACGGCCAGGCTGCCGGTCTGAATGCAGAGCAGGTTGTAGCCATCTTCAAGAGGATGGGCATCAAAGAGGTTCGTCCGGTTCTTACCGAATGGGCTTCGCTTATCCCTGGCTTGAATGCTGGTCGCTTCGACCTTGCCACCCCGATGTTCATCCTTCCCGCTCGATGCGCTGCTGTCTCTTTCGGTGAGCCGATTTCCAAGCTCGAGGGTGCTATGCTCGTAAAGAAAGGCAACCCTAAGAGCTTGCACAGCTATGAAGACGCCGCAAAGAATCCAGACGTTCGCGTTGCGGTGATGGCGGGGGCGGCAGAGCAGAAATATATTCTGAAGGCGGGGGTGCCCGCGGATCGAACTGTCCCGCTGCAAGATCCCGGTGCCATGCTGGCCACCGTTATATCGGGGCGGGCGGACGCTGCGGCTCTCACGCCAGGAAGCGTTAAGTCAATGGCGGAAAAGGGAGGAGGAGCAGTCGAGGCTGCCACGCCGTTTACAACGTCAGAATGGGCCGTATCTTATTCCTCCGTTCCGTTCCGGAAGAGTGATGTCTCTCTCCGTGAAGCCTTCAATGCCGCTCTTAAGGAGTACTTAGGGTCCGACGAGGCGAAGGCTATCTATTCGAAATACGGGGTGACTCCCCAACCTCCCGGCGAGATGACAACATCGAAACAATGCTCCAAGGTCGACTGAACCAATGGCCGCGGCCGAATTCATTCCCCTCCTCCTCAAGGGCGCCGTAGTATCGCTTCTAATTGCAGGTGCAGCGTCGTTAGTAGCTGTTGTGATGGCCTTTATCGCCGGCTTCGCTAAGCTATCGCGCCTTCGGATGGCTAGATGGATAGCAGCTTGCTACGTGGAGTTTTTTCGCGGAACGTCGCTGCTCGTTCAGCTCTTCTGGCTGTTCTACGTTTTGCCTCACTTTGGTATTTTGCTCCCTCCTTACGCCGTTGCAATCGCAGCCTTGGGGCTTAACATGGGCGCCTATGGCAGTGAGGTTGTCAGAGGCGCGATTATTTCAGTGCCACGCGCGCAGATTGAAGCGACTATAGCGCTTAATATGACAAAGCGCTTAGCGATGCGACGAATCGTGCTGCCCCAAGCGCTACTTACAATGCTCCTGCCTTGGGGGAATTTGCTAATCATATTGTTCAAATCAACATCGATAGTATCACTAATCACGATCCACGATCTTGCCTTCAACGCCTACAATTTGAACATTCAGACATTTGCAACCGTCCCAATATACGTATCAACTCTCATAATATATTTCGTCGTTGTTCAGGCGATTGCATTTTCAGTGGCGGCTTTATACCGCGCCGTGAATCGTGGCGGTATGGGGAAGCTAGCATGAACGACTTTTTTGACTTCGGATTTGCTTGGTCGATATTGCCAACCCTTCTTCAGGGCGCGGTCGTAACAATCCAAGCAACGATCCTGGGATACTTATTGGCGCTTGTTATTGGGCTGCCTTTGTCGCTCGCTCGTCGAAGCTCGAGCGTTGTTCTTAAGTGCCTAAGCTGGTCTGTCATCGAATTCATTCGATCGACGCCGCTCTTGATTCAGATATACGTAGTCTTCTTCGTTGCTCCAGAGTTTGGCGTAACTTTATCGCCGATGGCTGCCGGGCTGCTCTCGTTAGGCCTCTACTACGGATGCTTCATAGCCGAGGTTTATCGGGCAGGTCTCGACGCTGTGCCGAGAGGGCAATGGGAGGCCGTGCGAGCATTGAACATGGGCGTGCGCAAAGCATATCAGCGCATCATTCTCCCTCAGGCAATTCCCCCGATGGTGCCTGCACTGGGAAACTTTCTCATAGATATGTTCAAGGCAACACCGATTTTGTCCGTCATCACGGTCCTTGAAATGATGAGCAGAGCGAAGATGATCGGATCGGAAACTTTCAGATACGTCGAGCCTATCACGATCGTCGGGGTGATATTCCTGGTTCTCACGCTGGTTTCATCAGCGATAATTCGTAGGGCGGAAAGGTACTTCAACGCTGCGGATGGCAGGCAGGCTGCGTCCAGTGGGGGGGCAGCTGGGATCGCTCCTGAAGTGCCTACTGTGCGAACTGTCTAGTCACATCGGAACGAGTGGTTCGAGTGGGCAGAATCTTGCCTTGGGACGGTAGAATGGAGAGAGAAGTGGCTGTCGACGGAGCAAATCGTGAAGCTCGCGCGGAGCAACCGATTGTTGAGTTCTGCGAGGTCGTTAAGAGATACGGGTCGCTTGTTGTTCTTGATAAGCTAAGTCTATCGGTACGAAAGGGTGAAAAGGTCGCGTTGATTGGGCCATCTGGTTCAGGAAAAACGACCTTGCTTCGCACACTAATGACTCTCGAATCGATCCAAGACGGATGCATCAAGGTCGAGGGCGAGCTTTTTACGCATCGGATGGAAAAGGGATCGCTTGTACCCGCAACCGAGTCGCATTTGCGCGCCATTCGCGGCAAGATCGGGATGGTATTTCAGCAATTTAATCTCTTCCCTCACATGACGGCGATTCAGAACGTAATGGAAGCACCAGCTCATGTTCTGGGACTAGGTGCCAGCGAAGCTCGTGAACGCGCGATGATACTACTGAAGCGAGTTGGGCTGGATGACAAGAAAGACCATTATCCTTCGCAGCTATCGGGCGGGCAGCAGCAACGTGTCGCAATCGCGAGAGCGCTGGCGATGCGACCGAAGGTGATGCTGTTCGACGAAGTTACATCCGCCCTGGACCCAGAGCTTGTCTATGAGGTTCTTCAAGTTATGCGGCAGCTCAGCGCCGAAGATGATTTGACCATGCTAATCGTCACTCACCAAATGGAGTTTGCGCAAGAAGTCGCTGATCGCGTATGCTTTTTCCACAATGGTAGAATACTCGAGGAAGGTCCCCCGTCGGCAATTTTCAGTTGTGCTCAGAATGAGAGGACAAAATCCTTTCTTAAGGCGATCCGGTCTACGTAATTCTGGCGCGGTCTCGCTGAAACATTGATGCCGCTCTTCACGGTGTCTCCGCCACAGAGTGCGGCATCTAGCGCCTCGTGAGTCGGGGAAAGTCTTTCGAACAGGGCGGAACAGCGAGCCGCGACCTCTGTTTGCCGGCAAGCAGGATCTTGCATTATCCATGCCAAGAGACGACAATCACCAAATTTGAGGCGATGAAGGCTTCGAGCTTGAGTTCGCGACTAGTAGACACCTTTTCTGGACAAGTTAGTTGCGTCGCGCCTCACATTCTTGATCACTGACGGCTGGGCCGAACGCAAGCGTCAAGCTGAGGCCGTTCATGCGTTGAAGTTCTAATAGCTCGAGAGCATCGATCTGAAGATCTGCAGGGTCTGCGCACTGCCTTCGTGGATTTGCCTTATCCACCCAGCCAACGACTGGCCGCGGCCCGCACGGATGTGACTGCGATTCGAAATTCCTAGTATCAGCGATACGTTCAGTTTACGGTTACGGCCGAATAGGTGGCGTTTGGCGCCCCGCTGGCCTGGCCTAACCGGCCGACACGGCGAGCGCGTGAATGCGCATCGGCGACATCAGTATGGCGTTGTGAGTCGAGCTGTCGAGTTGCTTTGCGCTGTCGCGTGTGACGAGGTCGCCGCGTTAGGGAGGGAGGCGGCTGCCGTCGGTGATCTCGTGCTGGACAATCGTGGCGAGGAAAGCAGGCTCTGGCCTTCTGGGATCACTCGGCAAAATGCGAGGAGCGCGAGTTGGCTGGCGGCCGGCTCGTCGAGCAATAGATTTAGAAGAAGCGCCGTCCAGCACATTTGCCAAGTTCATGCGGCGACCCGTCTTGCCGCACCGATGAGTCGCCCTCTTAGGAGCTCGTCGCGACTCTCCCATCCTGGCGCTCCATCTGCAAAATTGCTCGCGGACGTTACGCATTGAATTGCGTCTCTCTTTGCGAGCGTTCTCAAGTGTTTCACGCAAAGGCAGCTGGGCGCATGGTTGCGCCGCTGACCGGCTGAAATCCCCGAAAAAGATCAGCCCAATGCAGGATTTAACCGTCCAACTCTTTCTCATTGCATCAATCGAGATAAAGACACCGTTACACTCAATTCGGCGACCGCACCGAATCATCACGGGTGAGAGTCGATGGGAGAACCTCTTCCGCATGGCACTGAGCGAGACGCGCTAAGTATGTGTGGAAGGAAAGTTGCAAGAGGCCTCCGAGTGACGGCCTAAACTAGGGAGAGATTGTATGACTAGCTCATTGCCTGTGATCCGCACCGTGTCTCTTTTGGGCTCGGGACTGATCGGTGGCGGCTGGGCGGCCCTGTGTTTGGCTCATGGCCTCGACGTCGTTGTCTGGGACCCGGCAGAGGATGCAGCTGCGCGCCTTCACTCTCTGATTGAGCGAGCGTGGCCTTCCCTTGAGTTGCTCGGTCTAGCTCAAGGTGCGGACCCCTCTCGCGTTCGCTTTGTCGGGACCGCTGCGGAGGCTGTCTCCATGGGCGACTTCGTGCAGGAGAGCGGCCCAGAGCGGTTGGAACTTAAGCGCGCGCTCCTACGGGAGGTTATCCCTGCTCTTCGAGAGGGCGTGGTATTGGCGAGTTCCACGTCTGCCTTCACCGTTACGGAGCTATTGTCCGATGGACCGCCCTGCGAGAGGTTCGTTATCGGGCATCCCTTCAATCCGCCGTACTTGGTTCCTTTGGTGGAAGTGGCGGGTGCCGATTTTACTGCCCCTGCGGCCATCGACGCTACCGTCGCTTTCTACAAACGATTAGCGCGCGTCCCCGTGACGATGGTGCGGGAGGCGCCGGGCTTCATCGCTAACCACCTTCAAGCGGCGCTGTTCCGTGAAGCTCTTCATTTGGTTAACGAAGGTATTGCCACGCCAGAGCAGATTGACGCCTGTCTGGTGCATGGTCTGGCGCCGCGCTGGTCGGCGATTGGACCATTCACGGTCATGCATCTCGCATACGCGCGATCCGGCATCGCAGGATACTTTCCTAGCTTTGATCTGGGAAGCGAACGGCTTCTGGCCCATCTTCAACCGCCGGTTCGTAATGCGTCCTTAGAGGCGGCGATGTTGGAGGGCTGCGAGCGTCTTATGGCCGGGCGCGCCCGCTCGGCCGTCGAAGTTCAACGAGATCGAACCTTAGCCGCTGTTCTTCGTGCGCAGCGAGAAACCAGCATCGACCCGAGCGGGGCGTAGAATTGCGCGTCCGCCATTGATGCGCACTGCTAGAATGGTGTGCTGCGACGCAGGCCGAGGAATGTTGTCAGTCTGGGCGATGTTTGGGAGGCGCGCAAGCGGCGACAGGGTCTATGCCGCTTTGAGGCAGCCGGTGACCGCATAGTGCGGACGCTTCGCATCATCGTGCCAAGCAAACCGTACTATGCGCCGCCTGACCAGCACGCGTTCGAGTTACGAGTGCGGCCGGTTGCCTTTGAGAGCGCGATTGCTGCGTTTCGCTGTGAGAACGTCTATCATGGGGGCAAGCTAGCGTTGTTCTACGATGCGACAATGCCGGAAGCCGCCTCCAGAGCTTGGACTGATAACGTGGTTCGCGACGGCCAGCGCTCGGCCTCGCCTTCGTCGCGGGCGCCTCCGCGCCCTCTCTGATGGACCACGATGGGGTGCATCGCATGGAGTCGTTGTTTGACTTGAAAGGTGCCTATGATCAGTCTCAATACGATTCAGGAAGCCCGCCGACGAATCGCCGGGCACATCGTCCCGACGCCACTCGTGCAGTCACCGACGCTCTCGGAGTTTTGCAGCACTACGGTGAGCTTGAAACTTGAGCATCACCAATCGACCGGCAGCTTCAAGTTGCGAGGTGCTAGCAATGCTATCCTAAAGCTCACCGAACCGGAGCGATCCCGAGGAGTCGTTGCCGCCTCTACGGGAAATCATGGTCGAGCACTTGCTCATGCAGCCCAAGCGTTAGGTTCGTATGCGACCATCTGCATGTCGCGGCTAGTGCCGGGCAATAAGGTGTCTGAGATCCGGCGCCTCGGTGCCGACGTGCGAATCATTGGTGATTCACAGGACGAGGCGCAGCAAGAAGTTGAGCGCCTGGTGGCCAAAGACGGGCTGGTGATGGTGCCGCCCTTCGATCATCCGGACATCGTGGCAGGACAAGGGACGATCGGTCTCGACATAGTCGAAGCAATGCCCGATGTCGCCACCGTGCTTGTACCCCTCTCTGGCGGCGGCTTGGCGGCTGGGATCGCAGCAGCCGTCAAGGGCATGCAGCCTCATGCGAGGGTGATAGGAATTAGTATGGAACGCGGCGCGGCAATGAAGGCAAGCCTCGACGCAGGGCGTCCGGTACAGGTCAAAGAATTTTCAAGCCTTGCCGATTCCCTCGGTGGTGGCGTTGGCCACGACAACAAGCTGACGTTCGCTATGTGTCGAGCTCTGCTCGATGATGTCGTGTTGCTGAGCGAGAGCGAGATCGCGACTGGAATCCGCCATGCTTACGAAAAAGAACGCGAAATCCTCGAAGGCGCTGGCTCTGTCGGAATTGCAGCGCTGCTCGCTCGCAAAATAGATGCAATACGGGGCCCGGTCGCTCTCGTGCTCTCGGGTCGCAATATCGACATGGAACTCCACCGCCGTGTCGTAAACGGGCATAGCGATCCATTTCGGGAGCAGGTCTGATGCCAAGAATGAAGATTTTGACAGAACGCGATCTAAAGCAAATCGTGTCGCTCGACCTGCGAGCAGTTCATTGCATTGAGGAGGCCTTCCATTCGCTCGCGACCAAGCCAGTCGCGATGCCACCAATCCTTCGCTTGGATATTCCCGAACATCGTGGTGAGGTGGACGTCAAGACGGCCTATGTGCCCGGTCTCGACGGCTTTGCCATTAAGATCAGCCCCGGTTTTTTTGATAATCCGAAGATCGGACTACCGAGCACTAATGGCATGATGGTGCTGCTTTCTAGCAAAACCGGTTTGGTTCAAGCACTCTTACTGGACAATGGCTATTTGACCGACGTGCGCACGGCAGCCGCAGGTGCAGTGGCAGCCAAGTACTTGGCCCGCAGAGATGCAGCGGTAGCTGCGATCCTGGGAGCCGGAATGCAGGCGAAGTTGCAGCTGCAGGCTCTTTCGCTTGTGCGGCCGATCCACGAAGCGCGCATCTGGGCTCGTGATCACTCCAAGGCCACAACCGTGGCGCAAGACCTGTCCGTACAATTGGGATTTCCCGTAAGGGCATATGCGGAGCCGAGACGCGCCGTGATGGGCTCGCATGTGATTGTCACGACCACGCCGGCCGTACAGCCGCTGCTGCGCGCGGAATGGCTGGAACCGGGACAGCACGTGACCGCGATGGGATCGGATGCCGAACACAAGAATGAGATTGATCCCGC
>NZ_JBVVPL010000044.1:0-48594 GCF_055807615.1 Bradyrhizobium sp. MV1.5 | reverse complement strand
GGCGGAGGGTCTTCGGACGACCACACCAAGTCCCACGGTGATGAGCCAAAAAAGCCGCCGCCGACAAGCAAGGACCCGTCGCCCGATCCGACGAAACGGGTCAACCATGCCCCGGTGAGCGCCGGGCCGGTCAATCTCGGCAGCGGGCTCGTCAACGAAGCCTTCATCATCTCGCTCGGCCAATTGCTAAACGGCGCCAGCGATCCGGACGGCGACAGGCTTTCGGTGCAGGCCCTGCAGGTCGATCACGGATCGCTACAGGCGTTGGGAGCGGACCGTTGGCTCTACACGCCGGAACACGATAATGTCGGCCCGGTCCAGTTTAGCTACCGCATCTCCGACGGCACCGTCGCGATCGTCCAGAGGGCGCATGCGGATCTGCACGCTGCGCCCGGCGAAGATATCCACGGTACCGAGGGCGACGATTTCCTGATCGGAACGCCTCTGGTCGACGTGATCGACGCCGGTCCCGGCAATGACATCGTCTACGGCCGCGAAAGCGCCGATACGATCTACGGGGGCGAGGGCAACGACCGGCTGGTGGGCGGCGCCGGCGACGACACCCTGTTCGGGGGACCGGGCAACGATGTTATCTTCGGCGGGGCGGGCAACGACACGCTGTTCGGCGAAGCCGGCGACGATACCCTCTATGGCGAGGACGGGAACGACCTCATGCTGGGTGGCGAGGGCGATGACTTTGCGTCCGGAGGGCAAGGCAACGACACGGTCCTCGGCGGTCCCGGTAACGACACTCTCCATGGCGATGACGGGAACGACAGGATCGAGGGCGAGCAAGGCGACGACCACATCGACGGCGGCGCCGGCAATGACGTTCTACTGGGCGGCGCCGGAAACGACTGCATCGCAGGGGGTGCCGGCGACGATACGATCCATGGTGGGGAAGGCAACGACCGCATCGACGGCGGCGCCGGGAACGACACGGTGCGGGGCGAGGCCGGAGACGACCACATCGCGGGCGGTACCGGTGATGATGACCTGGACGGCGGGACCGGCGACGACGCGCTGGCGGGCGGCGCAGGCGACGACACCCTGAAGGGCGGTGATGGCGACGACCACCTCGACGGTGGCGCCGGCAACGACGTGCTGGCGGGCGGCGCGGGCAACGACTGCATCGACGCTGGCTGCGGCGACGACGTGATCGTCCTAGGCATTGAGGCGGGCCACGACGTCATTCACGGCGGAGACGGCGCGGACACGCTGGATCTGTCGCAGATCGTGTTCGACGAGAACGTAGACCTGCCCGATGGCATCGTCGAAATCTGCGACGGGCAGAGCGCGCAGATCTTCGAGATCGAGAACGTCCATGGCGGCCACGGTCGCGACCGTCTGGTTGGCGACGCCCACGTGAATATCATGGAGGGGGGCGACGGCAACGACACCTTCGTCTTTCAGGATCTCGCTTCCCTGAAGAACGATGGCGGACCGCGCGACCACATCGTTGACTTCAGCGTCGGCGATCGGCTTGACCTGTCTAGGGTGGGACAGGAGCTCGACGACTTCTCGGGCAAGATGCTGTTCTTCGCCGGCGCCGACCAGGCCACGTTCGAAGAGGTCGGCGCCGTCACCTACCGCCATGAAATCGTTTCGGACCAGGAGATCACGATCGTGTCTGGCCATCTCGACGATGGCGCGGAGCACGATTTCGAGATCGTGCTGGACGGCAACCTCGACCTGAACGAGAGCGATTTTGTTTTCACTGCCCCACAACAAGCGAACGCGCCCCACTGAACGTGGTTCGGCAGACACGTGCCGGCTCGCCCTAACAATCGGAGATCTAGCGATGAACCTGAAGCCCACGGAACGGCCCGCGCGCGCCGCGGAGCAGTCGTTCGGGATCCGCTCGCGCGTGGTGATGGTGGCCGTTCTCGCCATCGCCCTGATCGGGGGATGCGGCAGTTGGGCGGTGCATGCCCAGCTGACCGGCGCCGTGATCGCGCAAGGCAAGGTCGCAGTCAGGAAGCAGGTGAAGCTGATCCAGCACCGCGACGGCGGCATCGTTGCCGAGATCCTCGTCGCCAATGGCGACGCCGTGAAGGCGGGCGATGTCCTCGTCAAGCTCGACGAGACCCAAACCAAGGCGGAACTCGGCGTGCTGAAGGGACAGCGCGCGGAGCTGGAAGGCCGCAGGGCGCGGCATCTGGCCGAGCGCGACGGGGCCGCGGCGATCAGGTTCGACTCCCGGTTCGAGCACGACCCGTTCACCGCGGAGATCGCGCGGGGCGAGATCCGGCTCTTCAACGAGAACTTGGCCGTGCGGGAGGCCAGGCGCGATCAGTTGTCGCTGCAGATTGCGCAGTTCGAGGAGCAGGTCCGCGGGCTGAGCGCGCAGCAGGAGGCCAACTCCAACGAGCGCAAGATGGTCAAGGAGGATCTCGAGCGTCTGACGCCGCTTTATAACAAGGGTTTCATAGAAATCGGCAAGATCCGCACCATGGAGCGCGATCTCGTCAAGATCGACGGCCTCAAGGGCGAGATCGACGCCAACATCGCGCGCGTCAAGGGGCAGATCAGCGAATCGCGGATCAAGATCATCGAATTCGATCAGCAGGCGCGAACCGACGGTCAGCGCGACCTGCGTGAAGTCGACGGAAAGCTCGCGGAGCTTCAGGAACGGATCGTGGCGTCGCTGGATCGGCTGTCGCGCATGGTAATCCGTTCGCCCATCTCCGGCGCCGTCAACGAGCTCGCTGTCAATTCGGTCAACGGCGTGATCGCTCCAAAGGAGACGCTCATGTCCATCGTCCCCGAGAGCGCCGACCTTGTCGTCGAAGCGAAGCTGTCTCCGACCGACATCGATCAGGCCACCACCGGGCAATCGGCGAGGCTGAGATTCTCCTCCTTCAATCAGCGGACCACGCCGGAAGTGGCGGGTACGGTCGAAACGATCGGAGCGGCGGCGACCCTGGACCAGGCCACCGGCCAGACGTACTATCTCAGCACAATCGCGATAGCAGGTGGCGAAAAGCAAGTGGCCGGCAAGCCGATCGTGCCCGGCATGCCGGTCGAGGTTTTTCTCACGACCGGCGATAGGACGGCACTGTCGTACCTAATAAAGCCGTTTACCGATCAGATGATGAAATCGTTCCGGGAGGAGTAGTGCACCTGTTCCCTGCTGCGAGAATGTTCAAGCTCCAGTCCCATTGGGCGGCGCATAGCCAATACCGGCTGGCGCCGGCGTTGCTTGGGATCATGATTCTATCGGCGGCGATCACTCCGGCGCGCGCAGACGACCAGTCGTCTCCCAACCTGGGGCTGCCTGTCGACTGCCGCTTGGGCGTGGACTGCTTCGTGCAGCAGATGCCGGACGTCGATCCGGGCGATCAGGCTTTAGATCCGCTCTGCGGCAATGCCACGTACCAGGGGCATGACGGTTGGGACATTCGCATCCGCACGCTCAAGGATATCGACCGCCAAACGCCTGTGATCGCTACTGCGGACGGTACCGTCGCGCGTGTGAGGGACGGCATTCCAGACCGCATCTACGATCGCGCCGAGGACAAGGATACCGCGGGAAAGGAGTGTGGTAACGGAGTCCTTGTCGAGCATTCGGGGGGACTCGCCTCGCAATACTGCCACCTCAAGCAAGGCAGCATCGTCGTCCGACCTGGAGCGCCCGTGAAGAAAGGCGACCAGCTGGGGTCGATCGGAGCATCGGGATTGGCCGAATTTCCCCACGTGCACTTGTCGGTCCGAAAGGATGGCAGGACGCTCGAGCCCCTGACGGGCCGGCCACTTGGAATCGGTCGAGAAGCGTGCGGTGCAACCGGCGGAAGCCTGTTCGAACCGGCCGTGCGGGATGCACTTTCCCGGTCGGCTTCGGCGATCCTGTCGGTCGGGCTATCCAATGCTCCGCCCGAGCTTCCGAGGCTCGTTCGCGAAGGTGAACCGGCCGTGCCCAAGGCTTCGCAACCGGTCATCGCTTGGGTCTGGGCGATCAACGTCGAGGCCGACAGTGTTTTCAGAATGCGCATCGTCGACCCAGACGGAAAAACGCTGATGCACATCGAAACCAAACCGCTCGAAAGGCGGAAGGCGAACTACATTGCCTACGCCGGAGGCAAGTCCGCGCAGCGAGCAGGCGAATATCGACTGCAAGTCGAAATGGTGTGGGGTGGCAAGACGAGCTCATCGGCCACGCGATCGATCCTGATCCGAGGCGAAGGGGAACGGTAGCTTGATACGCTGCGAGAACTAACTGCACTTGGAAGAGCTGCCGCCCAGAATTCTCTTCGACCGCGGAATAATCCGGCGCTCGTGGTTTTCTAATTCTATGACGCCAGGAACGCGCAATGAGCCGCCCATCATCCAGGACACCAGCGGGCCGATGGCTACCCGGAAATATTCGGATCATGGGGCTAAAGCTCGTGGCCCTCACGGATGCGTTCAGGGGCTTTGTTGAACAGTACGGCATCAGGTACGGCCAACGCAGCGAAAAGCTGCGGGGACCTATCCTTTGGCTTGGAGACGTGCGCAAGCGCAACGACGCGGGCCAAGGCCCCGATGCAGATCCTGCAGTTTCCGATCCTCCGAGCGAAAAGCAGCGTTCACACGCGCGATGATGCCCGGCGCCCGCCTGATTTGAACAACAACTATCATTTGCGAAACAATTGCTGGTCTCTTTGAGAGACCCCGGCTCGATGCGACCCGGTTAGACCAATGCCGCTAGGCAGCGGCCTTGGGATTCTCTCGTTCATAAGCGTGTTTCGCAGGCGTCGCAATTGATCGGGGGTCGAGATGTGCGGTCGGCGGTCGGTCGGATCGTTTCGCCGTGAGCACGAGGAATTTTAGATCGTCTTCCGGTGTCCAATGGTCGGTACCGGTGATTGCGGCGGACTAGTTGGTAAGCGCGCTGGGGCTCGGACCTCTTGGTCCTTTAACGGTCAAATCGAGGCCGCCCCGGTCGGCTTTGCCGGTATTCATCCCCACTGGCCGCTTCCAAGTTAAAAAGGCGCCGCGACCCGAGCCGCGCTTTTCGCGAAAAACTACGGTTCTGATGCCATGAGAATGACCGTTCTAAGGACCGTAGCTAGTGCCGCTCAGCTCATCTAAATTGATGTTAGAACAATGGGGTTGACAGGCCCCCCTTCCGCCAATCCATCCGACCGGACCGGAGTCTCTCGGTCAGGCTTTCCCCGGACAGGTGATCCGTGAATCAAACATCCAATCCAGCCGGGCTCGACAAGCTGAAGCTCCGCATTCAGGCGCTGCGCGCCAAGACCATCGCCAATGGCTGCACCGAGGACGAGGCGCTGTCTGCGGCCGCCAAGGTCGCCGAACTGCTGGATCGCCACGATTTGTCGCTCTCCGACGTTGAACTGCGCGCGTCCTCGTGCGAACGCAGGGTGTACGAGACTTTTCGCAAGAAGCGAATTCCACTGGACGACTGCATCGGCGCGATCGCTCATTTCTGCGATTGTCGGGTCTGGCGCGAGAAGAACGCGGCCGGCGAGAACCACTATGTGTTCTTCGGTCTCGGTGCGGATGTCGAGGTCGCGCATTATCTGGCCGAATTGATCGACGGGGCCGTGCGCGCCGAACTTGGCCGGTTCAAGACGTCGGTCGAGTACAGCAGGTTCCGGCACCAGCAACGGCATCTGGCCAATGCCTCCTTCGCGCTCGGGATGGTGGCGTCGATCGCGGACAAGCTGGTAGCCATCAAGGCCGGTCGCGATCAGGTCAACGAAAGCACCGGCCGCGGGCTGGTGGTTCTCAAGACCTCGGTGGTTGATGCGGAGTTCGACAAGCTCGACCTGAAGATGCGGACCCAGCGCAGCGCCAGCCGGATGGTGTCGATGACGGCCTATGAAGCTGGCGGCGCCGCCGGAGCGTCGCTCGCCATCAACCCCGGCCTTGGCAAGTCCCTTGGCGAGCCGCAGTCAAGGACCACTCCCAAAGGAAGCTGAACGCATTGGGGGAGGCCTACGACCTCCGGTCAGTGCAGCGTCGGTTGACCTTGGTCGCTTGGAAGTCGCAACCGAGCATGGCAGGCGTCGACTTCCGATTGATGGGGCGCAGGAAGCGCAGCGAAGTTTTCCAGCGCTTCAATCAATTCTGGCAGCCAAGCAGCGCTGGTGACGGCGGCTCTCGAACGTGCAGCGCCTGCTCCCTGGGTCTTCATCCCAGGAACCGAGGCCGAAATGACGCCCCCGTAGATCGCGTCCATAAGCATATTCAACATGATCGCCGTCCCCATTGTTGATTGGCAACGAGGCTAATCGCGGATTGTTTCGGGGGTGCTTCGTGGCCCTGCGAAATGGCTTCGTGGGCTGCCCTGCACACGGCAGCGCGGGCGGGGCGCCTGGTCGTTCCTTGAGCCGCGCAGATTGCCCGCGCGGGAAGCGGAAAATACGAGCAGCGGTCAGGTCACCCATGCCAGTCGCGCCCGGGGGCGGCGCCTTGTCGACTTCCCGCCGGACCAGCCACTAATGCCCGCGTCGTTCCTGCAGCTTCTTTGTGGTGGGCTGGGCCTGCTGGTTGAACCTCACGCGCGGATTGATGTCGCACGTCGTATTCCAGCGGCCGGATGCCGAAGCCATGCATTGCTCCCGGGTCTCGTACATGCACTCGCCGGGCCAGCTGAGATCGTCGCCAACGACACACCAGGGATAGTCGCGCTCTGCACGCGCGGCAGATAGAAATCCCAGAAGCATCAATAGGACGAGGACTGTGGTGCGCATCTGAATTCTCCGAGTATGAAGCCCTCAAGGAGAGCTTTAAGGTGGCAGAAGCTAATGGCAGGTCTGGGCCTTGGTTCCCGCAAGGCCCAAAGCTCACCCAAGCGACCGGGCACGTTAAATCACGTCCGCGCTATCGCGGCAGATAATCAGTGCATCAGACCTCCAATCCGGCCACGCTCGACAAGCTGAAGCTCCGCATCCAGGCGTTGCGCGCCGAATTGATCGACAGCGCCGTGCGCGCCGAACTTGGACGCTTCAAGACCTCGGTCGAGTACAACAGGTTCCGGCACCAGCAGCGGCATCTGGCCAATGCCTCGTTCGCGCTCGGGATGGTGGCGTCCATCGCGGACAGGTTGCTGGCGATCAAGGCCAGTCGCGATCAGGTCAACGAAAGCACCGGCCGCGGGCTGGTGGTTCTCAAGACCTCGGTGGTCGATGCGGAGTTCGACAAGCTCGACCTGAAGATGCGGACCCAGCGCAGCGCCAGCCGGATGGTGTCGATGGCGGCCTATGAAGCCGGCGGCGCCGCCGGAGCGTCGCTCGCCCTCAATCCCGGGCTTGGCGAGTCGCAATCAAGGACCGCTCCCAAAGAGAGCTGAACGCGTCGGGGGGCGTGCAGCGTCATCGCCATTGCAGTTCAGTCGATGGACTTTTCGAGCTTCTGGGCTGCGCGGAAGTCGTCCATATGCTGCAGGTTCGGCCCATAGGCCGCCTCCTTGGTCAGCAGGTGGTAGATGCGGGCCACGACGGTTTGCAGATGTTTCATGCGTCCACGCGGCATCGCCCGGGCCTTGCAAAGCGCCCGGACCGCGTGCGCTCGGAAATAATCAAAAGCGTCTGACATCGCGGACTCAACGTCCCGCTCAATGAATGGTTCTTGGATTGGTTCTTGGATTGGTTCTTGTTCGCGCCTCCCAAAACCCTCCAGGAACGCTGTCGAATGGGAGAACTTAGCCCGTCACCAAGCTATGGGGATGGGCGAGCCATGTTCTTCTTTTTCTCGAACCGGCTGGGATGTCTCGGCTCGCTGCTGGTCTCGGGGTTGATCACGCTCGCGCTGCTGTTCATGTTCGGGATCGTCCGGTTCTAAACGCCCGCGCGTTCAGGAACCTGGCCCTCGCTGGCCTGTTGTTCGCACTCTGGTCCAGCCACGGAGGGCGCCCTTGGAAAGCACGATCATCGGAGAATTCGACACGCGCCGCGGCGCCGAGCTTGCGGTTGAGCATGTCGTGCAGGAATGCGGCGTGCCGCGAAGCGACGTCTTCGTCCAGGCCGCCGGTGGCGCGAACACGTCGGGGACACGCCCGGCCGGTCCTGACGCCAAGACCGCGCCTGCGCCGGAGGGGCATCAGAAGCTGGAAGGTCTGATCGAGGTCTCTGTGGATTTTCACGGCGATGCGCCCGAGAAGATTGCCGATGCCTTGAAAGGCGCAGGTGCAAAGGCGGTCCGAACCAAGTAGCGGCGAGGGGAGACTGTGGCGCCAGAATCCTCACACGCTGAACATTGACCCATGGTTCTGAGTTGGGGAACACGTTGCGTGCTCAGCGCGTTTCAACGGCGAACGCAAATTGCGAGGTCTCCCTGCGTCAGAGCTCATCGACCCTGATCCCCGGCGACACCGTCTGGCGGCGGTGCGAGGCGCGGCGTGTGGCGGTTCTCAACGATGCCGCCGCTTATTTCGCGGCCCTGCGGGAGGCCCTGCTGCAGGCGCAGGATCTCGTTTATATCGTCGGTTGGGATATCCACAGCGAGACCAGGCTGGTCGGAGAGTCCGGGCGAGCGGATGATGGCTTGCCGGAACAGCTCGGCCCATTCCTGGGCGCGCTGGTCCAGCGACGTCCGACCTTGCGGATCAACATTCTCGTCTGGGACTTCGTCTCGTTCTACGCTTCCGAGAGGGAATGGAATTCCGCGGCCAAGTTTACCGCCGACACAGATGGCCGCGTCCGGTTTCAGCTGGATTCCACGCTTCCATTTGGTTCGGCCCAACACCAGAAGATCGTCTGTGTCGACGGTTCGCTGGCGTTCGTCGGCGGACTCGATCTGACGATCAGGCGCTGGGACACCAGTGATCACCGCGCCGATCACGCATCGCGCTGTGATCCCCAGGGCAAGCCATACCTGCCGTTTCATGATGTTCAATGCGTGGTCGACGGGGATGCGGCGGCGTGGCTGTTCGACCTCGTGGAGCAACGCTGGCGCGCGGCAGGCCAACAGATTGATGATCGGGGTCCGCTGAAAAGCTTGCGCTGGCCGGCGAATGTGCCGGTCGAGGCTGAGCATATGCCGGTGGGTATCGCCAGGACCGAGGTGGTTTGTCCGGCAGGTTCGACGCTCAGGGAGGTCGAACGCTCATTGATCGCAGCGATCCGGTCCGCGACGAGCTTCGTGTATATCGAGAACCAGTTCACCAGCGCCACCAGGATCGCGCGCGAACTGGCGGAGCAGATGCTGCGCGTGCCTTCGCTTCGGGTTCTGGTCGTCACGCCAAAACTGCATTCCTCATGGTTGGAATCCCAAGCCATGCAGAACGGCCGGGGCGCTTTCATCGATTGCTTCAGTTCGGCCGGCGTCGCCGATCGCATCCGCTTCGTCTACCCGGTGTCGCGGAATGGGGACTCGGAAGCGGCCGTGATGGTGCACAGCAAGCTCATGATCGTCGACGATCGGATCTTGAGGATCGGTTCGGCCAATCTAAACAATCGATCGATGGGCGCCGACAGCGAGTGCGACCTGATCTTTGAAGCCGCATCAGACGAGCACCGCGAGTTCATCTCCTCGGTCCGCCGTCGCCTGATCGCCCATTTCTGCGATCTCGACGAACAGACCGTCGCGCAAAACGAAGATCGTCTTTTTGCGCTCCTGGACGACGTCTCGAGAACCGGTGGGACGAAGGCGCTGCGGCAAGTGGAGTCCTCGGTGCTGACCAGCACTCTGGCCACGATGGTTCAGCCCGTGGCGGACCCCGAGCGGCCTCTGCATCTGGAGCGGGCGGCATCGCGCATGTGGAGCACGAAGACGATCATCGGGATGGTCGCGATAGCCGTCGCGCTTTTGGGACTGGCGATGGCCTGGTCTTACACCTCCTTGAGCGATTTCGCCGACGCGGGCCGGATGTCGACATTCCTGTCCGCCTACGCGCACTCCATCTGGGGACCGCCATTCGCGATTGCAGCTTTCGTCGTCGGCGGGCTGGTGGTGTTTCCGGTTCTCGTGCTCATTGCGGCGACTGCTGCCGCACTCGGACCATGGCTGGGCTTCGCCACCGCCATGACGGGCGTCTCGCTCAGCGCCTTTGTCCTGTTTGCGATCGGACGGGCACTCGGCCGCGAACGTCTCCAGCGTTTGCTGGGGCGACGTACCGCGCGCATCCAGGAGCGTGTTGTCGGCAAGGGCATTCTGGCCGTCGTCGTCATCCGGATGATTCCGATCGCGCCGTTCTCGGTGGTGAATGTCGTGGCTGGCGCGAGCACGCTGCCGCTGCGTGACTTCCTGGTCGGAACGCTGCTCGGCATGACCCCCGGCATTCTCGCCATGGCAGTTCTGGGTGCTCAGATCGCAGATCTCGCCAATAACGCGTCCTGGGTCAACATATCGCTCCTCGCACTGGCGTTCCTGGGCTGGCTCGCGATCTGCGCAGGCGCGCAATTCGTCGCGACGTGGCTCGCCGGGAGGCGCTGATGCGCTTCATGACGTGGAATGTGCATGGCACCTTCAATCTCAATCCGAAATTCGATCTCGAGGGTATCTGTTCCATCATTCGCAAATGGGCTCCCGATGTCGTCGCGCTTCAGGAGGTGGATTCGCGATCGCGATCAGACGATCCGTTTGCGAAGCTGGCGAGTGTCGTCGGCGATCACCGTGTTCACGCCAAATCGATCGTCACGGCCGATGGCGACTACGGCCAGACGCTGCTGAGCCGCTTCCCATTCTCCGGCCCGCCCGAGATCGTCGACGTGTCGTATCGTGAGCGCGAGCCGCGCCGAGCGATCGCCGCGGGACTGCTGACGCCCGTCGGCGAGGTCCGCGTGGTGGCCACGCATCTCGGCTTGAGCATCCACGAGCGCCACGCGCAGGCTCAGGCGCTGGTGAGCCTGGTGAAGCCTGGAATGACCGTCGTCCTCGGGGATTTCAACGACTGGTTCTGGATCAAATCGGTGCGGCGCGTGCTCGCGCAGGTCTGCCCAAACCGGACGCGGCTGCGAACTTTCCCGTCGCGTTTGCCCCTGCTGCGGCTTGACCGGATCTATGCGACGTCCGACAGCCCGATCGGGAAGGTTTGGACCGACCAAGAGGCGAGGGCCTATTCAGACCATTTGCCTTTGATTGCAGACATCGAGATCGCTGCGGGGTCAAACGCATCAAAAGCGCGATAAAAAAGTGCTGTCTGCAGAAGGACTTGGCTACTGTGCATGGGGTTGTTTTCGCACATTTATGCAGTCCGCCCACACTGCCGCCCGGCGGGACCAAGGGGAACCCTTCCCTGACCTCCGCGTTATCTGGCCATGACGGAAGACATTTCCTACCGGCGCAAGCCCTTGACCCCCGAACAGCGGCAGGCGCGCGATGCGACACGCCGTATCGAAGCCGAAAAAGCCATGCGCGAGCACGAAGCGGCGCAGAAGGCGTTCTATGCCAACAAGGAACGGCTGAGGGCCGAACGGTTGGCTCGTGAACAGACGGAGGCGAAGGGCTGACCGCACGCGGTCGCCCCGTCAAAGATGTCCTTGCCCGCGAGCGCCAACCTCAGTGCCGGTGCGGGATGCGCGTCACGCTCAAAGCCTGCTTCAGCGCCTGAACGGCACTTGCAAAAGGTCTGCGAGGCGATTGCGCCTCGATCGCTTCGGCCGCGACGCGACAATCGTCGGCGACCTTGAGCAACCCGCTTCGCGCGAGGTCCATGGTGGAGAGGGCTGCCTGCTCCAGGCAGACCCGTTCAAGTCGTCGAAACTCCCGCAGTTCTTTGTTCATGCGTCAGCTCTCGATGTCCCCGGGCCATGCGGCGCTGAGTCTGCTTAACGAATAGTAAATATCCCTGCCTAGCCGAGCTGGCTGGCGTAGAGCTGGTCCGTGTCCTGCACGGGCCCGGTGGGCGCAGCCGA
Organism: Bradyrhizobium sp. MV1.5; assembly: GCF_055807615.1. Taxonomy (NCBI): domain Bacteria; kingdom Pseudomonadati; phylum Pseudomonadota; class Alphaproteobacteria; order Hyphomicrobiales; family Nitrobacteraceae; genus Bradyrhizobium; species Bradyrhizobium sp. MV1.5. The sequence goes on along the minus strand of NZ_JBVVPL010000044.1, from coordinate 36,793 downwards.
GCGGGCTTGACGGCGTTTGGCTTCCGCCGGAGACTTCATATGATCCTGATTTGAACCACGGAGACGTTCGCTTCCAGCCAGTCCGAACCCGATCAGCGAAAATGACAATGGAGCTGACCATGACCACGTTCGACAAGCGCGAGCAGGGCTTTGAGGCCAAATTCGTCCACGACGAGGAGCTCATGTTCAAGGCCACGGCCCGGTCCAACAAGCTGCTCGGGCTCTGGGCCGCAACCGAGCTCGGCCTCAGCGGCGATGCCGCAGCCGGCTACGCGACGGCGTTGGTGACGGACCATCTGGAGAACCGGACGATGGACGAGATCCTCGACAAGGTGTCAGGTGATCTTGCCGCCAAAGGCGTCGCCCGCGAACAGGTCGCAGCCAAGCTTCAGGAATGCTTGCACCAGGCGTTGCAGCAACTCGAAGCGGACAAGTAGCAAGCCGGCGCTCGAGGCTCACTCCGCATGGTTACGCGCCCCGGAGTCGCTCAGTCGGTCGACATAGGCAATGCCGATCGCCGAGACGACGAAGGTGAGGTGGATCAGCACCTGCCACATCACGCCGGTCTCGGTAAAGCCGGCGCGGTTCGATCCCAGATTGCCGGCCTCGATGAAGGTCCGCAGCAGCGCGATCGAGGAGATGCCGATGATGGCCATGGCGAGCTTGATCTTCAGGACGCTCGCGTTGACGTGGCCGAGCCATTCCGGCTCGTCGGGGTGGCCCTGGAGCTCGAGCCGAGAGACGAACGTCTCGTAGCCGCCGACGATCACCATCACGAGCAGGTTGGAGATCATCACGACGTCGATCAGCGCCAGCACGCTCATCATGATCTGCTGCTCGGTGAGGTCGAGGGCGTGCCAGGAGAGATGCCAGAGCTCCTTGAGGAACAGCGCGATGTAGACGCATTGCGCCACGATCAGCCCGAAATAGAGCGGCAGTTGCAGCCAGCGCGAGCCGAAGATCACCATTGGGATCAAGCCCAGGCGCGGCAACGGCAGGCGCGGTTCGGTGCGGAGTTCGGGTCCGGGCTCAACCGACATTCAGCAGCATCCTCGCACCAAGATCATCCTCCATTCCTGTAACCCGACAAGGTGGCCCGCGGAAGACGTGAGGCGCGTGTCGCTTTCCGAAGACCGTGCTGTTTCGTGCTATCGTGCCCGAGCGGCCTTCGTGCGACGGCCAGGATCGGGAGGCGGGGTGTGGCTTGCGGAGTATCTTGGAGCGGCTTTGGCAAATGGCCCGGCGCGATCGCGCTCGCCGTTGCGATCCTGGTCGGCTGCAGTGGCGCTGAGGTATCGGCCACACCGCTGACGCCATTTCGCTACGAGGCGCAGGCGCAGCGTCATTGCCCGCACGACCGGGTCGTCTGGCTCGATTTCAGCAAAGGTATCTACTACGGCAAAAGCCAGAAGCGGTACGGCCAGGGTTTTACCGGCAGCTTCGTCTGCCTGAACGAAGCCCGTGACAGCCTCTATCGGCGTTCGCTGCTTGGACTGCGGTAAACGTATTTCTCGGGAATTGCTGGGGTGCTCAGGCGAAGGCCAATGCCACGAGGCTGGAGCACAGCAGGACCAAACCACCGGCGGTCAATGCCAGGAAGCCATCGGATACGAGGTCATGGTTGCGCATGGGACACCTGCCGCTCTCGTCTGCGATGCTCGATCGGATCGATTAAAAATCTCCGAACGTGCCGTCTTGAAAGGGTGATGCTTGCCGTCCGCGCGAGCGCCTCAGGCCCTCGTGCGGTAACCTTCGAACGCATGGGCCAGGAAGATCCCCGCGCTTACCAAACCCATCAGTGCCGAAACCGTCTCGATCATCGTCTCATTCCATTCCGCCCTGCACGCGAGAAAACGCGGGCGGCCTTGCACAGTCAAAAGAATTCCAGTGAGCGGCGCGACAATGGGGGTGGAGTGAGGATTTGGCGCAACAGAATGTCCGGCCGCGGCACGGAGCAGGGTGCCCGTGCCCCGTAGTTCAACGGGGCGAACGCATACGCCCCGTTTACCATCCCGGCGTGAACGCTGTGCGCTCCCCATTTCCGCCGTGTTCGGGTTGCGTTATCGTTACCACGTTCGACGCGGTGGTGGGCCGCCTCGGAGCAAAGGACCGGACAGCGCTGCCCCGTAGCCAAAGCGGGTTAGGTACGCCTCCGGCAAAGTGGTATTTGGGGCGAATGGGGATCCGACGGTCAGATTCGGTGTTGCGGGTCGCGCGCGCTGCAGCGATGGCAGCGATCTGCCTTGCGCTCGCCAATTGCGCGTCCTCCAACAAATTCGCCAGCCGGGTCGATCCGAAATACGGCGTGTCCTCGAGCCCCCGGGTCGTGGCTTTCGGTGATCCGGTCCCGAAGGGCGGCGGCGCCTACCGCGTCGGCAAGCCCTATGTGGTGGGTGGCCGGACCTATGTGCCCGAAGAGGACGTCAACTACCGCGCCGAAGGCATGGCGTCCTGGTACGGCGACGATTTCCACGGCCGCCTGACCGCCAATGGCGAAGTGTTCGACATGGGCTCGCTGACCGCGGCGCATCCGACCCTGCCGATGCCGTCCTATGCGCGGGTCACCAACGTTTCGAATGGCAAGTCGCTGATCGTCCGCGTCAATGACCGCGGGCCCTATCACGGCAACCGGCTCATCGACGTCTCGAACAAGGCCGCTGAACTGCTTGAATTCAAAGGCAATGGGGTCGCCAAGGTCCGCGTCGAATATGTCGGCCGGGCGCCGCTGGAAGGCTCCGACGACCGCCAGTTGATGGCCACCTTGCGCACCGGGACTCCGGCGCCATCACCCTCGATGGTCCGGGTCGCCTCGGCGAGGCCCTTCGTGCCGGAGCTGCCATCGTCGAACCGCGGCGCCATGCGCGGCGAAATTCCGACCCCGGAGGGACGGCCCTACAATCTCGGCAACACCTCCGCCGACATGGCTTCACTCAATGCGACCTCGGAAATGTCGGCCTCGAGCCGCAACCGGGGCCGGGCGCTCCAGAACGCGCGCGCCGTGTCCTATGACGGGGACGGCCGCTACGCGAGCGAGAGCGCACCGTCCGGCGCCTACGCCTCGGACGGCGCCGCCGAGGCCCGCGGCATCCTGAGCGGCCGCGGCCTCTACTAGGCCGCGCTTTCCTTCAAGAACTTCACCAGCGCCGCATTCACCTCCTCGGGCCGCTCCTGCTGGACCCAATGGCCGGCGCCCTCGATGATCAGCTTTCGCTTCAGATTGGGCAGCACGCGCTCGAGCTCGTTGACACGCTTGGCTCCGATCAGACCGGTGATGACGGCGTCTTTCGAACCGGCAATGAAGAGCGAGGGCTGGTGGATTTGCGCGTCCTGCCAGGGCGCCGTCAGCTCCCAATTGCGATCGAGGTTGCGATACCAGTTCAGCCCGCCGCGGAAGCCGGACTTACGGAAGGCTTCGGTGAAATAGGCAAGGTCAGTCTCGCCGAGCCAGACCGGCAGAGGCTCCTCCGGATTACCGTGGCCGAGGAATCCCTTGCCCTCCAGCACGAACATGGCTGCGGAGGGATCGGCAAGACCGCGCCCGCCGAGCACGATACGCATGGTGCGCGCGACGTCACGCTCGAACTCGGCTTCGGCAACGCCGGGCGCCTGGAAATACTGCCAATAGAAATTGGTGATGCCGCCCTGGCGCAGGAGGTCGAGCGGCTTGCCGCGGCCGCGGAACGGCGGCGGCACGCTCAGGCCGGCGACCGCCGTGAAGATGTCCGGCCGGAACAGCGCCGCGTGCCAGGCCACCGGTGCACCCCAGTCGTGGCCGACCACCATGGCCTTGGTCTCGCCAAGCGCCTGCACGAGGCCGACGATATCGCCGACCGTGTCGAAGATCGAATAGGCCGTCGCTTCGGGCGGCGCTGAGCTCTGGCCATAGCCGCGCATGTCGGGGGCGACGACGCGAAACCCGGCCTGCGCCAGCGCCGGGATCTGGTGGCGCCAGGAGTAGCAGAGTTCCGGCCAGCCGTGGCACAGCACCACCAGCGGCCCCTGACCGGCTTCGCGGATGAACAGGTCGACCCCGTTAGCCTTGATCACGCGGGTGGAGGACATCGCTTTTCCGCCTTGTTTCAGGGGTTTGGTCAGAAAATCTGAGGTGCCACGATAGGGGCCGGACGAGAATCGTGCAATCTCCGGACAAGCGGCCACCCCGTGTTGTTCGCACCGGCTCCAACTGTTAGAACGCCGCTCTCAGGGCTTGGCCATGGAACTTCATCTTTCCTCGTTGGGGCGCAGCCGGTTCACCGCCGGAGCGCTGGCGCGTGGGCTGATCGCGACGGCTCTGGTGGCGACCATTGGCTGGGGCGGGGCGCTCTACGCGGCCAACCAGAGCGTCCAGGGCGCCAAGAAAACAGATGATGCCGGCTTCGACGGCGACGCCCCGACCGCGATCCTGATCGAAGCCTCCAGCGGCAGCGTGCTGTTTGAGAAGAACGCCGACGAGCTGCGCGCGCCCTCCAGCATGATGAAGCTGATGACCGCCGAGGTCGTCTTCAACGCGATCAAGAAGGGCGACATCAAGCTGACCGACGAATACCGGATCAGCGAGAACGCCTGGCGCAGGGGCGGCGCGCCCTCCGGCGGCTCAACCATGTTCGCCGCGATCAACAGCAAGGTCACAGTCGACGACCTCCTGCACGGGGCGATCATCCAGAGCGGCAACGACGCCTGCATTGCGCTCGCCGAAGCCATGGCGGGCAACGAGCGGATTTTCGCCGCCGACTTCATGACCAAGCGCGCCCGTGAGCTTGGCCTGACGAAATCGACCTTCGGCAATTCCAACGGTCTGCCCGACCCCGCCAACAAGATGACGGTGCGCGAGCTCGGCATTCTTGCCCGGCACATCATTCTCGACTTCCCCGAATTCTACAAACTGTTCGGCGAGAAGGAATACACTTGGAACAAGATCCGCCAGCCCAACCGGAATCCGCTGCTCAATTCCATGGAAGGCGCCGACGGTCTGAAGACCGGCTACACCAAGGAAGGTGGCTACGGCATGGTCGGCTCAGCGGTCCAGAACGGCACGCGGCTGATCGTCGTCATCAACGGGCTGGAAGACCCCGAAGATCGCGCGACCGAAGCCAAGAAGATGCTAGAATGGGGTTTTCGCAATTTCGAGACCCGCACGCTGATCGCGGCCGATCAGCCCGTCGGCTACGCCAAGGTGTTCGGCGGCGAGAGCCGCTCGGTGAAACTGGTGGCCAAGACGCCCGTGAAAGTGATGGTGCACAAGAACGGCAGCGACAAGCTGATCGCGCGCGTCGTCTATAGCGGTCCGGTGCGCGCGCCGGTCGAGGCCGGCCAGAAGGTCGGGCTGGTCAGGGTCTGGCGCAGCGGCAACATCGCGGTGGAGACGCCGGTCTATGCCGCTGACGCGATCGGCACCGGCTCGACCGTGCGCCGTGCGATCGACGGCGCCAGCGAGCTTGTGATCGGCATGTTCCGTGCGGGCGCCGAGAAGCTCTGATCATGAGTGAAAGCGCGGTAAAGTGGCCGTCCGGACGCGGGCGTTTCGTCACCTTTGAAGGCGGCGAGGGCACGGGCAAGTCGACCCAGATCAAGAAGCTCGCCGACCGTCTCAAGGCGGCCAGGATGCGCATTCTCGTCACGCGCGAACCGGGCGGCTCGCCGGGCGCCGAGATCATGCGCCATCTGGTGTTGTCGGGCATGGGCAAGCTGCTCGGACCCGAGGCCGAGACGCTGCTGTTCGCGGCCGCCCGCGACGATCATGTCCGCACCGTGATCCAGCCCGCGCTCAACCAGGGCACCTGGGTGCTGTGCGATCGCTTCGCCGACTCGACGCGGGCCTATCAGGGCAGCCTCGGCCAAGTGCCGGCGGCGCTGATCAACGCGATGCAGCGGGTCACGATCGGCGATCTCAAGCCGGACCTCACCATCATCCTCGACCTGCCGGTCGAGATCGGCTTGCAGCGCGCGGCCGCACGCCGCGGCAGCGGCACGCCAGACAGGTTCGAGGCCGAGAAGCTCGGTTTCCATCAGGGCCTGCGCGAGGCCTATCGCAAGATCGCGGCGGACGATCCCGCGCGTTGCGTGCTGATCGACGCCAATTCCGATCCCGACACGGTTGCCGGACGCATCTGGAACGCGCTGCGTGATCGCCTGCTTCCAACGCCGGCATCGGTGGTGTCCATATGAGCCCGCGTCAGACCGAGCGCGAAACCGCCATTTCTCATCCGCGCGAGACGAGCCTTCTGTTCGGCCATTGCGAGGCCGAGACCGCGCTGCTCGCTGCCTATCGCAGCGGGCGCATCCCGCATGCCTGGCTGATTGGCGGGCCGCAAGGCATCGGCAAGGCGACGCTGGCGTATCGGATGGCGCGCTTCGTGCTCGCGCACGGCCAGCCTTCGGCGCCGTTCGTGCAGCGCGCCGAAGATCTCGCCATCAATCCTGATGACGCCGTGGCGCGGCAGGTTGCGGCGAGCTCGCATGGGGGCCTGCTGACGCTGGAGCGCACCGCCAACGATCGCGGCGTGATGCGCACCGTGATCACCGTGGACGAGACGCGCGAGACGATCGGTTTCTTCGGCTCGACCGCAGCGGCCGAAGGCTGGCGTGTCTGCATCGTCGACACCGTCGACGAGCTCAATCCGAATGCCGCCAACGCGCTGCTGAAAATTCTCGAGGAGCCGCCGCAGCAATCGCTGTTCCTGCTGGTGAGCCATGCGCCGGCACGCGTGCTCGCCACGATTCAGTCGCGGTGCCGCAAGCTGCGCCTGCGCGCCCTCGCAACCGACGATGTGATTGCCGCAGCCGCAACCGCGGCCGATCTCGACCCGAACGATCCGGCATTGCGCGAGGCGGCCGAGGCTTCCGAGGGCAGCGTTGCGCGGGCGCTGACGCTGCTCGGCGGTGACGCCCTGAAGCTCCAGCAGCGCACGGCCGCGCTGCTGGCGCGACTGCCGCAGGTCGATCCGCGCGAATTGCACACGCTCGGCGATTCGCTCGGCACCAGCGACCGCGTTGCGCTTGCCGCCTTCATCGACGGCATCGATCGCTGGATCGCGGAACGCCTGCACGCCGACGAAGCCAATGCCAACCAGAATCTGCCGCGCCTTGCGCGCCTAGCTGAGGTATGGGAAAAGATCGTCCGCGCCGCGCGCGACACCGAAACCTACAATCTGGAGCGAAAGCCCTTGGTTTTCTCGGTGTTCGGCTGGCTGGCGGACGCAACGCGCTAGAGCATGATCCGGGAAAGTGTGCAGCGGTTTTCCGATGGGATCACGCTCAAGACAATAAACTAACGCAGATTCGTTTCCCAATTTCGAGAAGCCGGTAAAGGAATTCGTCGTGGCAGCGCGAGCTAAGAAAATCGCTAAAGGCAAGAGCAGCAAGAAGAAGGCTGCCACGAAGGCCGTCAAGAAAGCCGCGAAGAAGGCCGTGAAGGCGCGCGCGCGCAAAGCTGCCAAGAAGGTCAAGAAAGCCACGAAGACCAAAAAGTCGGCCGCCAAGAAAACCGGGAAGAAGGCTGTGAAGAAGAGCGCCGGGAAGACGGCAAAGAAGGCAGCGAAGAAGCTGGTCGTCGCCAAGAAGACGGTCAAGACAGCGACCAAAAAGCCTGCCAAGGCTTCGGCGAATAACAAGGCTTCGGCGAAAAACAAGGCCCCGGCGAAGACGATAGCCAAGACGGCGAGGGTGGCTGCGCCTGCCGTGACCACCACACTAGCTCCTGTCGCCACACCGCCGAAAATTGCCAAGCCCAAGGCCCCGCGCGCACCGAAGTCCGACGCCGGGCCGCAGGCCACCACGCCCGTGGCCGTGCCCGCGCGCGACAACGTCTTCTACATCACGACCGCGATCGCCTATCCCAATGGCAGCCCCCATATCGGCCACGCCTATGAGGCGATCGCGACGGATACGTTGGCGCGCTTCGCGCGACTCGACGGCAAGGATGTGTTCTTCCTGACCGGCACCGACGAGCACGGCCAGAAGATGGTTCAGACCGCGGCCAGCGAAAAAATGTCCGTCTCGGAGCTCGCCGCCCGCAATGCCGGCCGTTTCAAGCAAATGGACGAGCGCCTGAACGTGTCGTTCGACCGCTTCATCCGCACCACCGAGGAGCAGCATCATCGCTCCAGCCAGGAGATATGGCGGCGCATGGAGGCGAACGGGGACATCTATGCCGACATCTATGCCGGCTGGTATTCCGTGCGCGACGAAGCCTATTACGCCGAGGACGAGACACGCCTGAACGAAGACGGCGTGCGGCTCGGGCCACAGGGCACGCCGGTCGAATGGGTCGAGGAGAAGAGCTACTTCTTCCGCCTGTCGGCCTATCAGGACAGGCTGCTCAAGCTCTATGAGACGCAGCCCAATTTCATCGGCCCCGACTCCCGCAAGAACGAGGTGGTGAGCTTCGTACGAGGCGGCCTGCGCGATCTCTCGATCTCGCGCACGACGTTCGACTGGGGCGTCAAGGTGCCCGGCGACGAAGAGCACGTGATGTATGTCTGGGTCGACGCGCTCACCAACTACATCACCGGCGTCGGCTTCCCCGAGGAGAGCGACAACAACTGGCGTTATTGGCCTGCCGACGTGCACATCATCGGCAAGGACATCATCCGCTTCCATGCGGTGTACTGGCCGGCTTTCCTGCTGTCGGCCGGGATCCCGCTACCGAAGCGGGTCTATGCCCATGGCTTCCTGTTCAGCAGGGGCGAGAAGATGTCGAAGTCGGTCGGCAACGTGGTCGATCCCTTCAACCTCGCCGACCAGTACGGCGTCGACCAGATGCGCTATTTCTTTCTGCGCGAGGTGCCGTTCGGCCATGACGGCAACTACAATCACGAGGCCATCGTCGCGCGCATCAATGCCGATCTCGCCAACGATCTCGGCAACCTCGCGCAGCGCTCGCTGTCGATGATCGCCAAGCAGCTCGGCGGCGTGCTCCCGGATCCCGGCGAATTCAGCGACAACGACAAGGCGATCCTGTCACAAGCCGACGGCATGCTCGCGGCGTCCCGCGAAGCGATGGCGACGCAGCAAATCCATCACTGGCTCAATGCCGTGTGGGCCGTGGTCGCGGAAGCCAACCGCTATTTCGCGGGCGAAGCGCCGTGGGCGCTCGCCAAGACCGATCCTGTCAGGCAGAGGACGGTGCTCTACGTCACCGCCGAAGTCGTGCGCCAGATCGCGATCCTGGCCCAGCCGGCCATGCCGACGGCCTCGGGATTGCTGCTGGACAGCCTCGGTATCCCCGAAGGGGAGCGCAACTTCGCTGCGCTCGGCGGCGCGACCCGCATCGCGCCCGGTACGACGCTGCCCGCGCCGACGCCGGCCTTCCCGCGCTACATCGAGCCGGCAGCCTAAGGGCGTTCGCACCATGCTGGTCGACAGCCACTGCCATTTGGATTTTCCGGACTTTGCGGAGGATCTCGACGGGATCGTGTCGCGGGCGCGAGCGGCCGGCATCGGCCGCATGGTCACGATCTCGACGCGGGTGAGAAAGCTGAACCAGCTTTTGGCCATCGCCGAGCGCTACGACGACGTCTATTGCTCGGTCGGCACCCATCCGCACAACGCGGATGAGGAAGACGGCATCGCGCCGGACGAGCTGATCGCACTGACGCAGCATCCAAAGGTCGTCGCGCTCGGCGAGGCCGGGCTCGACTATTTCTACGACAACGGCTCGCCGGAGGCGCAGGCGAGGGGCTTTCGTGCCCACATCGCCGCGGCCCGCGCCACCGGCTTGCCGCTGGTGATCCACACCCGTGAGGCGGACGAGGATTGCGGCCGCATCCTTGAAGAGGAGACGGCAAAGGGATCGTTTCGCGCCGTGTTGCATTGTTACACCGGCGGGCGCGAGCTGGCGCTGAAGGCGGTCTCGCTCGGGCTCTATATCGGTTTCACGGGCATCCTGACCTTCAAGAAGTCCGAGGCCTCGCGCGCGCTTGCGGCCGAACTGCCGTCCGACCGTATTCTGATTGAAACAGACTCGCCCTACCTTGCGCCGGGCAAGTTCCGGGGCAAGCGCAATGAACCGGCCTATGTGGTCGAGGTCGCAAAAGTGCTCGCCGAAACACGCGGCGTGTCGTTTGACGAGATCTCGCGCCAGACAAGCGACAACTTCTTTCGCCTGTTCTCCAGGGTGAAAGCTTAGAACTGGGAGCCGCATGACGCTGACGCTGACGATCCTGGGCTGCGGCTCCTCCGCCGGCGTGCCGCGCCCGGCACTCGGCTGGGGTGCCTGCGATCCCAACAATCCCAAGAACCGCCGTCGCCGCTGTTCGCTGCTGGTCGAGCAGACCTCGGACGAGGGCACCACGCGTATCGTGATCGACACCTCGCCGGACCTGCGCGAACAATTGCTCGCGACCAATGTCGACCACATCGATGCAGTATTCCTGACCCACGAGCACGCCGATCAGACCCACGGTATGGACGATCTGCGTTCGGTGGTGATGCACATGCGCCGGCGGATTCCGACCTATCTCAATCAGACGACTGCGAACGACATCATGTCGCGGTTTTCCTATTGCTTCGTCTCGCCGGCGGGCAGCGACTATCCGCCGATCCTGACGGCGCAGTCGATCGAGGCCGGTGAAAGCCAGACGATCCAGGGGACAGGCGGCGCGGTGACGATGACTGCCTTCCTGGTGCAGCACGGCAACATTCCCGCGCTGGGCTATCGCATCGGCGATGCCGCCTACACTCCCGACCTCAACGACATCCCGCGCGAGAGCTGGGGCGCCCTGGAAAATCTGGATCTCTGGATCGTCGATGGCCTCCGCTACACCAGCCATGTCAGTCATTTCAGCATCAACGACGCGTTGTCCTGGATCGAGCGCTTCAAGCCGAAGCGCGCCGTCATCACCAACATGACGGCCGATGTCGATTATGAGGTGATCCGGCAGTCGCTGCCGGCGGGCGTGGTGCCCGCGTATGACGGGCTGCGGCTGGAGACCCGCTGAACCTGCGGTGGAAATTCCGGCGAGAGCCGGCATACTCCTTGCTTGCGCTGGGCCCATCATGTTGATCTAACGTCTGAAAGACAGGCGCTGGGCAGGGGCGATATTCATGCAGAACCGGCGCGCGACGTGCGATCGCCGGGACCGTCTGAATCGCCTCGTGTGAGGATGGGGATCGCGTTGGCAGGGGACGATGTCACGAGCCGTGGACCGGTGCGACGCGCGCTGGATCTCCTTTATCTCGGTGCGGGCTACGCCGCCGGGGCCTTCATGGTTGCGATCTTTGCAATCATGATGATCATGTCGATCGGGCGCCAGTTTGCGGTCAACATTCCCGCCGGCGATGATTTCGCCTCCTGGTGCATGGCCGCGATGGCTTTCCTCGGCCTCGCTCACACCTTCAAGCGCGGGGAGATGATCCGCGTCGGCCTGCTGCTGGAGCGTCTGCATGGGCGCTCCAAGCAGGTTGCGGAGGTCGTGGCCCTCGGCATCGCCGCCGCTTTCATCCTCTATTTCACCCGGCATGCCGTGCAGATGACCTACGATTCCTGGCGCTTCAACGACGTGGCGCAGGGCGTCGTCGCGCTTCCGCTCTGGATTCCGCAGCTCGGGTTTTCCGGCGGACTCGTGATCCTCTCGATCGCGCTCGTTGATGAAATGATCAGTGTCATCGGCGGCAACCGGCCGAGCTACGAGAAGGGCTCGCCGGACGAGACCCCGGACGAATTCATCGAGCGGATCTCACAGGGCGGCGGAGGTTGACGATGGCCAATCTCGGCATGATCGAACTGTCGTTTATTCTGCTCGGCGTCATGATCGTGCTGCTGGGAAGCGGCATCTGGATCGCGGTTTCGCTCGGGCTCGTCGGTTTCGTGGCGATGGCGCTGACCACGAGCCTGCCGCTCGGCTCGGTGCTTGCGACCACGACATGGAGCGCAAGCTCGTCATGGACGCTGGCCGCGCTGCCGCTGTTCATCTGGATGGGCGAGATCCTCTTCCGCACCAAATTGTCCGAGGAAATGTTTCGAGGCCTGTCACCCTGGGTTCAGTGGCTGCCGGGGCGCCTCACTCATGTCAACGTGATCGGCTGCGGCATCTTCGCGGCGGTGTCGGGCTCGTCGGCGGCGACCTGTGCGACCATCGGCAAGATCGCGCTGCCCGAGCTCGACAAGCGTGGTTACGACAAGGGCCTCAGCCTCGGATCGCTCGCAGGCTCCGGCACGCTCGGCCTGCTGATCCCGCCGTCGATCCCGATGGTGGTCTATGCGGTCACGGCGAATGTCTCCGTGCTTCAGGTCTTCCTCGGCGGCTTCTTGCCGGGCGTGCTCGTGATGGTGCTCTACTCCGGCTACATCATCATCTGGTCGCTGCTCAATCCAAAAAAGGTCCCACCGCGCGACCCGCCGATGTCGTTTCGCCGGAAGCTGCAAGAGTCCGCCAAGCTCGCCCCATGCCTGCTTCTGATCCTGGCGGTATTCCTCTCGCTCGTGCTCGGCTTTGCGACCGCGACGGAATGCGCCGCCTGGGGCGTTTCGGGCGCGCTGCTGCTGGCGTGGTGGAGCCGCACGCTCACACGCAAGAACTTCCTCGAAAGCATCATGAGCGCGACGCGCCTGACCTGCATGATCATGCTGATCCTGGCAGGCGCGGCCTACACGACCGCAGCGATGGCCTATACGGGCATTCCGGCAGCGCTCGCCACCTGGGTCCAGGGCCAGCAGCTCACGCCGGGCATGCTCGCGCTGTATCTGAGCATCATGTACATCATCCTGGGATGCCTGATCGACGGCATCTCGATGATCGTTCTCACTGCCGTGATCGTGCTGCCGATGGTCAAACAGGCCGGCCTCGACCTGGTCTGGTTCGGCGTCTATCTCATCATCCACGTCGAGATGGCGCAGATCACGCCGCCGGTCGGTTTCAATCTGTTCGTGCTCCAGAACATGAGCGGCCGCGATACCTTGACGGTCGCCCGGGCAGCATTCCCGTTCTTCGTCCTGCTGCTCGCGTCCGTGTTCATCATCACGGAATATCCGCAGATCGTGATGTTCTTGCCCAAGCTTGCTTTCCCAGACTGAGCGTACGTTTTGAAATTGACTGTGAGGAGAAGCCCCATGATCTCTCGTTTATTCCGCGCATCCCTGATCGCCGGCGCCGTGCTGGCCGCGACACCCGCTTTGGCGCAAACCAAATGGAATCTGCCGGCAGCGTATCCGGCCGACAATCCGCACTCCGAGAACCTGGTCGCGTTCGCCAAGGACGTCGAAGCCGCCACGTCCGGCAAGCTCCAGATCACGGTTCATCCGGGCGCCTCACTGTTCAAGGCGCCCGACATCAAGCGCGCGGTGATGACCGGGCAGGCGCAGATGGGCGAAGTCTTGCTGTCGATCCACGAGAACGAGGATCCCGTGTTCGGGATCGACGTCGTGCCATTTCTGGCGACCAGCTTCCCGGACGCCATGAAGCTGTATCAGGCCTCGAAGCCGTTGATTGCCAAGAAGCTGGACGCGCAGGGGCTCAAGCTATTGTTCGTCGTGCCGTGGGCGCCGCAGGGCGTCTATGTCAACAAGCCGCTTGCGAGCATCGAGGACATGAAGGGCCTCAAATGGCGAGCCTATAACGTTGGGACTGCGCGCATTGGCGAACTGGTCGGCGCGCAGTCCGTCACCATTCAGGCCGCCGAGTTGCCGCAGGCGCTTGCCACCGGCGTCGTGAACTCCTTCATGTCGTCGGGCGGCACGGGCTACGATGCGAAGGCATGGGAGTCGCTGAAGTACTTCTATGACGTGCAAGCCTGGATCCCGAAGGACTACACCTTCGTCAACAAGGCCGCGTTCGAGGCGCTCGACAAGCCGACCCAGGAGGCTATCCTCAAAGCCGCCGCGACCGCGGAAACCCGCGGCTGGAAGGCCTGGCAGGACAAGAGCACCTGGTACATCGACCAGCTCAAGGCCAAGGGCATGACGGTCGAGCCGCCGAGCCCGGCGCTGAAGGCCGGCTTCCAGAAGATCGGCGAACAGCTCACCGCCGACTGGCTCAAGAAGGCGGGAGCCGACGGCCAGGCGCTGGTTGAAGCCTACAAGAAGATGTGAGGACGACGGGACTCGGCGAACCCGACCTCGCCGAAACTGCGCAACGACTTCGCGGCGACGGGCCAAACGCCGCGGAGTCGAGACAAGCTCAGGCCGAGATCGCCTTCGCCGATCCCGCTTCGTTGCGCAGCAGGAATTTCTGAATCTTTCCCGTCGACGTTTTCGGGATCGGCCCGAACACGACAGCCTTCGGCGTCTTGAAGCCGCTCATATGCGAGCGGCAGAAGGCGATGATGTCGGCTTCGCTCGCGCTCGCGCCGTCCTTCAGCTCGACGAAGGCGCAGGGCACTTCGCCCCATTTCGGATCGGGCTTTGCGACCACGGCGGCGAACAGCACGGCCGGGTGCTTGTAGAGAATATCTTCGACCTCGACGGAGGAAATGTTCTCGCCGCCGGAGATGATGATGTCCTTGGAGCGATCCTTGATGATGACGTAACCATGCACGTCGAGCACGCCGAGGTCTCCGGTGTGAAACCAGCCGCCCTCGAAGGCTTCCTGCGTCGCCTTGTCGTTCTTGAGGTAGCCCTTCATCACGATGTTGCCGCGAAACATGACCTCGCCGATGGTCTCGCCGTCGCGCGGTACTTGCCTCATGGTCTGCGGATCGATGACGGTGACGGCTTCCTCGAGCGGGTAGGGTACGCCCTGCCGCCGCTTCAGGCTGGCGCGCTCGGCTGCGGGCAGATCATCCCAGCCAGGCTGCTCGGCGCAGACGGAGGCGGGGCCGTAGACCTCGGTCAGGCCATAGACGTGCGTCAGCTTGATGCCGATGCTCTCGGCGCCTTCGAGCACCGCGACCGGCGGCGCGGCGCCGGCGATCAGGCCGACGACGCGCCGCGCGGCATCGCCCTTCGGTGCATCGGGCGCGTTGATCAGCGTGTTGTAGACGATCGGCGCGCCGCACATGTGGGTGACGCCGTGCTGCTTGATCAACTCGAAGATCTTGGTCGGCTCGACCTTGCGCAGGCAGACGTTGATGCCGGCGGCCGCCGCAATGGTCCAGGGGAAGCACCAGCCGTTGCAGTGGAACATCGGCAGTGTCCAGAGATAGACCGGATGCTGGCCGAGTTGGCCCGCGAGGATATTGCTGACGGCATTCAGATAGGCGCCGCGATGATGCGTGACGACGCCCTTGGGATTTCCCGTGGTGCCCGAGGTGTAGCTCAGCGCGATCGCGTCCCATTCGTCGCCCGGCAGGATCGCGGCGAAGTCGGGATCGCCTTGCGCGAGCGCGGCCTCATACTCGATCTCGCCGATGCGCCTTCCGCCCTTGAACGCGGCGTCGTCGACGTCGATCACGAACGGTTTTGGGCCGGTCATCTGCGCGAGCGCGTCGGTGATCACGCTAGAGAATTCCGGATCGACCAGAATGATCTTTGCGCCGCCATGGTCGAGCTGAAATGCGATCGAAGGCGCATCGAGCCGGATGTTCAGCGCGTTGAGCACGGCGCCGGTCATGGGGACGGCGAAATGCACCTCGTTCATCGCCGGAATGTTCGGCAGCATCGCCGCGACGGTGTCGCCGACGCCGATGCCCTTGCCGGCAAGATACGAAGCAAAGCGCTTGCAGCGCTCATGCGTCTCGCGCCAGGTGAAGCTGCGCCCCTCGTAGACCGTGCTGACATGATCGGGATAGACTGCGGCGCTGCGTGCCAGGAAGCTCAACGGGCTCAGCGGCACGTAGTTGGCGGGCGTCTTGTCGAGGCCGATATTATACTGGCTCTGCCGCTCGCTCATCGACACCTCCCTTACGCGCCGGTTTACAGGAATCCGATGGAGATCCACGGAAAGACGGCGACGACGATCAATCCTACCAGCAGCGCCAGCAGATAGCCCCAGATCGGCCTGATGCCTTCGGCCGGATCGACGCGTCCGATGGCGCAGGCGGCATAATAGCCGACGCCGAAGGGCGGCGCGAATAGCCCGATACCCATGGCGAGAATGATCACCATGGCATAATGCACCTCGTGCACGCCGACGGCGCGCGCAATCGGAAACAACAGCGGCCCGAACAGCACGATCGCAGGGATCCCCTCCAGCACGCTGCCGAGGATGGTGAAGGCCAGGATCGAGACGGCGATGAAGGTCGCCGCGCCGCCCGGCAATCCGGTCATGGCGGACGCCAGCGAGCGCGAGAAGCCTGATTGCGTCAGGCCCCAGGCCATGCCGGTCGCCGTGCCGATGATCAGCAGGATCGCGCCCGACAGCGCCGCGGTCTCGACCAGCATCGGGAACAGCCGCCGCCAGTCGAAGCGGCGGTAGACGAGGAGGCCGACCAGTGCGCCATAGACGATGCCGATGGTGGAGACTTCGGTCGCGGTCGCGATGCCTTCGACCACGGCGTAGCGGATCACGAAGGGCAGCGCGAGCGCGGGCAGGGCGATGACGAAGGTCTTGCCGATCTCGCCCCCTGTGGCGCGGCGGACATGGCTCATGTCCTCGTGGCGGTAGCGCCACCACACCAGCATGCACAGCGTGATCGCGAGCACCACGCCGGGCAGGAGACCGCCGGTGAACAGCGCGGCGATCGAGACGCCGGTGACCGATCCGATCGTGATCAGCACGAGGCTCGGCGGAATGGTTTCGGTCTGCGCGCCCGTTGCCGCAAGAAGGGCGACGAGATCGCCGGGCTTGGCGCCGCGCTGTTTCATCTCCGGGAACAGCACGGGCGCGACCGCCGCCATGTCCGCGGCCTTGGCACCGGAGATGCCGGAGACCAGGTACATGGCGCCGACAAGGACGTAATGGAGTCCGCCGCGGACATGGCCGAGCAGGCTCGCCAGGAACGCCACCATGGCCCGTGCCATGCCGGTCATTTCGATCAGGAGCCCCAGGAATACGAACAGTGGCACCGAGAGCAAGATGAGGTGGCTCATGCCCTCGTCCATCCGGCCGACCAGCACCATGACCGGCGTGCGCGTGGTCAGTGCCAGATAGCCGAAGATGGCGAGCCCGAAGCCGAACGCGATGGGAACGCCTGCAAAGACGCAGAAGCCGGCGACGCCGACGAAGAAGATGACGAGGTTGAGATTGCCGAGCGGTCGCAGATAAGGCTGCGCCAGCCAGAACAAGCCGACGACGACGGCAACGGCGACCGCGGCCGTCAGTACCATGCGGTAATCGGCTGCGCGCAGCAGCCGCAACAGCGCGAACACCGCCATCAGGCAGATGCCGGCCGGAAGCGCCGCGGCGCGCCACATATTGGAGATCTGCAGCGCCGGCGTGGTGATGAAGCTTTCCTCGTAGGCGTAGTCCCAGGACGGCCAGACGATCAGCGCCAGGAAGGCCAGCGCCGCGCAGGTCGCCACGAGATCGAGCCAGGCCCGCGTGGCCGGCTTGGCGCTGGCGACGACCGCGGTCATGCGCATGTGCTCGGAGCGGCGGAACGCGACCGCCGCGCCCAGCATGGCGAGCCACAGGAACAGGATCGAGGCGAGCTCGTCCGACCAGATCAGCGGCCGGTGCAGGCCGTAGCGCGCGACCACGCCGGCAAACAGGATCGCGATCTCGGCGACCACCAAAATGGCCGCCGGGATTTCGACGAGGAGGCCGAGCGCGCGCTCCGTTGAGGCCAGCAGCGAAGATCGGCGAGGGGACCGTACAGCCGCCTCGCCCGCCACTCCGCTCACTTCGACCTCGATATGAGCCATGACGGCTCCAACGCGTTACGACAGCTTGCCGACGGCCTTTTCCAGCAGGTCCCAGGCCTGGTCGCCATATTTGCCCTTCCACTCGGCATAGAAGCCGGCGGACCGCAGCTTGTCGCGGAACGGCGCGACGGTGGGCTGGTTGAAGGTCAGGCCCTTGCCCGCGAGCTCCTGCTGGAGATTGGCATTGAGCTTGGCGGTATCCTCGCGCTCCTTGAGCGCTGCGGCATTGATGTTCTTGGCAACGATGGTGCGCACATCCTCGGGCAGGCTGCTCCACGCCTTGCGGTTGGCCAGGAACCAGAAGCCGTCCCACATGTGGTTGGTCAGCGAGCAGTATTTCTGCACCTCGTAGAGCTTGGCGGTCGAGATGATCGCCAGCGGGTTTTCCTGGCCCTCGACGATCCTGGTCTGCAGCGCGGAATAGACCTCGGCGAAATTGATGGAGGCGGGCGCCGCATCGAACGCCTTGAACATCGAGGTCCACAGCGGCGACACCGGCACGCGGATCTTGAAGCCCTTGAGATCGTCCGGATGGGTGATCGGCTTGCTCGACGACGTGGTCTGGCGGAAGCCGTTGTCCCAGATCTTGTCCATGACCTCGAGCCCGGCCTTCTTGATCTCGCCGCGGACGAAGGCGCCGAGATCGCCGTCCATGGCCTTCCAGACCGTGCCGTAGTCCGGGAACGCGAAGCCGATGCCGTTGATGGACGCCGCCGGTACCAGGGTCGACAGGATCAGCCCCGACAGCGTGAAGAATTCGACCCCGCCGGAGCGGATCTGGCTCAGCATGTCGGTGTCGGACCCGAGCTGGTTGTTCGGGAATATCTGGAGGTCGAACTTGCCCTTGGTTTCGGCCTTGATCGCCGCCGCCATCTCCTTGGCGCGTACGTTCAGCGGATGGGTGTCCGGCAGGTTGTTGGCGTATTTGTAGGTGAACTCGGCGCTCTGGGCGCGGGCCACATGGGGCGCACTGAGGCCGCCCAGGACCGCGGTCGCGGCGGAGGCCTTGAGAAGCGTGCGGCGGGAAAAGCTCATGGGTCTGCTTCCTCGGAAAGTTTGTTGTTGTTCTGAGATGCAAACCTATACGGACGGAAGGTCAGAAGGTCATCTGCGATCTCGCGAAGCCTCGCTTATTGCAGCCGGACATCGTCACGGCAATATCGGCTTTCGGAGGCATGGGCCGGATTCAAAAAACGCGAAAACAACCCCATGCACAGTAGCCGTCGAAAGCTGGGGCAACGTGCGACGGTCGGCCCTGAAAAGAACGAGGAACCAAGGTCCCATGAGAGGAATTCTAGCTAAATAATTGATTTGATTGTATATAAATATATTCCATAATATACCTTATGCGAATCATGGATGTGGCTGTGCAGGTCAGGCCAGATCATTCCGCAGCTACCCAGAACCCCTCTTTCGGCTCACACTTGGTGCCAACAATCCCCGGGCAAACCGACGCAGCGGTTGAGGCCACGGAGCATTGGGAGGTTCGTCATGCAGGAGAACGTCGCCCGCGCAGACCGCTCGCGCGCCATTCCATTCGACGCCGCCAAGCTCGACCGCCTGATGGAGGCTGCCGGCCTCGATGTCCTGGTCGCGACCTCCAAGCACAATGTGCAGTACCTGCTGGGTGCCGAGCGCGCGATCTTCTTCGACTACATGGATGCGCTGGGCGTCAGCCGCTATCTGCCGGTGCTGGTCTATCCCAAGGGCGCGGCGGAGCACGCGGTCTATGTCGGGCACCGGCTGGAGACCCATCAGCGCGCCGTCGCGCCGCCATGGGTGGCACAGGTCCGGACCGAGTCCAACGGCTCGGTCGATGCGATCACGCGGGCCGTCAGCCTGATCCGCGACGCCGGCGTGCCCCTGAAGCGGGTCGGGGTCGAGATGGCGTTCCTGCCGATGGATGCGGGCCGGGCGCTTGCCGACGCCCTGCCCGGCGCCGAGCTCAAGGACGCGCTGTTGGTGCTGGAGCGACTGCGGGCGGTCAAGTCGGCGGACGAGCTCGCAAAACTCAAGACGGCGTCCGAACTGGTGATCGCCTCGATGCTGGCGGTGATCGCCGGGCACGGCCCGGGCACGACCAAGCAGCAATTGTCGGACGCCTTGCGGATCGCCGAAGCCAATCGCGGGCTGACCTTCGAATACTGCCTGCTCGCTTGCGGCAGCAGTCACAACCGGGCGCCGTCGGCGCAGCGCTGGGAGCAAGGCGAGGTGCTGTCGCTCGATTCCGGCGGCAATTATCACGGCTATATCGGCGATCTCGCGCGCATGGCCATGCTCGGTGAGCCCGATAGCGAGCTGAAGGACTGTCTGGCCGAGATCGAGGCGGTCCAGCGCGCGGCCTTCGCCGCGGTCCGGCCCGGCGCCATGGGCGGCGACATCTACGTCGCGGCCGAGCGGCAGCTCGCGAAGATCAGCCAGCGCGACTGCACGGAGTTTTTGGCCCACGGCATGGGCCTCGTCAGCCACGAGGCCCCTCGCCTGACCGCCAAGGGTCCGATCCCCTATGACGACACCGACGCCCGCCTGCCGCTTGAAACAGGCATGGTGGTATCGATCGAGACCACGATGAAGCATCCGAAGCGTGGGTTCATCAAGCTCGAGGACACGGTCGCGGTGACGGCGACGGGGTATGAGATTTTCGGCGAGGGTGGGCGTGGGTGGAATTTGGGTGGCAGTTCGCTGTAGGCTGGGACCGCGCTCACAGCAGACATCTCGCCCTCGGCCAAGCACCACCGGATCGTCAACGCCCTCACCTACACCGCCATGACCTAGACGTCCGCGGAAGCGGTCGCTCGCGGCATTCGCATGACTTGCTCAAGCGCGTGTCGGTGCTTCAGCACGGCAAGGATCTCGCGCGCGCTGAGGCTGCTGACGGCTTCCTCGAAATCGTCGCTCTGCTCAATCTTGGCACGGGCGATCGCGAGATCTATGTCGATCTGGCCCGATTTGCGCGGCGGCGCTTCGAGGGACTGCATGTGCGGTCCCAGCAACGCGGGGTTCTGTCTCAATTCGATCAGAGCCGCGCGTGACTCGATCCGATCCAGGCTGGCAAGCTCTCTCGCCCTCTGCAGCAGTGCCGGCGCGCGATTGTCCTCCGGGGTCGCAAACAGGCGCGCCATTCGCGGTGCCGTCGATGTGATGAGACCGATCGGAATGGCGCAAACCAAGCCGATGATCACCGGCGACATCCAGAGCAGCAGCGGAAGCGACACGGCATAGGCGCTTGCCGCCATGGCCAGCCCGCATAGGGTCGGCACCGTGAATTTGCGATAGACTTCATCGCGCGTGATCCTGCCATCACTTCGCCGTTGCACTTGCCAGCCCGCATCACGCCCCAGCAGGATCTCCGCCACAGCGGTGGATTGAAAGATCATCATGGATGGGGCGATCAAGGCGGCAAGGAGGCTCTCGGCGACCACCGCCAGCAGCACGCGAAATCCGCCGCCGAATGCCTGCCGTTCCGCACGCCTGGTGAGCAGAACGAGGTAGGCCAGCAATTTGGGCAGGATAAGGAGCCCCATCGTCGCGGCAAAGACCCAGGCGGCGAGCACGGGATCCTGTGCGGGCCACGTTGGAAACAACGAGAAGCCCTTGGGAAAGTACTCCGGCTTGACGAAATAGGCCTGCAAGGAGATCAGGATTCCGAGCAATAGAAACAGCAGCCACAGGGGCGCGGTGAGATAGGAGCCGATCCCGGTCAACAGGTGAAGCCTTGAGACCCAGTGCAGGCCTCGGGCCGGCAGAACGGCAAGATGCTGGAGATTGCCCTGACACCAGCGGCGGTCACGCGCCGCGAAATCCAGCAGCGACGGTGGCACCTCCTCGAAACTCCCACCGAGATCGGGAGCCATGAAAATCCCCCACCCCGCCCGCCGCATCAGCGCGGCTTCGACAAAATCGTGGCTTAGGATGTGGCCGCCGAAAGGTTTCCTTCCGCGCAATTCGGGCAAGCCCGCCTCTTGGGCAAAAGCCTGCACCCGGATGATGGCATTGTGTCCCCAGTAGTTGCCCTCTGAGGCATGCCACCAGGCGTTCCCGGCCGCGATCAGCGGGCCGTATAAACGACCCGAGAACTGCTGAAGCCGGCTAATCAGGGTTCGCGCATTGACGACGATCGGAAGCGTTTGGATCAGCGCGGCCTGCGGGTTTGCTTCCATCGCGCCCGCCAGCCGAACGATGGTCTCTCCGCTCATCAGACTGTCCGCGTCGAGAATGATCATGTAGTCGTAGGCGCCACCGAACCGCCTCACCCATTCGGCGATGTTGCCGGACTTTCGGGCGGTGTTGTCGGATCGGTGACGATAGTAGAGATGGCCCGAACCGCAGTTGCGCTGCAGTTCCAGAAACGCAAGCTCCTCGGCAATCCAGATGTCCGGATCGGTGGTGTCACTGAGCAGAAACCAATCGAACAACGGGGCCTGTCCGGTTTCGCCGACCGACTCGTACATGGCGCGGAGTCGCGCCATGAGATGGTGCTGATCCTCGTTATAGGTCGGCAACAGCATCGCCGTTCGGCCGGTGATCCCGGGCAGCGGACCGTGGCTGTCAATTGGCAGCACATCCGGTCGGCCCCGCAGGAGCACAAAAAAACCGGCGACTGAAGACACGAACGAAAACGCGATCCAGGCGAGCAGCACGAGAAACAGCCCGAACACCATGCCTTCAAGGACCGTGACGCCACCAACCTTGAGAACATCGTACATCTCAACAGCGCCCGCAGCGGTAATCGCGGCCGTTCCGGCGAGAATGAACAGGCGCCGCGCTGCAACGGCAGGGGTGGTCCGCAGTCGCGCCGGATAGGCACGATTTGTCCCGTCCAATCGACAGGGCAGCATCGGGAGAGGCGTTTCGTCGGGAAGATACCGAATGCCAAGCTCAGGCGAAAGCGCAGGCGACGACTTCAGGGCGCCCATCGGTAAACCCAGACTTCGGAGATGGGTTGATCCCCCAGCATCAAGACCGCCCTCAACTCGATAGGCGCGTCCTTCACGGAGCATTGAAAACTCAGGCGCCAGCCGCCGGTTTCCGGGTTTGGCTGCGTGACGACGTTCTTGATCTCGGATTTGTCGGCGCTGACGGCGCCCCTCACCTTCTCAGGATCGACCTCCTTCAGCTTGTCACCAACGAGCTCGAGCACGAATAATTTGCTGTCCTCGCCCCGCGCGCCAACGCCTGTGCGGGTGAACCGGGCTAGTGAATTGGGCTTCGGCGCGTCCGGACCCCAGTGCAGACGATAGGTGTAGTTGTTTTCGCTCTTGGCCTGGAGTGCTGTTTTCGGGCGCCAGAAGGCGGCGATGTTGTCGTGAACTTCCTCCTTGGTCGGGATCTCAAAGAGGACCACACTGCCCTCTCCCCAATCTCCGATCGGTTCGACCCAGAGGCTCGGGCGACGCTCAAAGCGCGATTCGAGGTCCTCGTAGGCGAAGAAATTTCTCTCCCGCTGCATCAGGCCGAAGCCGCGAGGATTGAGATCATTGAATGTGCTGGCCTGCAGATCG
This sequence comes from Bradyrhizobium sp. MV1.5, assembly GCF_055807615.1. NCBI lineage: Bacteria > Pseudomonadati > Pseudomonadota > Alphaproteobacteria > Hyphomicrobiales > Nitrobacteraceae > Bradyrhizobium > Bradyrhizobium sp. MV1.5. Next base: position 13,615 of record NZ_JBVVPL010000044.1, on the reverse strand, counting down.
TGTGGATTGTTGAGAGGACGCCAGAGTTGCTCGCCCTTTCCATTGAACATTGCGAGCCCATCGGAGTCGTGCACGGCAGGGCGGAAATCGTCGACATCGTGTCGGTCGTTCGGACCGAAAAAGAACATGCTCGTCATGGGCGCCAAGCCGGCATGTTGCAGCTCGATCCGCGGATAGAGCGACATCTCCACGTCGAAGACCGTCGAAGCGCCCGGCCTGATCGTGAAGCGATAGCTTGCCGTAGCGCTCTTGCTGTCAAGCAGCGCATGGACCACGACAGATGTGGCCCCCGGCGCGGGCTTCTCCAGCCAGAAGGCCTTGAAGAACGGAAATTCCTCCCCCTTGCTCTCGCCGGTATCGATCGACAGACCGCGCGCGGACAGGCCATAGGTCTCGCCTTTGGCGACCGCACGGAAGTAGCTGGCGCCGAGAAACGCGCAAACCTCGTCGTAATAGTCGGGGCGATTGATCGGGGCGTGAATGCGAAAGCCGGCAAATCCGAGATCAGCGTCCGGTACCTGGCCGATATTGTCGCCGAACGCAAAATCGTCGCGCCGGTACCTGATCGGTACGGCTCGTCCGCCGGAGACCTCGTAGATGTCGACCCTGTTCTTATAGAAAAAGCCGCGGTGGAAAAACTGGACCTCGAAGGGCAGCTTCTCGTTGCGCCAAATTGCGCGCTCCGGCAGAAAGCGAATTGACCGGTACTGATCGTAGGTGAGATCACTAAGCGCGTCCGGGACCTTTTCCTCTGGCGGCGCAAAGGGCTTACTCGCCAAATTGCGGGCAAGGTCGCGGACATAAGAGGGACCAAACGGCAACTCCGCCGCTGATCCCGCAGAGACTGCGCCAGGTAGTAATGTCGCCAATGGCGTCAATGCCGAGGCTTCCAGGAATTGGCGGCGATTCAAGTTTGCTACCCGTTCGGTTCCAACCGCAGTGCAACCCCCTCGTCGCGAACGAGTTCCACGGACCTCGCCAAATCCGAGGATGATGTTGCCGACGATCTCGTCGATGCGGCTTGGGGCGATTTCGCACTGCTCGGGCCTCGGTTGCATCCGCAGGAGGAGCTGCAATTTCCGATTGCGCATTCTCGAGCGATGGCGCCCCGCGCCACGCTGCAGCCCCGAAGGCAACTGGATAATCGCTCTAGCGCAGCGGCAGCAGCTCCAGCTGGCTCTGCGCTTTCTTGACGGCCGTCGCATACCAGCTCTGGCTTGGTGCCGCCTTGGAGAAGCACGCCGTGTACGCGGTCATCGCATTGTCTTCGCGGGTGATGTCGCCGCGGGGGTCCTTCTTGTCGATGGGCCTCGCCATCATCTGCTTCCAGACCTTCTCGCAAGCCGGGATCTCACCCGTCTTCACCGCATCGCTTGCGGCGAGAAAGAAGACCTTGTCGCCCTGGATCGCGACGACGTCGATTTCATGCGGCGGTCCCTTCAGATCGCCGTTGCCGCGGACGCCCAGTACCGCAACCGCCGCGCTTGTGCCCGCGGGCTTCGTGATCGGCAGCTCGGCATATTTGGCGAAGGCGGAGTCCTGGATCGCCTGATAGTAGAAGCGGTCCGACTTGAACGCCGCGCCGATCTCCTGCGGCATCCCGTCCTCGCGATGCTCGCGCAGCCAGTGCTTGAGCAAGCCGGTCGTGGTCGCCACCGCTTGCATCTTGTCTCCTTCGGACGCGAAGCCGAGGCCGTCGAGATGGCCGAAACCGGAATCGCCCTTGAAGAGCGTGTCCGCGTTCGTCTTGCCGTCGGCCGGCAGTCCCTTGATCGCGACGGGGCCCACCAGGCCGCGCAGGACGTCCGTCAACTCCTTGAGCGCCGCATCGTGCTGCTTATAGGTCTCGTCGTTCTCCTTGGCTTTCGAGAATTTTGCGATGTAGCGATCGCGCAGATCGAGATAGCGCTGCTCCGGGCCAGCCGCATGCGCGGACGTGGCGAAAACGAGCAGGCAGAGCAAGGCAAGGCACTTCATAGCGATCCCGGGAGGCACGAGCTGTCTTCTGCCTTTGTGCCTCCGTTGCACCGGAAGGTTCATCCATGGTCAACTGGTCTTTGAATAGACCGGTTCGCGATGAACTTCCCGACCGTTCTCGTCGATGACGACGATCCGGAGATCCGGATGTCCTCCTGGCCTTGTCGTGCGAACGTCTTCCGCCAGGTTCTTGCTGTGGGCAATGGCGGCGCCATCGCTTCCAAACTCCAGACCTGACTTGTCCCGAGCCGGAACGCCATCTCTCACATCGAAATAGTACGTGCGCATCAGCATCCTCTCACGTCCACCTGGAGTGATTGGCGATCCTGTCGAAGAGGAAGGGCAAACAGGGGCACAAAGCCCTGGGGGACGTTTACTGCAAATCGGGTTAAACACGCAGCGACGCTAGCGAAGGTTGCTCAAGGGCAGTTTGATTCCGATCAAATTCTTCTGTCATGGCTCAGCCTCTGTCATTGCCCGGCCTAGACACGAAGCGTGCCTCGCAAGGCAATTGAGCTCGGGCAAAGCCGCGCGAGCGTCCCTACTCCGCCGGCGTGAGCTGCCGGTTCAGCCGCATCGCAGCCGTTTCCCGCACCCGGACGCGGGCGCGGCGCTTGCGCCACCAGATCACGATTCCGGTGACCGAGAGCGCCGCCACGACCAGCCCCATGACCGAAATCAGGATGCGGCCGAACAGCCCGACGATGCGGCCCGAATGCAGCGGGAATTGCGCCTGCACGAAGATGTCGGCGGCGGTGCCGACCCAGGGCAGCCGTTCGCCGATCGGACGACCGTCCTCGCTGTCGTAGTAGAGCTGCGCCGGACCGACACCGCCGGCGCCGTGATCGTCGCCCGGATGAAAGAAAGCCGCGGCATAGACACCATGGGCCGGGCCGTAATTGACCGAGCCGACCGGGACGGTCCACCCTCGCCCCTTGGCGTCCGCCGCCGCGCGCGCGGCGATGTCGGCGAAGCTGACCTTGGGCTCGATGGGATCGTCGAGATCGCGATATGGCCGCTGCTCATAGGGCGTCGGCGTGTAGTTCGACACCATCTTCATCAGCGGCGAGAACACCTCGAAATAGAGGTTCAGCGAGAACGCCGTGAAGGCGATGATGAACAGCACGCCCCAGGTCCACAGGCTGAAGGCGCGGTGGATGTCGAAATTGATCCGGTAGGCGCTGCCCGAGGTCTTGATGGTCCACGCCGGCGCCCAGCGCGCCCAGAAGCCGCGTTCGAGCTGGCGCGCGACTTGCGGCGCCCGCGCCGCCCTGGCGCTCCGGCGCGAGGGCAGCGTCAGGTAGAAGCCGACGAAGCAGTCGATGGTCCAGATGATGGCGATCACGCCGAGCACGCGCATGCCCCAGCGGTCGCTGCCCCAGAATTCCGGGATGTGCATGGTGTAGTGCAGCTTGTAGAGGAACGAGACGAAGTTTTCGCGCGTCACCGGCCACACCGCGCCCCAATAGCGGCGGCCGAGCTCGGCGCCGGTATTGGGATCGAGGAAGATCTGATTGTAGTCGAGCGCGTAGCGCTTGCCGGTCGCGGGATCGATCCGCGGCATGACGAAGAACCACAGCGAGTGGCCCTCCTCCGGCGTCATGAACAGATAGACCACGCGCGCACGGGGGTCGCGCTGCTCGATCATCTTCGCGAGATCGATCGAGGGAATCGCCGGGCCCTTGCTGCTGACGTCGAACAGATGGCTGTTCAGGACCTCGTCGATCTCGTGATCCCAGGAGATGATCGCCCCGGTGATGCCGGAGAAGAACAGGAATCCGGCCGTGAGCAGCCCCGCCCAGCGATGCAGCTTGCCGAATATCGCTCTCATCGTTCAGATCTCGCCAAGTAAGACGTGGATGGCCGGGACAAGCCCGGCCATGACGACCTCTCGTGGGCCCTCACCGTCCTCATTCGACCTCACCACCGATACGTCAGCTTGCCGATGGCCTTGCGTCCCTCTGCGTAGAAGCAGCCCGACAGGCTGTAGCAGGCGGCGACGTAGCGGGTGTCGGCGAGATTGGTGACGTTCAGCGACAGCCGCCAATTGTCCCTGGTGTAGGCGAGCAGCGCGTCCAGCACGGTCGCGGATCCGACCTTGAACGTGTTGGCGTCATCGCCCCAGGTCGCGCCGACATAGCGGAGGCCGCCGCCGAACTGCAGGCCCGCGAGCGGCCCGGTCTGAAGCGTGTAGTCGTTCCACAGCGAGGCGCGGTTGAGCGGCACCGTGACCGGTGCCTTGCCGACATTCACCGGATCCTGCGTCACCGTTGCATCGACATAGGCATAGGCCGCCCGCAGGTTCCAGCCGTCGGCGAGCGACATGCTGCCTTCGAGCTCGATACCGCGCGATTTCACCTGACCGGTCTGTTCGGCGAGATAGCTCGGAGGCGCAAAGGTGACGACGTTGTCGCGCGTCAGGTCGAAGGCGGCGAAGGTGAACAGCGCGTTCCAGCCGATCGGCTGGTACTTGACGCCCACCTCGTACTGCACGCCGGTCTCGGGATTGAGCAGCTGTCCGCTCGGGCCGGTCGCGAGCACCGGCAGGAAGGATTCCGAATAGCTGAAATAGGGCGCGATGCCGTTGTCGAAATTGTACATCAATGCGGCGCGGCCGGTGAAGGCCGATGCATCCTTCGCGACTGACGTGTTGAAGATGCCGCTGTCCACCTGCGTCGTCACGAAGTCCTGGCGGCCGCCGAGCTGGAACGAGAGCCGGCCGAGCTTGATCTGGTCCTGCGCGTAGAGGCCGACCTGCGACTGCTTGACGCCGGTGTCGTCGCTCATGGCGCCCATGGTCCAGTCGTAGCTGTAGACCGGATTGAAGACGTTAATCTCGGGCGCGGACGTCGTGACGCCAAAGGCGGTGTCGCGGAATCTGGTGTTGCGATAGTCTATGCCCACCAGCGTGGTGTGGCTGAGGAAGCCCGTGGTGAACTTGCCCTGGAGCTGATTGTCCACCGCGAAGGAGTTGATGTAGGAGTTGCTGTAGCTGCCGAAACGCGCGAGCCGCCCTGCGGCCTCGTCGGTATAGCCTCCGCCGTAAAACACCTTCTCCTCGTTGTGCTGATAGGCGTAGCGCAGATTCTGCCGGAACGTGATGTTGTCGGTGAAATTGTGCGAAAGCTGGTAACCGGCGGTCGCGATCTCGGTGTTGAACGCGTTGAAGCTCGGCACGCCCGCGAAGAACGAGACCGGGATGGTGCGGCCGTTGTTCGGCCACACCGTGCCCGAGGCCGGCAAAAACTGAAGACCCCACCCTGCCCGGTCGCGCTGGTAGTTGGCGAGGATCGTGATGGTGGTGTCCTCGTTCGGCTTGAACGTGATGGCGGGCGCGATGAAGACTCGGTTGTCCTTGGTGAAGTCGACCTGGGTTTCGCCGTCGCGCACCACGCCGGTCAGGCGCCACAGCACCGTGCCGTCCTTGTTGGCGGGACCGCCCATGTCGAACTGGCCCTGATAACGGTTGAAGCTGCCGCCGGAGATCGAGACCTCGCCGAACTGCTGCGCCGTCGGCAGCTTGGTGACGTAGTTGAGGATGCCGCCGGTGCCGCTGCCGCCATACATCGCCGAGGACGGACCCTTGAGGACCTCGAGACGCTCGGCGCCGTAGGGATCGAGGCCGTTGAAATGCACGTAGTTGCTGGAGGGTACCCGCAAGCCATCGACGTAGAGGCCCGACATGGTGGTGTCGAAGCCGCGGATCTGGAGGGCGCCGAAGCGGGTGTCGGAGCCGCCGTTGACGTCGCCGCTGACACCCGCGGTGTAGCGCAGCGCCTCGCCGATCGAGACCGCACCCTGATTCCTGACCTGGTCGGTCGTGACGACGGAGACGGACTGCGGGGTTTCGATCAGAGGCGTATCCGTCTTGGTCGCGGTGCCGCTGCGCGTCGCAACGAAACCGCGCACCGGACCGTTGGCGCGTTCACCCGTAGCGCCGTTCGATGATGCTGACTGGGTTGGCGCGGCTTGCTGCGCCGGAGCGCGACGATTGGCGCGTGCGGTGCGTGTCGCCCCTGAGCCTCGCCTTGAGGCGACCGCCGCAGGCCGGGCGCGCTGGGCCGGGGCTTCGACGGTGACGGCGGGAATCTGCGTCTGCGCCTCCACGGCACCGAAGGGAACGACAAGAGCAAATGTGCTGGCCGCTCCGAGGAAGAGAATCTGTATCTGTCGACGACGCGTGTCGGAACGCGAAGAAAGTTGTAAGTCGGTCACGTCGAGGCCCCACGCACTGCCGGCTTTGCCGGTATCGTTTTTGATGCCTCGCCCTAACGCAGGCGATTTCGGAGTGCGATAGGAACTGCGTTAGAATTTCTCCAGACGCGTGTGCAACGCGTGCGACGAATGCGCTCAGTCGTGTCTCGAAGTTTGGAATGCTTCCAGACCGACAAGAACCTGCTTGTTCGAAATGTCTAAAACGGCGTCAGCGATGTCGCAGCCGGCGATTGACCCGGCGCGCGAGATAATCGCCGGCGCTCTGGACCAGCTGCACCAGCGCGATCAACACCACGACGACGGCCAGCATCATCTCCGGCATGAAGCGCTGATAGCCGTAGCGGATGCCGAGATCGCCCAGGCCCCCGCCTCCGACGGCACCGACCATGGCGGAATAGCCGAGCAGGCTGACCACCGCGAGCGTCAGCGCGCCCGGCTCAGTGGACCCGCAACCAGGGCCATACGATCAGCAGGAGCCCCGCGAAATACAGCACCCCGAAGATCAGCCCAAAACCCCAGAACTGACCTTTGCCGATATAGCCGCTGCCGAAATACATCGGCGCCGGCCCCGTCGCGTAAGGCGAGATCACGCCCATCAGGCCGAGCGAGTACATGCAGAGCATGGCAAGCGTCGTGACCGGCAGGTCGGGGATGCCGGATCCAACCGCGAGCACCACGGGCAGCACGGCGGCGGCATGCGAGGTGATGCTCGAGAAGAAATAGTGGATCCAGAAGAACAGCGCGACCAGCAGGAGCATCGCGGTCGACGGCGACAGCCCGGCGAGCGGCTTTGCATATTCGGTGGCGAACCATTTGATGAAGCCGATCTCGTTGAGACCAGAGGCCAGCGTCAGCAACGAGGTGAAGTAGAAGAACACCTCCCAGGCGCTCTTCTCGGCGACGATGTCGGCAAACTCGATCACGCCCGTCACCAGCATCAGCGAGATCACGATGAACACGACGGTGGTGGCGTTGACGAAATTCGAGCCCAGGAGCGGCACGCGGATGTCCGGGCTGGAGCCCGCGATCCACAGGAACATCGCGAGCAGGATCAGCGCCAGCATGATCCACTCGTTACGCGACATCGGGCCCATCTCCGCGAGCTCCTTCGATGCCCATTCGGAAATTTCCGGGCTGCTCTTCACCTCGGGGCGGCAGACCGCGTAGCTGAGCAGCGGGACCAGCACCATCAGGAGGAGGCCGAGCGGCGCAAAGCCCATGAACCATTGCGCCCAGCTGACGTCGATTCCGACGGTCTTCTTGGCGATGGCCAGCGCCGCCGCATTGGGCGCGAGCGCGGTGAAAAACAATGAGCTGGTGACGGCGGTCGACGCGAACGCGGTCCACATCACATAGGTGCCGATTTTGCCGGCGGTCGGTCCAGGCTCGGAGCCGTAGATGCGCGGGATGTTGCTGATGATGGGATAGACGATGCCGCCGCTGCGCGCGGTGTTGGACGGCGTCGCCGGCGCCAGCAAGAAGTCCGACATCGCCACCGCATAGCCGAGGCCGAGCGTGTTGCTGCCGAGCTTTTGCACCAGCACGAGCGCAATACGCCGGCCCAACTGGCTCTTGCGATAGCCGATCGAGAACACGAAGGCGCCGACGATCAGCCAGACCGTGCTCTCGGCAAAGCCCGCCAGCATCCATCGCAGCGACTTGGTCGGGTCGGGATCGATATAACCGCCGACGCCGGCAACCGTCAGCCCGATCAGGCCGACCGCGCCGACCGGCATCGATTCCAGGATGAGACCGGTGATGACGGCCGCGAAGACGGCAAAATAGTGCCACTGATTGACGTTGAGCCCTGCCGGCACCGGCAACAGATAGATCACCAGCCACACCGCGAGCGGCGCGATCAGCTTCCAGCGAAACCCTTTCGCCTCAGGCGCCTGCGAGCTAGTGGTCATGGGCCCTCCCCCTCGATCGTCATGGTCGTCGGCCGGCCCGTTGATCGGGCCTATTTTGTCCCAGCGCCGCGTATACGGATAGACCGCGGCGCAATCAATGCCTGGCCGGCTTCTACCGCCCTCTGAACTTCGGTTTGCGTCGCGTCAGGAACGCCTCGACGCCCTCCCTGTGGTCCTCGCTGAGGCTTGCCAGGGCGAACTGGTCGACGTCCATGTGGCTGGCGAGATTATCCAGCGCATGCGCCAGACGGTTGACCGTGAGTTTTGTCATGGCAACGGAGAGCGGCGGCTGCGCTGCCACCTTGCGCGCAAGCTCCATGGCGGCATCGAACGCATGGCCGGGATCGACCACCTGCTCGACCAGGCCCCACTCATAGGCTTCATCCGCGCTGATGCGCTGATCGGCCAGGATGACAGCCTGCTTGGTGCGAGCCGGGCCGATCAGGTGCAGCATGCGCGGAATGCTCTGCCAGCTCATGTTCATGCCGAGCCCGATCTCGGGCACGCGCAGATGGGCATCGCGTCCCATGACGCGGAAGTCGAGCGCGACGGCCAGCGCCACGCCGCCGCCGACGCAAAAGCCCTCGATGGCGGCGATCGTGATCTGCTCCATCTCCTGCCAGGCGTGGGTCAGGCGCGGTCCGAGCTTGAGATGCCGCCGCAGCGTGCCGAGGTCCATGTCCTTGCGCGAGCGCCCTTCGGCATCCTTGAGGTCGAAGCCGGCGCTGAACGCAGCCGCGCTGCCGGTCAGCACCACGACAGAGGTTGCGGAATCATCCTCGAAACTGCGCGCGGCCGCGGTGAGCTGGCGCAGCGCCTCCGGCGACAGCGCGTTGATGCCGTCGCCGCGGTCGAACCGCACCACCGCAATCCGCCCCTCCGGCCCGAGGCCCTTCTCGATCTTCACATAGTCAGGCAACGCAATCTCCCCTGGTCTTGGTCTTCCTGGTGCTCACAGATGCCCGGTACGCCGATGTTCGGGTTCGCTTCCTTGGACCGGAAACCGGATCGTGGTCCCGATGGTGATCCAGTTGGCATTTTCGCCGGTGATGTTGCGGCCGTAGATCAGATCGACGGAGAATATCTCGTTCGGTCGGTAACGGACACCGGTCTGGAAACGCGGCTGCACGACGCTTGCGACCTCGGAGGCGCCGGCCTGCCCGTACGCCTCGATCGTCCATTGCAGGGTCTCTGTGAATTTCCAATCGAAGCCGATGCCGTAGGTCAGGTAATGGCGATCCACCGTGCGATCCCAGAGCCAGCCGCCGTTGACGTTGATGCGCATGGTCTCCGACAGGCGGAAGGTCGCGGGGACGACGGCAAAGGCGGATAGCGCCTCGCCGGTCGCCGCGTCGAATGATCCACCGCCATAGGCCGACAATCCCCACCGGCCGATCCCGGTCGGGATCAAGTTCGTCTTGCCTTTCGGAGCAATTGTCGTGCTCCAGTCGCCGTCGCTCCGGGCCCGGATGGACTGCAGGCTCAGCTCGATCGGCCTGAAGGGATCGACGACACAGGAGGGATTGGCGACCGCCGAAAAATCCGCGTTGGTCGCCGCCGACAGCCAGCTTTCCACCTTGCAGGAGCCGACCTCGGAAATGTCGGCGGCATCGACCGCATAGGCGCCATTCGCGGCGCGCGCATCCTGCCCCGCGAATGCGCCAAGAGCCGCGATTGCGGCGGCTATTCCGGTTGTTGCAGCCCAGCCCATGGTGCGACGTTAGCAGAGTCTTCGCCTCGACAACGCCAGGATTCTGGGACTATCTTCGCCCCCGTGAGCGAGCATCATCATCATCACCACGATCACGACCATTCCGAGCTGTCGGAGACCGAGCTGCGCGTGCGCGCGCTCGAGACGATCCTGACCGAAAAAGGCTATGTCGAGCCGGCCGCGCTCGACGCCATCATCCAGGCCTATGAGACCCGGATCGGCCCTCATAACGGCGCACGCGTCGTCGCCAAGGCCTGGAGCGATCCGGCGTTCAGGACGGCACTGCTGGAGGACGGCTCGAAGGCGATCGGCACGCTCGGCCATGTCAGCCGCGTCGGCGACCACCTCGTCGTGGTCGAGAACACACCGCAGCGTCACAACATGGTCGTGTGCACGCTGTGCTCCTGCTATCCCTGGGAAATGCTGGGGCTGCCGCCGGTCTGGTACAAGGCCGCGCCCTATCGTTCCCGCGCGGTGAAGGACCCGCGCGGCGTGCTCGCCGATTTCGGCGTGCAGGTCGCCAAGGACGTTGAAATCCGGGTCTGGGATTCGACCGCCGAAACGCGCTTTCTTGTGCTGCCGATGCGCCCGGCGGGGACCGAAGGCTGGAACGAGGAGCAGCTCGCCGAGCTGGTCACGCGCGATTCCATGATCGGCACCGGCTTTCCCAAGGTGCCCGGAGCGCCGTCATGAACGGCGTGCACGACATGGGCGGCATGGACGGGTTCGGCAAAGTCGAGCCCGAGCCGAACGAGCCGGTGTTCCACGAGGAATGGGAGTCGCGTGTTCTCGCCATGGTGCGCGCGATGGGCGCGGCCGGCGCTTTCAACATCGACACCTCGCGCTTCTATCGCGAGACGATCCCGCCGCACGTCTATCTCTCGAGCTCCTATTACAAGAAATGGTTTCTCGGGCTCGAGGAGATGCTGATCGAGAAAGGCTATCTCACTCGGGAGGAAGTCGCCGCCGGCCACGCGATGCAGCCGGCCAAGGCGCTCAAGCACGGCAAGTTCGATCTCGGCCAGGTCGAGCGCATCATGGTGCGTGGCAAGTTCGCCCGCCCTGCCCCGGCACCGGCGAAATTCAAGATCGGTGACAAGGTCCGTGCGAAGAACATTCATCCCGCGACCCACACCCGCCTGCCGCGCTACGTGCGCGGTCATGCCGGTGTCGTCGAGCTCAACCACGGTTGCCACGTGTTTCCGGACTCGGCGGCGATGGAGCTTGGCGAGAATCCGCAATGGCTCTACACGGTCGTGTTCGAGGGCCGCGATCTCTGGGGCGCGGACGGCGATCCGACCTCGAAAGTCTCGATCGATGCCTTCGAGCCGTATCTGGACCCGGCGTGATGAGCAGCACGGCTGCTGCTGCCGCGACGGCAGCGATCCCGAGCATTCCGCGCGATGATGACGGCCCGGTGTTCCGCGCGCCTTGGGAAGCGCACGCCTTCGCGATGGCGCTGACGCTGCACGAGCGCGGCGTGTTCACCTGGCCAGAATGGGCGGCAGCCTTGGCCTCCGAGATCAAGCGGGCGCAGGCGGCCGGCGATCCCGATACGGGCGAGACCTACTATCTGCATTGGCTCGCCACGCTGGAGGGGCTGGTCGCGCGCAAGGGCGTTGCGTCTGCGGAGACGTTGCATCGCTACCGCGACGCCTGGGACCACGCGGCAGATCGCACCCCGCACGGCAAGCCGATCGAGCTGAAGGCGGAGGATTTTGCGCCGTAGTCGCTTTGCGCGCCTGGGTACGCTCTCGCCCCAACCAACCCTGTCATTCCCCGCGGAGGCGGGGAATCCAGTACGCCGCGGCCTGTCGATTATCACGACCGTCTCGGAGTACTGGATCACCCGCTTTCGCGGGTGATGACACCGAGTCTGTGGGGGCACCGCCCCGCCACATACTCCCGCCACCCCTTTGCCCGCAGGCTGCAGGCCGGGCACTCGCCGCAACCGTAGCCCCAATCATGCTGCGCGCCGCGCTCGCCGAGATAGCAGGTGTGCGACTGCTCGCGGATGAGATCGACCAGCCCATCGCCGCCGAGGTCATGGGCGAGCTTCCACGTCGCGGCCTTGTCGATCCACATCAGCGGCGTATGCAGCTCGAACTTGCGGGCCATGCCGAGCGACAACGCGGCCTGCATGGCGCGGATGGTGTCGTCGCGGCAATCGGGATAACCGGAATAGTCGGTCTCGCACATGCCGCCGACGATATGACTGATGCCGCGCCGGTAGGCCAGCGCCGCGGCGAAAGTCAAAAACACCAGATTGCGGCCGGGCACGAACGTGTTCGGTAGGCCGTCAGCGCCCATCGCAATCGCAACGTCGCGCGTCAGCGCCGTCTCGGACACCGCCGCCAGCGTCGGGATCGACAGGGTGTGGCTCTCGCCGAGCCTGGAGGCCCAATCCGCGTGCAGATCCTTGATGCCGTCGAACAGTCGGTCACGGCAGGCCAGCTCGATGGCGTGGCGCTGGCCGTAATCGAACCCCAGCGTTTCCACGCGCGCAAAACGGTTCAGCGCCCAGGCAAGGCAGGTGGTGGAATCCTGGCCGCCGGAAAACAGCACCAGCGCGGTTTCGGATGAAAATGCGTCACTCATGGCCCGCGCTTTAGCACTGCGCACGCTGCTCGCCAATCTGGCCCGCCAACCGGTGGAAATCGGCCCGTTCCACCGCGCCGCGCTGGGAACGGGGGCCCGCTTTTGGCATAAGGCATGAGAGCCAGGAGACTGCCCCGCAATGACCCCTTCCCGCGACATTTCCCGCCTGATCGAGATCATGGCGGCGCTGCGCACGCCGGTGACCGGCTGTCCCTGGGACCTCGAGCAGAATTTTGCGACCATCGCGCCCTATACGATCGAGGAGGCCTATGAGGTGGTCGAGGCCATCAGCCGCGGCGATCTCGACGATCTCTGCGAGGAGCTTGGCGACCTCCTGCTGCAGGTGGTGTTCCACGCCCAGATGGCGTCGGAGCAAAACGCGTTCGCTTTTGGAGATGTCGTTGAGGCCATCACGCGAAAAATGATCCGGCGCCATCCTCACGTCTTCGCCGACAAGGACGGCAACCTCGCCTCCTCCCACGTCAAGGAAGTCTGGGATCGCATCAAGGCCGAGGAGAAAGCCGAGCGCGCCGCGCGCCGTCCGCCGCAGGAAGCGCCGTCCCACAAATCGCTGCTGTCAGGCGTGAAGGCCGGCCAGCCCGCGCTGACGCGCGCCATGGAGCTGCAACGCAAGGCCTCCACTGTCGGCTTCGACTGGAACGACCCGCGCGCGGTGCTGGCGAAAATCCGCGAGGAAGCCGACGAGATCGAGGCCGCCCTCGATCGCAACGACAGCGATGGCTTGGCGGAAGAGACCGGCGACCTGATGTTCGCGCTGGTCAACCTCGCCCGCCATGTCGATGCCGATCCGGAAGCCGCGCTGCGCGCGACCAACGCGAAATTCGAGCGGCGCTTTGCGTTTATCGAGCGGGCGCTGGAAGCGCAGGGGCGCACGCTGGAGCAGGCGTCGCTGGCGGAGATGGACGCGTTGTGGAACGAGGCGAAGGGTGAGGAGCAGTCGGCACCGGAAGGACGCAATAGATCCCACCGCTAACTCCGACGTCGTCCCGGCGAAGGCCGGGACCCATAACCACAGGGAATAGCTCTGCGAAGACACAGAATTATGCAGTCGTCGGTATGAAGACCGCTCTCCCTCGATAAATCACGCGGTATGGGTCCCGGCCTTCGCCCTAGGGCATGCACATATCTGGTGCGGCGGATTGACTCAGATCGGCATCTGGGGATTCCAGAATCGTGAAACCGT